>NZ_CP060388.1:3329166-3685000 GCF_014280435.1 Sphingobium sp. KCTC 72723 | reverse complement strand
CAAAACAACCAGGAGGTTGGCTTAGAAGCAGCCATCCTTTAAAGAAAGCGTAACAGCTCACTGGTCTAAATAAGAGATCCTGCGGCGAAGATGTAACGGGGCTAAAGTGATGCACCGAAGCTTAGGGTGTGATCGTTTACGATCACGCGGTAGCGGAGCGTTCCGTAGGCCGTTGAAGCGATCTGGTAATGGGTCGTGGAGGTATCGGAAGTGCGAATGCAGACATGAGTAGCGATTAACAGTGTGAGATGCACTGTCGCCGAAATTCCAAGGGTTCCTGCTTAAAGCTAATCTGAGCAGGGTAAGCCGGCCCCTAAGACGAGCCCGAAGGGGGTAGTCGATGGGAACCACGTTAATATTCGTGGGCCTGGAGGTGTGTGACGGATGGTGTAAATGGTCTGGGCTTATTGGATTGCTCCAGGCTGTGAAATCGTCCCAGGAAATAGCCCCTCCGTATAGACCGTACCCTAAACCGACACAGGTGGAATGGTAGAGTATACCAAGGCGTTTGAGAGAAGTATCCTGAAGGAACTCGGCAAATTGCCTCCGTACCTTCGGAAGAAGGAGGCCCCACATAAGCGCAAGCTCTTGTGGGGGGCACAGGCCAGGGGGTAGCGACTGTTTAGCAAAAACACAGGGCTCTGCTAAGTCGGCTTCAAGACGACGTATAGGGCCTGACGCCTGCCCGGTGCCTGAAGGTTAAGAGGAGGTGTGCAAGCACTGAATTGAAGCCCAGGTAAACGGCGGCCGTAACTATAACGGTCCTAAGGTAGCGAAATTCCTTGTCGGGTAAGTTCCGACCTGCACGAATGGCGTAACGACTTCCCCACTGTCTCCAGGATATGCTCAGCGAAATTGAATTCTCCGTGAAGATGCGGAGTACCCGCGGTTAGACGGAAAGACCCCGTGCACCTTTACTGCAACTTCAGAGTGGCATTAGGAAAGAGCTGTGTAGCATAGGTGGGAGGCTTTGAAGCATCGACGCCAGTTGATGTGGAGCCATAGGTGAAATACCACCCTGCTGTTTTCTGATGTCTAACCTCGCACCGTTATCCGGTGCAGGGACCCTCTGTGGTGGGTAGTTTGACTGGGGCGGTCGCCTCCTAAAGAGTAACGGAGGCGCGCGATGGTGGGCTCAGGACGGTTGGAAACCGTCTGTTAGAGTGCAATGGCATAAGCCCGCCTGACTGCGAGACTGACAAGTCGAGCAGAGACGAAAGTCGGTCATAGTGATCCGGTGGTCCCTCGTGGAAGGGCCATCGCTCAACGGATAAAAGGTACGCCGGGGATAACAGGCTGATGATTCCCAAGAGCTCATATCGACGGAATCGTTTGGCACCTCGATGTCGGCTCATCACATCCTGGGGCTGGAGCAGGTCCCAAGGGTTTGGCTGTTCGCCAATTAAAGTGGTACGTGAGCTGGGTTCAGAACGTCGCGAGACAGTTTGGTCCCTATCTGCCGTGGGCGTCGAAATTTGAGAGGAGTTGACCCTAGTACGAGAGGACCGGGTTGAACATACCTCTGGTGTACCTGTCGTCACGCCAGTGGCGCAGCAGGGTAGCTATGTATGGACGGGATAACCGCTGAAAGCATCTAAGCGGGAAGCCTCCCTCAAGATAAGATTTCTTAGGACGGTCGAAGACCACGACCTTGATAGATCGGATGTGGAAGTGGAGTAATCCATGAAGCTAACCGATACTAATTGTCCTATTCGCGCTTAAACGGTTCAGCAATGAACCGCAGAGTCCCACCATCAATGACAGCCCTGGAAACAGGCCGTCAGAACATGGTCGGTTGTTAAGCCAGCTAGATGAATTACAAAAACACCGTGCACGGTATCGATTAAAACCCCCTTATATGCGCCTGCTTCATTGCTTGGTGACCATAGCGTCTGTGACCCACCCGATCCCATCCCGAACTCGGCCGTGAAACCTGACTGCGCCGATGGTACTATTGCTCAAGCACTGGAAGAGTAGGGCGTCGCCAGGCATTGAAGCACGCGCATATCAGGACACAAAAACCCATTCACTTGTTCTTAAAAGGGCGACCCAAAAGGTCGCCCTTTTACCGTTGGTATCGCGGGATGGAGCAGCCCGGTAGCTCGTCAGGCTCATAACCTGAAGGTCGTAGGTTCAAATCCTACTCCCGCAACCATCTGAAATTGCGATACCCCACAGGGGGTCGAAGCCTTCGAAGAACCCGCCCTCGAGGCGGGTTTTTTGCGTTCTATCGCAATCGCGAGGATGCCCGCCAGATCGCCGCGCACGTCGATCTTGAGTTCTCCACCTTCTGGCACCAATATGATCGCGTCGATGAGCGAACGAATGACCTCAGCCGCCTCGAAGCGCTTGTTCTCGTCATCATGCTTCAGGGCCTGATAGAGATTATCAAGCTGAGCCCGATAATGGTGCGCCATATTGGGATGGAGCAGGGGAGGGGGCTCCTGGGCCTGGGCTAGGTCGCGCTCCAGTTCTTTCTTGCGCGCTTCGAGACCTACCATTTTGGCGTTGATCTTGTCTGCGGCGCCGCCGCGCAGGATCAGGTTCACAAGCATATCCAGATCCCGGTCGATCTTTTTGATCTCTGCCTGTGCGCTGGCTATGGCCGCGCCTGCATCGCCCCTTAGCCGATTGGTTTCGCGCGTGAACTCGTCGCAAAACTCGGCAAACAGGGCAGGATCCATCAGATGATGGCGAAGGGCGTGAAGCACGCGCCCTTCCAGACGATCGCGCCGGATATTGAGGCGGTTGTCACAGGTACCCTTGTTCCGGGCTGCCGAGCAGCCCAGCATCATCGCTGAAATCATTGAATATCCGCCGCCGCAGCAACCGCATTGCAACAGGCCGGACAAGAGATATTTCTGGCGGCGGCGATCGCGGAAGTTTGCGGCGCCCACTGAGGGATTTAATTGCTCCACCTGGCAGGATTTTTGCCGCTCCTTGGCATGCTGCCAAAGAGCATCATCGATGATGCGCAGTTCGGGCACGTCCTGAATGATCCATTCGGATTCCGGGTTGGGCCGGGCTTGCCGTTTGCCAGTATCGGGGTCCTTGATGAAGCGTTGCCGATTCCAGACCAGCTTGCCGACATAAAGCTCATTGTTGAGGATGCCGGTGCCGCGCTTGGGATTGCCATTTATGGTGCTAAAGCCCCAGGTGCCGCCGGTCGGTGCCTCGATCCCTTCTTTGTTCAGCTCGGTTGCTATCCGTTTGGCCGATTTGCTAGCGACATAGTCGCGAAAGATGCGCTGGATGACGCTTGCCTGTGCGTCATTGATGGAGCGGTCGCCCCGGATCAGTTCGCCGTTGGGATCGAGCCGTTTGACGACGTCATAGCCATAGCTGTTACCACCGCCCGACTTGCCTTTCTCGACCCGGCCGCGCAGGCCACGCCGCGTCTTGTCGGCGAGATCTTTCAGAAACAGGGCGTTCATCGTACCTTTGAGGCCGATATGTAAATGGGTGATCTCGCCTTCTGACAGGGTGACCATCTTGACGTCACCATAAGCCATCCGCTTGAACAGCCCGGCAATATCCTCCTGATCGCGCGACAGGCGATCCATGGCCTCGGCCAGCACGTAGTTGAAGCGGCCGCGATTGGCGTCTGCGATCAGCGCCTGAATGCCGGGACGCAGTAGCGAAGCGCCTGAAATGGCATGATCGGTATATTCCTCGACAATCTGCCAGCCCTGCTTTTCGGCATGCAGGCGACAGATGCGCAACTGGTCGGCAATGGAGGCGTCACGTTGATTGTCGGAAGAATAGCGGGCGTATAAAGCAACCTTCACGGAACGGAACTCCTCGTCTCAGGAGCGGGTCGTGCGGCGCTCCTCCAGCATCTCCACATACGCCTTCCGCGCAGCACGACGGGCAAGCAGGCGAACCAGCTTGACCAGGCGCGGATCGGGGCCGCTGCCGCAGGAGGCAAGGTTGAGCACCGGCTCATCAGGCCGAGGGAACTGCTGTCGCTCCTGACGGCTACCGGTTGCCATCGTGAGTCCGATTACAGCAGATTGCAAGATAGGTTGGGCTCAGTTCGTCGTGGCTCGACGAATTTTTGGCTCGCGGCTCGACGTCTGCCGAACTCGCAATTAAAACAGACAACGGCCGTCGGTGTTCGACGGGAAAAGGCACTTGGTTCATTTGGCACACCCATAAAAGGGCCTGCCCGCCACAAACCCTATCATGCTGCGGAATGCTCAGCTTTGCAACGGTCTCAGTCTTGCAAAATGTTGCTGGCACCCAGATTGCTGAAATTATTGCTAAGCCAAAAATCGTGACCGAAAAGGGCAACTGCCGACCCTTTGTCGCCGTTCAGCCCCAAATTTTTCGTTCCAGAGTGCGACCGGTCCGCTTTCCCTATATAGAATCCCAAGACTGGACCATTGCGGAGTGACAGTTTACGGGGCGGCGTGCGCGATAAGCGGACGCTCGCCTAGCAGTTCTTCAGCAATTGGTGTGGTGCACAGCCCGACACAGAAATCCTGCCAGACTTCAGACGCTTACTCATACTGATTGATGTACTCCCGTAATGCTCAGTCCTATCGCGCCGTCAACGGTTGCCGATACCGACCTGCAATATTTTCGCAATGTGGCCATTGCCCAATCCGTAACGCAGGCCAGTTTCAATGATCTGGCTGATGGTATCCCAATGCGCCTCTATGCAGGCAATGCAAAGAACGATGGCGTGATCATTCCTGTCGGGGCCGCTCTCCGTCCCTGTCACTACACGCCCGAATGGCTTTTCTAATAGCCAACACATGCGTATCAAATCGTGTATCTGTTGGTTAATCCGGGTCTTTTGCTAAGATCTAATGCTTGATAGCCGATCGTGAGAGGACCGTCTGTGCAGGGAAAAGCCGATCATTTTGTGAGCCGTGCTTCGAACCCCCGTCCTATCGAAGCCATGGGCCTGGATTTCATATTTCCGCAGGAATTTGAAACGACCGTCGAAGCGGCCACAACGGCGATGGGCGCACGGTTTGAAATTCGGCGATTTTACTGGCGAAAGCAGAAGGAAATCATCTTCGAACCGCCGTGCAGCTATTTCGAGCTAACCCGCTTTCCTGCCGTCGGCCGCTATCTCTCCCCCGCCACTGCCGATCTTTCGGAACAGGGAGAGGTGCGCTTCTACCCGGCTGCGCGCGGCTTTCATACGCGCTGGCGGCAGAGTGAACAAAGGTCGCTCTTCTGCCGGATAGACATTCCCGCAATCACCGGACTGCCGATGGAATTGTCCGACCATCAGCTGCGCGACACGATCGACCTGCGCAATGCCCATGTGCGCGCGCTACTACTCCGCGCCGTGCAGGAACTGGCCAGCCCCGGCCTGTGTTCGCAGCTCGTGTTCGATTCAATCAGCGTCGCTCTGGCTGCCGAAATGGTGCAACAATTCGCGAAGGAGATGCCGTCGCGCTTAGCCCGGCGCGGCAAGCTGGACCAGCGCTATCTGCATCGCCTGGCCGCCCGCCTTCGCGAAGAGCCCGGTCGGCTGGACGTGACGCAGCTCGCCGCCGAATGCGGCGTCAGCCCGCGCCATTATGAACGGCTGTTCCGCGCGACGACCGGCGAAAGTCCCGCCGCCTTCTGTCGCCGGCATGTCCTGGCGCTGGCGCACGACCTGCTGGCTGATCGATCGCTGCTGGTGAAGGAGGTCGCCTGGCGCTGCGGCTTCGCCAACACCGCTTCCTTCAGCGTCGCCTTTCGCCAGATAGCGGGCTGCTCGCCGCAACAATATCGTGACAGGCTGTCGTCCAACTAGCCAAGTGATCGGCTCGCACGTCAATTTCCGACACTTGTTGCCGATAGCCGACAGCTTTGACGCAACCTCTTCCCACCACGCGTCGACGCCCCCATTCTATCCATCAGCACGCTCAACGAGAACAGGATGAGGTGAAGATGGCATCGATACTGAGAGAAAACCTTTTCCCCGACGCGGACACATTGCTGGACCGGCATCCGCTCCCCGAATATCTGCGCGAAAATGTGCGACCGGGACTGGTCCAGTTGCTCGCCTCCATGGAGGAAGACCGGGCCCTCAACGCCAATGGCTATGCCCGCGCCCTGCATATCATCGACGATGACCTGTCGCGATTGAAAGCGATCGCTGATGATCGTGCGCGCTATTCCGAAATCGCCAAGGTGGAGATCAAACAGCCGCTGTTCATCCTGGGCCTGCCCCGTTGCGGCACCAGTTTCCTGCACGCGCTGATGGACGGCGATCCGCAGGTCCGCACCCCGTTGATGTGGGAAGTGGCCGAACCCTCGCCGCCGCCCGAAGCCGCGACTGCCGACAAGGACCCGCGCATCGCCCGCTTCGACGAACATCTTCGCGCGCAACTGGGCGCGGATGCCGATGAACTGCTCAAGGCGCATCCGCTGGGCGCGAAGATACCGCAGGAATGCGGGTCGTTCATGACGACCTCCTTCCAGAGCAGCAATCCATGCATGTTCCAGCATCTTCCCCGCTTCTACGACTGGTTCAAGGGCATCGACGCGACCTTCCGCTACGAAGTCCACAAGATGTGGCTGCAACATCTGGGCTGGCGCCATCCGGGCAAGCATTGGGTGCTCAAGATCCAAGAGCATATGTACAAGCTGCCCGCGCTGCGTCAGGTCTATCCCGACGCGATCTTCATCCAGCCGCATCGCGACCCGACCACTGTCATCGCGTCCATCTCGCAACTGATCAGCGTCATCCGCGCGCCCTCCTATGACAATCTGGACCTGCACGCGCTGGGCGCCGAGTTCCTGCAACTATGGTGGGACGGGGTAAAGTGCAGCATGGACTATCGCCGCGCCCATCCCGACCTGCCGATATACGATATGCGCTACAAGGATCTGGTCGCTGACCCGGTATCCACCATCCGCGCCGCCTACCACCATTTCGGCTGGGATTTCACGCCGGAATCGGAAAAGGGCATCCTTGGTTGGCTGGACGACAATCCGGCGGGCAAACATGGTCCACGCAGCTACACGCTGGCCGATTATGGCCTGACGTCGCAGCAAGTGAGCGAAAAGTTCGCCGAATATATCGAAACCTACCATGCCTATATCTGACGCATCCCGCTGGCGGGGCTGGCTGGAACGGATGGTCGGGGCGGACGCCGTCCTTGACCGTCTGGCCGACCCGGCAGACCCCCAGGCGCGGGCGGAGGCCCATCGGTTGCTGTTCGCGATCCTCGCCACCGGCTACCAGACGGCCTTTGCCGATCCCGACCGGCCCGATTTCGTGCCTTCAGTCAGCAGCATATTGAACACAGTCGGGGTCAACCCCGACTTCATCTACGGCGCGGCGCGGATCGACGGCAGCGGCACCTATCGCCTGTCTGGAATGCGCGGCGATGGCGTGTTCGTCTTCCTCGATCTGGTGGCGGGCGGACTGGGTCCGATGGAGGATCTCGGCCCCTCGGTCGGCATGATCGACCTAGACACCTGCACGCTGGGACCGGAAGGCGCGTTCGACATCCTGCTGGGCGGTGAGCGGCCCGATGACCAAGACGGCGACTGGTTCCCGCTTGATCCGCGCGCGATCACCATCGGCCTGCGCCATGCTTATTATGATTGGGGCGTGGGCCGGGAGTTGCGCATCGCCATCGAACGGGTCGATCGTCCCGTCGGCGGCGGGCCGATGATGGTGGCCGAGATCAACCATCGGCTCGACCGCCTGTCCGCCTTCGTCGAACGCTACGCTGCCTTCGCGCTCGGCTATGGCCAGCGGCAACGGGCGCAGGGCTTCGTCAACGCGCTGGAATATGACGACTGGGCCGGTCGCGGCGGCGTCGCCGGGCAGCATTATTATCAGGGCATCTTCCGGCTGGAACCGGGTGAGGCGATGATCATCGACACGGCTGTGCCCGAACAGGTGCGCTACTGGAATGTCCAGCTCAACGATCCGCTGTGGAACACGATCGACTGGATCAACCATCAGAGCAGCCTGAACGCAGGGCAGGCACGGCTGGACGGTGACGGTCGTTTTCGCGCCGTCATCGCGCTCGACGATCCTGGTGTGCCTAACTGGCTGGACCCGGCCGGGCGCAGCGAGGGATCGCTAATGCTCCGCTGGACCGGTGCCAGTTCGGGACCGGAGCCCGTGGTCAAGATCGTGCCAGCGGCCGACATCCGCGCCCACCTTCCCGGCGACACCCCGCTCGTCATGCCGCAACAGCGCGACGCGACGATACGTGCGCGTCAGCGCGGCGCGCAATGGCGCCGCCGCTGGTAAAGCGCTCGACCCCATCCGGCGAAAGGATAGGCAGACCGCCAATGCCGATAGCATCACCGACGAGCACGGCCCGCTCGTCCCGCCAACGCATGTGTGGAAGAGGATCATATTGATGGAGTTCGCCGATAAGGTCGTGCTCATGACCGGCGCAGGCTCGGGGCTTGGTCGCGCGGCCAGCTTGGGCTTCGCGCGTGAAGGCGCGTCCCTTTGCCTGCTTGGCTGCAGCCTCGACAAGCTGCAGGAAACGGCCCGCCAGATCGGCGACGCGGGCGGTCAATGTGTCGAACTGGGCTTCGACCTGGCCGACCCGCAGGGCTGCGCCGACGCCATCGCCGGTGCAATCGCCGCGTTCGGCCAACTGGACGTGCTGTGCAATATCGCTGCCGACGTTATGTTCCATCCTTTGTCGGCCATCACGGCGGAGGAATGGCATCACACCATCGCCTCCAACCTATCAGGACCCTTCTTCCTGATACAGGCGGCCATGCCGTATCTGGTCGAAAGCCATGGCAATATCATGAGTGTGGCATCGACGGCGGGCTTCAAGGGGCAGGCCTATCTGGTCCCCTATAGCGCTTCCAAATTCGGACTGGTGGGAATGACCCTCTCGCTGGCGATGGAAATGATGGACAGCCCCGTGCGGATCAACGTCCTTTCCCCCGGTCCGATGCGGACGGAGATGACGCAGGGCATGACCTTCCCCGACTTCGCCGACCCCAAGCTGCTGGCGCGCTACACCGGCATGCGCCCCGCCTGCCCACCCGAAGATGTGGTGGAGCCACTATTGTTTCTAGCCTCAGACCGGGCGCGACGCGTGCATGGTGCCTGCTGGGCTGTCGATGGCGGGATCATGGCGGGATAGACATCGCTGCTCGAGAAAGAAAAACAGGATAGGATTTCGATCATGGTTGCACAACTGGCGCATCCCACCTCTGCGGACGACATTACCCCCGCCTATCTGACCGCGCTCATGGCCCAGGCCGTTCCGGACGTGCGCATAGCCCAGGTCAGCACGGTAGAGGCCAAGACCTATGGCGAACAGTTCGTGTCGACCGCCGGGCGCGTGGTCGTCGACGTCCGCTATGGCGCGGGTAGCCCCGCCGACCTGCCCACACGGCTGGTGATCAAGGTCGCGCGCGGCGTCGATAAGATATTGGCGCCTCTCTACGAGAATGAGGTCAATTTCTACAATCGCGTCCGCCCCGAACTGGACCTGGAAGCGCCCCGCACTTTCGGCGCGGGATTCGATGCAGATTCGAGCGACTTCGCGATCGTGCTGGAGGATCTGACCCTGCGCGGCGCTACCTTCCCCAATGTGCTGACGCCGGTGGCGCTGGACAGCGTGCGCTCGATCCTGTCGCAACAGGCAAAGCTACATGCCCGCTTCTGGGAAAGCCCGCGCCTGCGCCCGGGCGGCGACCTCGTCTGGGCTGGTAGCCATGTCGAGGGCAAGGTGGCGGACCTGATGATGTTCGGGGCCGAACCGTTGATCCAGCATGAGATCGACACCGTGTCCTTCAAGCGCGAGATGGTGCAGCGGCTACGCACCACCGGCCCAGACCTCCGCAACGGCACCTTCGCGCTGCACCGGCACCAACAGAGCCTGCCGCAGACGCTGGTCGAAGGCGACATGCATATCGGCAACACCTATCTGCTGCCCGATGGATCGGGCGGCCTGCTCGACTGGCAGCTCACTTGTCGCGGGTACCACATGCACGATGTCAGCTATCTTGTGACGACCGCCCTTTCGGTGGAGGACCGCCGCGCCCATGAGAAGGATTTGGTCCGCTTCTATCTCGACCGGCTGGCCGCGGAGGGCGTCGCTAATGTCCCTTCGTTCGAAGACAGTTTAACCGAATTTGGCCGATGCCTGATGTGGGGTGTCTATATCGGCTGGCTGACGACGCCGGTGGTAAATTACGGATGGGAAATCAATGTGATGAATCATTTTCGCCTGACCACTGCATATGAGGATCATGACACTGCGCGGCTGATTGCGGAGATCGCGTAATGCGGGATCTGGATGGCAAGGTCGCGATCGTCACCGGCGCGGGCAACAGCGTCGGCCGCGCCACGGCGATCGACCTGCCGCGGTATTCAGCGAAATGTTCCCTACCTGCCTTCATCCCGTTCGTGCCCGACAAATGCGTTCGCGCCTACAATAACCGCGCCGGGTCTGCCGGAGGCGTTGGATTGTGAATCACGCTGCCATATCGATATTGTTTGCGGCAGCATAATATTGATCTTCGGCTTCGGCGGGCGGGATGTTGCCGATGGGCTCCAGCAGGCGGCGATGGTTGAAGCAGTCGACCCATTCGAGGGCCGCGTATTCCACCGCTTCGAAGGATCGCCAGGCCCAACTTGAACAGTGCTTTTGGAAAAGGCATTTTTGTTCAATGACATGCACGCACCGGCGCGAGTGTTACCACTACATTTTTGGGTTTGGTTGAGCTTGCAGAGGCTCAGGTTCGCGGCGGCAGTTCGCTGATATTGGCCGGCAGCGCGATGCCGGTTGCCTTGAAGACATTCCCCACCTGGCCCGAAACGTGGGTGCGGGTGGTAATGACCTTGCCGTCCTTTTCGATGGTGGCTTCCTGAAGGCGATCGAGATCGTTGAGGAGCGGCTGCCATTCGGGCTGCAAGCCCTTTTCCTGACACAAGCGGGTCAGTTCCTTGGCCAGCGTCAGGGCCAGGAACGAGACAAACACATGGCCGCGGATAGCGGCATCGGACTGATGGAAGATGGGACGGGTATCGAAGCTCGCCTTGGCAACCCGGAACAGGGCCTCGACCTGAAGCAGGTCACGGTAGCGGATGACGGCCTGCAGCGGGGTGATCCGGGCATTGGTGCGCAGCACGCTGATGCCGTCGTAGCGCGCCTCGTCGGCAAGCTTTCCCATGTCGATCTCGAAGGTCTTGCCGCTGGCCTTGAGATAGCGGCGATAGGCTGAGTTACCGACCAGGGCCTTGTCGCCCTTCTTCAGCTGGGTTTGGAGGCCATCGATGATCGCTTGCCGGTCGGCCTTGTCCTTCCTTGCCTCAGCTTCGTTGAGCGTGACGACGTAGCGCTGGGCATCTGCGCCTTTGCCAACGCGCACTTCCTTGACCCACAGCTGGGTGTCTCCTGCCTGTCGCTCGAGGACCAGGGGCACCATCGGAGCAGTGTCGGCAAGCACGACATCGCGGATGACGTTGCTGGTGCGCTCTCGCGCACCCAGGATGTATTCCATCCCCAGCTCTTCAAGGGCGGCGATCGTACCGGCACTGATCATGCCGCGGTCGGCCACGACGCACGAGCGGGTTATCCCAAAGCGGGTACGCAGGCGCGTGACGATGGGCATGAGCACCTTCACGTCGGCCGTGTTGCCCGGGACCATCTCGGTGCAGATCGGACGCCCCTCGGCGTCGATCACCACGGCCAGGATCATCTGGGCAAGCTCGGGCCGGTGGTCCTTGGAATGACCACGCCGACCCAGCGTGTCGCCGCCTGCACCGTAGAACGAGAGCGACGTCGTATCCATGAACACCAGGCTGAGATCAGTGAACAGGTCCCGCCGGCGATCGAACAGCTTCTCCTCGATCACGTCCTTCACACAGCGAGGTGCCAATGCGCCTTCTGTCTTCTCCTCGATCTCCTCGCCGAGCCAGGCCATGGCGCGATAGAAGTGATGAAGGGCAAGATCCTCGCTGCCGTCGATGGCGTAGCTCTCCATCCAGTCCAGGCAGGCTCGGTCCGAGCCGGAGACAAACAGGCGGTGCAGTGTGGCGACAAACACGGCGCGCTCCACGGCAAAGCCGAACTGGCGGCCTTCCAGCACCTCTTCCATTACAGCATCGATGCCAAACCGCTGCCACAGGCGCCCGAACAGCAGCGGACCGCCTATCCGGCGGGCTGCGATCCGGCCTGCATCAATGTCAGACAGAATGACACTGCGTCCCGCGTGACGTGCGATCGAGGCGGCCAGCCTGTCGAGTTCGCCACTGGCGGCCAGCACATCCTTACGGCCCAGAGCCTTGATCGTGCGCTGGCGGACGGCTTTGCCCTCGCGCACGCTCTCGACCAGGTACAGATAGCGGTGCCCGCGCGCGACTCGTTCGACGACATACATAGGCAGGTTGTTACTGCCTGCACCCGTAAAAATAAACCAAGCCGCCAGTCACAGGCAAAATGTTGTTAGCACACCCGGTTTTGCCACCAAATCCACGCCCAGCAATATCAGATACTTACTAGCTCACGTTCTCTGCGTGTTCCGCTGGCACTGTTCAACTTGGGCTAGAGCATCGAGCGTGAAATAAGAATCTAAGGGTTGAACAAACCCGCTGACGTGGGAGATGCGTAGGTATTGGCTGTAATGGCCTCCTGATGAGAAGGTTTGGTCGGTGAGGCCAACCTTTGATGCGTAACCACCTCATCGCTGATACCACAACAGCTGTTAGCCCGCTGCGCCGTCGTATGATCGACTACATGACGTTGCGCAACGCGTAGCCGGCTACCCAGCGTTCCTACCTTCACCCCGTCACGAAGTTCAGTCGTCACTTTGGACATGTGTAAGCGCTAGATCAATCCCACTGGCAGGCGTTAGGCGGCCTGATCGATGACGGCGCGGGCGGTGACGCGGCTATCGACTCAGTTGTAGGGGAGCAGGTTATCGATCGGACCTGTGTCACCGCGCAGGACGATACGGGTGGGGACAGCCAGCCCCGCCCCGGCTTTGCCGACGACGTTCTGAAGCCACACGCCACTTACGAGGCGCGCCAGTCGCAGATCGCACTCGGCTTGGTCACGGCGGAGGAAGGCGTAGCCGTGATTCCGGAGTCGATGCGACGCTCACAGCCTGATGCTGTGCGCTACGTCGAGCTGGTGAACCCCGCCGCATCGCCGATCATCATGAGCCATCGGATCGGCGACTTCTCGCCGGAGATCATCGGCTTCATCCGCATTATTTTGAGCAAATATCATGACTTGGGGTACCCAGTATCTGACGCACCTAGCCCAATCTAATTAGTTATTGAATACACGCGGCCAATAGCGGCCTCAGACGAGCTGTTTGACGTCCGATGTCCCCGCGTCGAAGCTCGGAAGCGGTCAGTCGGCAATGTCCCAATGCAAGCCATTGAGGTAAGCGTGGCAATCAGACTGCATTCCAGATTTGTTGCCATGCAGCAAATTCCGACGGACGGACCAGGTATCGCGCGAAATTGCCCTCATGCAAGCCTAGCAACTCCGTTTCTGCGACCTCGGCAAACTGGTCCTGATCGGCCGTTGGGATGAATTCACGAGACGTCGTGACCAGATGCGCGCGCGTTGCCTGTCGGCTCAAGGCGCCGCGCACAACATCCCGAACGACATCGCGCAACTGTTCCCGATAGCGCAGGCGGAAGGGGTCTGGCTCACCCATTGATTGACGAACGGCGGCGTAGCGCGCTGCGGATCGCTGATAGGCCCAAAGGAATACGTCGCGCAGCAATGTTATGTCGTTGCGTTCATAGACGCCAAGCGTGGCACGCGTGTAAAGGTCGCCTGGAACCTCGGTGAACGACAATGGCGCAAGGTTCGCCCGGATCATGGGTATATTGGCGGCGAGGCGTGATACGCGTTTGTTCACATCGTCAAAGGGCTGAAGATATGGAAGCTGCACCATCATGAAAAAGGCCTGCTCGAATGGATCGTCGATGGCCGCCGCTGTGGCAAGGATTTGATCGAAGCACTCCTCGATGAGACCCGGACCTTCCAGTGGATGAAAAGTTGAACCGTCTATCCCTACGATGATGTGGCGCAGTCGCCCCACCGCGGTCGGGTCGGCTAACAGATTGTTCGCCAATAACGCATGCAGGTTGAGTATCGTATAGCGATTGAACCCGACATCGTTGGCGTTGGCGACGAGAAACTCGATCGCATCCTTATGATTGAGGATCATCTGCGCTTCGCGCGGTCCGCGCCCCTCGGCGGCTTCCCCGAAATCCAGCAGCCGGCGCGTATCGAGCAGCGAATATGTGTTGCCTTCGAGACGGCTGGAATTCCATGCAAGGTCGATAAGCAGCCTGTTCAATATCTGCTTCGCGTAGGTTCCTGCCGCTGCGGCCTCAATCTGCGGCTTGCCGATTGTAGCCAGATGATCGCGCTGCTGCAGGGTCAGATAGAAGGTTTCGTTGGGCCGGTAACGATCCAGAAAGCTGCGTTCATAGCCGACCGGTTGTCGCACCGCGACGGGCTGGCGCACATAGGCAAGGACAGCGCTGCCTTCAGGTGATATCGGGACGATGTCGGCTGGGTCAGGCTGGGCGATGATCTCATCACCATGGTGATATCGGGCTGAACGCCCGTCGCCGGTAAGGCGTAGCCGACCCGCGTCAACCAAGGCGCGAAGACGATATTGGAGGGTGCGACGGGCACCAGGTTCCGCGAGCGCGCCAGTGATCTGCGCTGCTGACGCACCATCCGGGAATTGGGCCAAAGCGGCCTCGATCGCTTGTAGGTCAGCTTCAGGTATTAGTCGTGCCACATCACTTCCTTAGTTGCGCAAAAGATAAATCGCGCAATTAAAAGAGTCAATGCGCAACTAAACGTAGTTGTGCGCAATTTCGCGGGAATTTGCGCAAGCTTGCAAGCGGTGGCCGGGTTATGCTTGGAAGGCGGATCAGGCGGCTCTTTGGATCGGCCCTTCTTGTCATGTTGCTCTCATGCGCTTTGCGAAGATTGGAGCATGGGTGCCTTCCGACCAACCTTTCAGCAATTATCCAAGGGGAGGAGAGGGGGAGGGTGAATGCTCTCATTTTGGGGGCGATTTTTTATCTGCGGAACCCCGGGCGTGATAGTATCGACCAGAAGGAGCATCGCATGAGCGGAACGGATGACAAACCCATTCCAGGTGAACCGCCGCAGACCCCAGATCTGGTAAAGCCTGAAGCAGCACATTGGCTCTGGCGGCCAGCAGCACGAAGGCAGCTGCGATGTCGACCCAACGGAAACTACGCGGCATCGTTCACCTCCGCCGCGACTAACGCGATGAGCCGATCGAAACCTTCGTGCGTTCCCTCGATCCGCTCCGCGCTTGCACCGTTCTTGCCCAGGAAGACGGCTTGTTCGGTGAATTTCATCTGGGTCCGGTTGGCGCGCGGCTTCAGTTCGATGGTCACCAGCGACACGGACATTCTTACGCTGTGAATCGGCGTCGACGCGCGCGCCCCCTCCCATTTTGCCTGCTACTGCTTTGTTTTATCGCCAAAAATGCTCTAGTGGCGAGGGTCCCGATCAGTCTGTATATGATCTTGGGAAATCTGAAATTCTATCTGATTTTCAGTGTGGTAGCGCTGTTGGTCAGGGGTTCGGCTTTAACGCCGATCCACACTCGGAACGCTGACGCCTCACCTCGCACCCTACCTTGACCGTTTTATAACGTCGGTCATTTGCTCGCCTGGATGTGCATACATTAGGTGAACCGTACCGATCGCTACGCTTCATAGCGGACATATCAACGGCTGTGTTGAGGATGTAGCGCGACGATTACGGTGTCCGGTCGGCGTCAATTTTGATGGCCGATAGGTGGCCGCGCCGGTTGGTGAATTCTGGCTACCATTTGCTGTTGCGAGGAGCAACCGTCGAGCGACAATTACGACGCTGGGTAATTGTCGCTGGCGCTGGCCGGAAGCGAGGGTTTGAAGCGCATGGGATGGTTGGCATGTAATTGCCGCTGGCGACAATTACCCGTTGCCTCAGCAAGGGTGCTCCCGAGCGCGAAGCCAGCGACAATTATGATGGCCGGTCCGGGGCGCCATTGGGCGGGTCGTAATCGCCGGCGTTGATGCGGGCGACGGCGGAACGCTTGCGGTAGCTTTCGCCGTTCATCTCGATGATGGTCGAGTGGTGCACGAGGCGGTCGATCGCGGCGACAGTCATGGCGGGATCAGGGAAGACGTTGTCCCATGCCGAAAATGGCTGGTTGGCGGTAATGGCGAGCGAGTGGCGTTCGTAGCGGTGGGCGATGAGCTCGAACAAGGCGCTGGTCTCGACCTGGTCCTTGCGGACGTAGGACAGATCGTCGAGCACGATGAGATCGAACTTGTCGAGCTTGTCGAGCATGGCGGGCAGGCTGAGGTCGCGGCGCGCGGACTGGAGCTTCTGGACCATGTCGGTGGTGGAGCAGAACAGGACGCGCCGCCCCGTGTCGATGAGGGCATGGCCAATGGCGGCAACTGCGTGCGTCTTGCCGGTCCCGCTCTGGCCGAACAGCAGCAGGTTGCCGCCGTTCTCGATCCAGTCGTCACCGGCGGCGAGGGACAAGAGGTGCGGTTTGCGGATGCCGGGGGCGGCGTCGAAATCGAAGGTGGCGAAGGTCTTGCCTGCGGGCAAGCCGGACTGGTCGCGATGGCGCTGGATGCGCCGGGAGGAGCGATCAGCCATCTCGATCTCGAGAAGCGAGGCCAGCAGGTTGGCGGCCGGCCAGCCATCGCGATCGGCGGTGTCGGTGAGGCGCTTCCAGTTGCGGTTGATGCTCGGCAGGCGCAAGGCCTTCAGCAGGGTAGGCAGTACGGCGGCGGCCTGATCCTTGGTGCGGGTCATCAGTGCACCTCCCCGCTGGCGATCAGGCTGTTGTAGCTGTGCAGATCGGGTGGCGGGATAGCGACATCGCGCTGCGATCTTGCGGTTGGCAGGAACTCGTCCCTGAGCGCATCGACATCGGGCAAGCGCCCGCTGTCGAGAGCCTCATCGATCCGCCGGGCCAGCACGTCGACACAGTCGCCCCTGGCGGCGATATCGAGCAGCGCGACGGCATCGCGGCAGGCCTGCCGTCCATCGAGTTGGGCATCGAAGGCTTGCCAGGCCCGCCGGTAGGCGTGATCGGGGAAGAGGGCTTCGCGGTAGACGAGGTTGCGCAGTGCACCGGGCTTGCGGCGCAGGTTACCGATCATGTGCCGGAAATCGATGCTATGCCCCCGGTGGGGATGACTGATCCGCACACGCGGCGTGGACATTACCCTGTCCGGGCCGAGGAAGAGCTCGATGCGATCGTCAAAGAGATGCGCGTTGAGGCGCCGTCCGACGAGGCGGGAAGGCACCGAATAGGTAACCCGATCGATGGCGACGGTGCCGTTGCGGGTGACATCGACGGTGACCATGGCGAAATCGGTGGTTCGCCTTGCGGGCAGCGCCTTGAGTACCCTGCGTTCTGCATCGATGCGCGCAGCATGCCGCCGGTTCTGTCTGGCGACCTGCGCCTCAACGAACTCGCGCCAGGCCTCGATGCTGACGAAATCGCGGCTGCCCCGCCGGCGTAAGGCCTGATCGAGCCGTCGCTTGAGATGGGCATGGGGACCTTCGATCGATCCGTTCTCGTGCGCCTCGCCGCGGTTGTTGCGGGTAGCAAGCATGCGGTAATGACGACACAGCTCGTCATAGCTTCGGGTGAAATCCCGCTGCGCATCGGCGTCGAGGTTTTTGTAGGCGGCTGACAGGGAATCGCTGCGGTGTTCGGCCGGCGCACCGCCCAGCTTCCACAACGCATCCTGCAGGTGCTCCGAAAGGGCGGCAAAGCTCTCCCCGCCCAGCACGACAGCCGCATGCTCCCAGCCACTCGCCGCCAAGCGGAAGTGGTAGAGGCGATAGGCCAGGGTCTCGCCGGCAACAGTGACCTTGAGACTGTCGCATACCGTGAAATCCGACAGGCCCTGCCGACCGGGCTCATGATGCTGCGGGAAGAAGATCTCCTTCTCGCCGCCGTGCAGTGCCCGCCAGCGGGCGATCCGGCGTTCCAGTGTTCGTCGTATCGCATCGGGAACAGCATCCTCGCCGAACTCGTCCTGGAGCGTCTCGAAGACCGTGACGGCAATGATACCGTCGATCTGGAGCAACTCCTCTATACGTGGCCAGAATGGCTCGAGCGGATCGGCGCGGGTGCGCCAGTGGCGCTCCTTCTTCTTCTGGGACGGAAGCTGCGGATCGTTCTCGATCCGGCGTGCGCTGCGTTCGCTGATACCGGCCTTGGCAGCCGCGACGGCCTGGGTGTGTTGGCGACGATGGGTCATGAAGAGAAATACCTGCTGATCGGAAATGTGGTGGCCCGGCATCGCAAACCCATCGCTCGTTGTTCGATGAGTGTTCCGATACCACCGCCCGCCACAGCCCCGATCTGCCCCCCGAAAGAAGGGGAAAAAGATCGCCACCGGTTGTCTGGTCCGCTCTCCGGTCGGGGCTGCGCCCCTCCCTACGATCAGACCAGACAACCGATCCTACCGGCCATCATAGTCGCCGCTCAACCGGCCATCGTAGTTGTCGCCGCGCAAAGGACGCTGCTCAAGAAATTAGACCACGTTCCTGCTATCATAGTCTCCATATGTCGTGGCCATATAGCGCCTCCTGCCGGATGCGCGGTCTCTTGATCAGACCCGACATCATCGGCAATGCTGTGGGCGATGATACCGCCGATAACCTCGACACTGATAGCAAACGCCGTCCAGACCAAGAATATGGTCACGGCGGGCTATGCCTACTGGCAGCAAGGCCGCGTGAGCGACCTTGCGATTGACACGGACATGGCGCTGATCATCGCCGCCGTCAAAGGCAGTGCCAGACACCCGTATGAGGTTACGATTGCCTTCACTGATCTGGATGGCGAAGACGATGAACCTTTGATCGAATGCACCTGCCCGGTCGGCTTCGATTGCAAGCATGGTGCCGCCGTGCTGTTTGCCGCACAAGCACGCGCTGCGTCAGACGCTGACGGACCATCAGGTGCGGTGCAGCATAGCATAGTGCCGAACGCCGCTTCAAAGCCGCCTTCACTGCCCGCGCCCTTGCTGCAATGGTTGAGCGAAACCCAGGCCGAAGCAACCGTGCGCGCACGCGGCACTGTGGATCTGGCCTACGTCTTTTCGCCACGCGCCCTGCACGACGGCAAAAGCCGCAAGGGCAAGGCGTTGCCAATATCGGGACAGATTCTGGCGCAGCGCCTGGCCATTGCGGCCTGGATAATGGGGCAGAGCGGCACCGGCCAGACCGGATGGCAGCAACCCAATGCCTATCAGTTGCGCAGCGGCCAGATGCCACTGGATCCGGTCGATCAATGGCTGGTGCGCCGGATGGATCCTTATACCGGCGATCTCGACACGCACACCTCGCCCAAAGGGCTGGCGGGAAGCGATTTGGTCGAGAAGGCGATCGCGACCGGCCGGGCACGCTGGCGAAAGGCCGATGGGCCTACCTTGCATTGGGGCGAAGACCAAACGGCGAGATGGTGCTGGAAGAGCCTTACAAACGGCGAACAACGCCCATCGCTGGAGGGCTTGGCCGAGGGGCAACTGCTTTTCGCAACGGCACCACCTGTCATTATCGACGACGCCACCGGAACGGTGCACCGTGTGACAGGCATCACTGATCCAGCGCTGGCCCAGCGCGTGTTGCTGATGCCCCCGGTGCCGCCCGATGCCGTAGCGCAATTAGCAATCCATTGGGAAGACATCGCTGGCGCTGACGTACCCGCACCAACGCTCACGGGCCTCAAGGACTTGGGCGCTATACACCCGGTCCCGGTGCTGACCTTCGTTCAAGACAAGGTCGATGCCATCATGCCGAGTCGGCGCGGCTATCAGGCATCGCCCACTTACAAGGCTGATATGGCCTGCGTGCGGATCAGCTTTGATTATGCGGGATACCGCGTGACGCCGAACGCAAATGCAGCAGAGATCATAACCAACAGCGATGCGGGCTTTATCCGTTTCAGACGCGACCTTGCGGCAGAAACCCGGGCGCTCGACCAGATGTTTGCGCATGGCCTCATCCCGTTGGATGACTTTCCAGAGCTGAAGACCAAACCGGCGCTGCAATGGGATTTTGCCCCGGTCGCGTTGGCAAAAGCCACCGATTTCGCGCTGTTCATGCACACCGCGCTGCCAACGTTGCGTACCGACGGCTGGCGCATCGAATATGGCCCCAGATGGCAGCTCACCATCACAGAGGTCGGCGGTGAGGATGTGCAGTTCGATGTCACGACATCGGGCATGGATTGGTTCGATGTCAGCCTTGGTGCCCGGATTGATGGGCAAGTCGTCGACATCCTGCCCATATTGCGACAGCTACTGGCACGCTTCGGCCCGCAATTGCTGGACCAGGCTGGGGAAAGTATCACCATCGCGATCCGCCCGGGCAAGCTGGCGCAATTGCCTATCGAACAGATCAGGCCGGTGCTGGCGATGCTGCTCGAGCTTGCCCTCCACGATCGTGAGGCATCAGGAAAATTGCGCCTGCCGCGTAGCGATATCGCCGTGCTGGCCGATCTCGAAGCGGCGAGCGCAGGCCGCATTGGCTGGCGCGGCAATGATGACTTGCGCAAACTTGCCCGCGCCCTTGCCCGCATCGATCTGCAGCCGACCGTAACGCCGACGAGCTTTAAAGCAGAGCTCCGCCCCTATCAGCAGCACGGTCTGGACTGGCTGCAAGTGCTCCACAGCGCTGGATTTGGCGGCGTGCTGGCGGACGACATGGGGCTTGGCAAGACTGTCCAGGCCCTGGCGCACATCGCTACGCTGAAAGCCGCGGGAAAGCTGGAGGACCCCGCGCTGATCATCTGCCCGACCTCGGTGCTGCCCAACTGGCAGGCAGAAATTGCCCGCTTTGTTCCCGAACTGCGCAGCGTTCTCTGGCACGGCAATGACCGGCACAACCTGCATGACCAGTTCGGTGACGCCGACATCATCGTTTCGAGTTACCCCCTGTTGGTGCGCGACACCGCGCAGTTTGCCGCCCAAACGTTGTCACTCATCCTGTTTGATGAAGCCCAGACGCTCAAGAACCCCAAAACAGCTGGCTTCAAGGCGGCAAAGGCGCTGAAAGCAGGACAGGTTATCGCCTTGTCGGGCACGCCAGTAGAAAACCAGCTGTCCGACCTGTGGAGCTTGACCGACCTGGTCACGCCTGGCTTGCTCGGCTCACTTGAACAGTTCAAACGCGTGCTCGACCGTCCGATCTCGCGGGATGATGATCCTGCCGCCAAAGCAATGCTCCGACGCCGCCTCCGGCCCTTCATGCTGCGCCGGACCAAAGATGAAGTTGCCGGCGACCTGCCCGACAAGACGGAAATTCAAGAGTGGGTCGACCTCGAAAAGAAACAGCTGGCCGCTTACGAAAGTTTGCGCCTGCTTATGCACAAGCGGGTGCGCGACGAGATTGCCCGCGTCGGTCTGTTGCGCTCGCAGATCGTCTTCCTCGATGCCTTGCTCAAGCTGCGGCAACTGTGCTGCGATCCGCGCCTTCTACCGCAAACGAACGGCAACGGCTCGGACAAGGCCGTCGGCTCGGCAAAGCTCGCCAGGCTGATGGAGATGCTGCCGGAACTGCTGCGCGAAGGGCGACGGATCATCCTGTTCAGCCAGTTCACGTCCATGCTCGACCTGATCAAGCCCGAACTCGACGCGCTGGCCATAACTTATGTTGAAATCCGCGGTGCGACGCAGGATCGCAACACCCCTGTGCGCAAATTTCAGGCCGGCGAAGCTCACGTCATCCTCATAAGCCTCAAGGCTGGGGGAACCGGTCTGAATCTTACCGCTGCTGACACAGTGATTTTGTTCGATCCCTGGTGGAATCCAGCGGTCGAAGCGCAGGCCATCGACCGTGCGCACCGGATTGGCCAAACTAGGCCCGTCTTTGTCCACCGCCTCATCGCCAAAGGCACAATCGAGGAGAAGATACTCGGCCTTCAGGACAAAAAACGAGCGCTTGCCGCTATGCTCTGGGAGGGTGACAGTGCAATCCGGGCCAAGCTGACCGAGGCCGACATCGCATACCTGCTTGGGTAGCGCGTGAACGCAATATATCCGGCAAAGGTGCTTTTTTTGCTCTCGATACTGACTGATCTGCGAGAGCGCGGCGTCTCCTTCCATTCGCTTACCGAGCAGATGGACACGGGAACCCCGCACGGCGAACTTCTCTTCTCGCTTTTCGGCGCGCTCGCTCAATATGAGCGGGCGCTGACACGCGAACGCATCATGGCGGGTCTCGCCGCCGCCTGACGGCGAGGCCGTCGCGGCGGTCGTCCGCCCAAGATTGATGTGGAGAAGCTTGAGCAGATATTAGCCGCCCTCGCGAGCGGCGCGAGCAAATCGTCGATCAGCCGCACATTCAATGTGCCGCGATCGACACTTGCGGACACCTTGGCCAGAGCAGGATGGGCGGCGCCAAAAGCGGAGGTATAATGTCGCCCCATGTCGATCTTTTGGGTGCACAACAATTGTTGCGCGACCCATTTAATGGGTGTACGAAATTGATATGGAAATCGAGTTCGACCCGGCCAAGGACGAGAGGAATATAGCCAAACATGGCATGTCCTTGCAGGCTGCGGAAGGGTTCGATTGGGACACGGCCTTTGAACGCGAGGATGACCGCTTCGATTATGGAGAGGTCCGTTTCGTTGCCATAGGGTTGATCGGTGATCGCTTGCATGTGCTGGCTTTCACCGACGGCTCTCACGACGATGCGGTTCGCGCCATCAGCCTGCGTCCGGCAGAGAAGCATGAAGCGAGGTTTTATTATGGCCAAATTTGATCCGAAGATTCACGACGACAACCCGCCGATGGATGCGGCTTTCATGGCCGGAATGAAGCCGTCCCGGCGGGGTCGCCCGAAGCTCGACGCCCCCAAGGTGGAGGTGAAAATCCGCCTAGATGCGAAGACGGTCGAGCATTTGCGTGGGAGTGGCCCAGGCTGGCAAACGCGCGTCAATGCTCTCTTGGAGAAGCTCGTGGCGTCAGGGCAAATCTAGCAACTTCGCGGCCAGCACTCAGGCCGAGATTCGCCGCCATCCCGAGGCGGGAGACGCTCGAGACTGTCAAGAGTAGGGAAAATCCCAGACAATATAGATAGTTAGCCAGACGGTTATCATGTGATTGCCGTCAGTCGGCTTTGTGTCCTTTGACGCCATTGCGTTCTTGATCTTGCTCGCTCCCAGCAAGCCGATCGAGCCCAGTCTGTTCGCCATCCAAGTATTCTGACCAGATGGTAGCGTCGAGACGCAAAACCACCCCATCGAAGTTTGCCGTTCCTCAATGTCAGCCAATGATTGAGAGCCTTATTTACAGGGCTTACCCTGATATTCTCTTCGGTTCGGAATATATTTCAAGCCGTTCCACCGCTCTACGGTAAAGCAGAAGCCCGGTCCGCCGATTTGAATGTCGGGCCATCCACCCACGCCTCTGGTCTTGAGAAATTCGGGCATCCCAATGCCATTGGTTACAGCTCTCCACTTTCCGTCGGCTTGTTGGCTAACCAGCCAGAATCCGGTTCCGCTATTGCCATAACAAAACACACTTTCTTCCGTCACGATGGCTTCCGCCCGGCCATCGCCGTTTAGATCCCTGCGATTGCTTATTGCGCCGGCACCATAAGATGGCGTGCCGGGATCATCACAGTCGCTCCGCCATTGCAGACCGCGCTTCGTGAACCCGGCGGCTCGGAATATAGCCGCATCGCGGAATGATTTAGCCTCCAAAGGCGCGGGTATCGTTGGGTCAACAGGCACCGGCTTCGTGGTCGATCCGGGACTAAATCCGACATAAGCGATGCCATCATAACGCAACGGCTGGGTTCGACCATTGCTTGTCCATTGCAGGTCTAGCCAGCCACCGGAGCGCGTCGCAACGGCTTTGACCGTGCCGTTCTGGCCAAAAATCTGCCGCCATTTTCCGTCTGCTCCCTTGGCAGCGATGCTGGCCCACGCCTTGTCCGGGAGGTAGCATATGCCACGATCTATGAAGAGTGCCTCCAAACGTTTGTCTCCGTTCATGTCGACGAAGGTGATGATGGGCTTGGCAGGTTCGCCACAGCCATTGGACGGCGCGTTCCTCACAATCGAAAAGCCTCCAACTCCATAAAGCTGTGCAACTTCGGCGCGGCTCAGTTGTGGCGCTTGGGCAATAGCGGGAGCCGCCATCAAGAGCGTGCTCAACATGACTGTTTTTGTAAACGACATTCCATTGTCCTTGCCCATGTCCCAAACCGAGTCGATCCCGAAGGAATAAGATAGCAGGAATTGTATCCTTTCCTATCCGGCGACGTCCGACTCTGGTCGACAAGAACGAAAATCGTTCACAATTGCAGATTAGCACTGTCAAAATTTTTGGCCGACATGGCATTTATCGTCTTCGATCATGGATCAGTATTGGCCACTATCTGCCATTCTGTATGTCAGTCTGTTATCTGCCCAGGGCTTTACGCAGTGCAGTCTGGGCATTCCGCAATCGGCTATTGCCCGACAAACAGGTGAAATCCGTTCCGGCAGCTTCCTAACTAACCTGCCGTTCGCGCGCGCGTCGCAATGACGTAATTTGGTCGGCAGGAGAAATGCCAAGTAGGGTGGGGATCTCTGCGGATTGGCCGCAGGCACCTACCTTGCCACGGCTAGCCGTCGTAGTTCGAGGGCATCCAATCTTCCCTGCCATGCCGGACACGCAGAATGATGACCTCGTCCTCATCTCCCACGTCATAAATCACCAGATGTGCCTTGTAGGGATGCACGCGGACGGGAGGCGATATTTCCTCCCGCAATCGAGCAGCCTGGGGATACTCGGCAAGAAACGCGAATATCGCGCTCAGACCTTCGTGATAGGTGTCGGCTTGAGGTAGTCCGAACTGCTCGATGCCTTTGAGAAAGATGGTTGCCAGATCGTCGGCTGCGGCGCGCGTTAAGCGAAAGCGAGGCACGGTCAGGCTTGCAAGCCAGCCTGGCTGATCGCTCGCGTCCGGATGTCCGCCATCGTCTCGTCGCTCAAACCGCTGGCGCGGGCCTCATCGACAAGGCGCTGCATGACCGCGACTTTGTCGGCGCGTTCTTGGTCACGGCGGATGAGATCGCGCACATAGTCGCTGGCATTGCTATACCGACCAGTGTCAGCTTGCGCTTCGACCCATTGCTTCATCGGATCGGGCAGTGAGATATTCATCGTAGCCATGGCAACCTCCAAGGCCAAGAAAATAGCAAAGATTGGCAAAGGTTGTCAAATCGTCCTTGACCTGCTCCCGCGAAGAGTGGCCATTGTGCAGCCGACGCCTTCTACGATTTCCGAAGCGCGGCTTGCTTCAAGCCTCACTAATTTCCCCTGGAGGTCTGCAGCCGTTCTTCGGAGTGGCCAATTTTGGCCAATTGGAGAATGATCATGGAAATGTCTGAAACCTTGAATGCATCCCCCAAGCGCCCGGTCTGGAACGCTGGGCGCGCGGTCGGCGCCAAGCGGGCGCTGAAGCCAAAGCAAATCTGGGAGATCCGCTTTTACCTTAATCAGCGCTGCCGCCTCAGGGATCGAGCGCTGTTCGACCTTACAATCGACAGTCTCGTCCCAACCTATGTTCAGAAGCCTGGCGCATTTTCGGACCGGCTCGGAAAAGCTTGAGAGGACAGGCCACTAGCCCAACCAATCAGTTGTAATCTCGCCCCTATGCCCTTTCGGTGCCAGCGCGGCGCGCAGGGCTTCCAGCAGAGGCGGCAGCGCCTGCGTGAAGGCGTAGGGCGGATTGACAATATAAAGGCCCGCGCCGTTGTATAAGCCGGACTGGTCGCCATCGTATAACCGCCTACACCGCGCCGATGGCGCAGCTTCTCGATCCTTATTGCGATCTACTGTTGGTCGGCGACAGCCTGGGCATGGTTGTCCACGGCTTGTCCTCGACGGTAGGCGTCACGGTGGAGATGATGATCCTGCACGGTCAGGCAGTCATGCGCGGTAGCAGCCATGCCCTGGTCGCGATCGACCTGCCGTTCGGCAGCTACGAGCGGTCACCGGAGCAGGCGTTCGACACCGCGAGCCGGATCATGATGGAGACGGGCGCTCAGGCGGTGAAGGTCGAAGCCGCGCAAGGCGTCGCCGACAGCATCGCCTTCCTTACAGGGCGCGGCATTCCCGTGGTCGGCCACGTTGGTTTGCGGCCGCAGGCGGTAAACCTAGATGGCGGCTTCAAGGCGCGTGGTCGTAATGACGCCGAGCGTGAGCGGGTGCTGGCCGAAGCGCGCGCGACCGATGCCGCTGGCGCCATCGCCATGGTGGTCGAGGGGGTCACACCCGAGCTGGCAGCCGAAGTGACCGGCGCGGTCGGCTGCCCGACGATCGGCATCGGCGCGTCAGCGACCTGCGACGGGCAAATCCTGGTTACAGAAGACATGCTTGGCCTGTTCGACTGGACGCCGAAATTCGTTCGTCGCTACGCAGACCTGCGTGGTGTGATCAGCGAAGCGGTGGCCGGCTACGCGGCCGACGTACGTGGGGCGACCTTTCCAGGCGAGGCGGAGGAATATCGCCTGGGCGCGCGCAAGTGAACGTCGTGAAAAACGCGCTAAGCGCGGAGCGCCGTGAGAGCATCGTTGCGAGCTTTGCCAAGCAAGGCGTGCTGCTCGGTATGGGTGGCCGGATGGCGAGCCTGGACACGGGGCAATGCGCGCTTGAACTGCCGTTCGGTGATGCGGTGGCCCAGCGGCACGGTTTCTTCGCGGGCGGCGCGATCGGCACGTTGGCAGACGTTGCCGGCGGCTATGCGGCGATGAGCGTCGCGCCCGCCGGACACGACGTGCTGACGCTCGAATATAAGATCAATTTCCTGCGCCCGGCGACGGGGGCGATGCTGACGGCAAGGGCCACTGTCCTGCGCGCCGGGCGCTCCGCGATAATCACGCGCGTCGATGTCGTCGATAGCGAGGACCGGCTCTGCGCGGCGATGCAGCAGACGATCGTGCCTGCGCTTGCTGACGACTCTGCTGGCACGACGGAGACCTTCCGATGAACCCCGGGCTGCTCGCCGCCTTCTGGGCGGTGTCGGTGATCTTCGTCATTACGCCCGGTGCTGACTGGGCCTATGCCATCTCGGCCGGAATGCGCGACCGGGCGATCCTGCCCGCAGTGGCAGGGCTTCTCCTTGGGCACTTGGTGGCGACACTGATCGTCGCGGCGGGTGTCGGCGCACTGGTCACGAGCGTGCCGTTCGCGCTTGCCGCGTTGACGCTGGTAGGTGCGGCCTATCTGCTGTGGTTGGGCGTCGGCCTCGTTGCCAATCCACCGGTGCCGGTCGCTGGTGACGATGCTGGCCCAATCTCATCAATGCGCTGGATGACCAAGGGTTTCGGCGTCAGCGGCCTCAACCCCAAGGTAATCTTGCTGTTCCTGGCGCTGCTGCCACAATTCGTCGACACGAAGGCGTCATGGCCGATCCCGGCGCAAATCGTTGGCCTGGGTCTGGTCCACATCGTAAACTGCGGCGTTGTCTATCTTTTGGTCGGCAATGCTTCGCGCATGGTGCTGCGTACCCGCCCACAGGCCGCCAAAGCGGTCGGACGGGTTTCGGGCATCGTGATGATCGCACTCGCACTCCTGCTGGTGGGCGAGCTTGTTATCAAAACCTGAAGCCTCCTCGCCTTGCGCGGCTACGCGTCGCGGGTCATCGGCCCGGTTGACCAGCGACGCCGCATGTCTCGAACAGGAGCGCGCGCGCCCAGCGATGTCCTTCGTCATGGTGCGTTCGCCCATGCCAAGCCGCCAGTTTGGTGAAACCGGAAATGGCGATCGGCGGCTCGCAGGATGCAAGCCCGGCACCGGCGACGAGCCGACGGGGTACCACTGCCACGAGATCCGTCGTCCGCAAGACCTCAGCCAGCGCGAGGAAGCTGTGCAACGAGAGCGTTATGCGGCGCGACCTGCCGATTTGTGCTAGGGCATCGTCGGTCACGCCCCGGAATGAATCTCCGGCAAGCGAAACCAGCGCATGGTCGAGCGCGCAGAAGCGATCGAGCGACAGCGCGTTCGTGCTCGCATCGGGATGATCGGAGCGCATGGCGCAGACATAGCTTTCGTCGAACAGACGCCGGGCGTGTAGATCGGGTGGCGCTGTCTCGGGCGTCATCAACGCGAGATCGAGATCATCCCGATCGAACTGCTGCGCGATACGATCCTCGTCGATCGGGCGTGTGGCGAGGCGGATCCCCGGGGCGAGACTGCGCAGCTTAGCAACGAACGGCAGCACGATCGCTTGCAGCGCATAGTCGGTCGCCGCCACCGTGAGGGTGAATGACGCTGTCTCGGGATCGAAACGGGATGGCCGCAACAGGATCTCGACGTCCGCCAGGATCCGCTTGACCGGGCCGGCGAGGTCGAGCGCGCGCAAGGTGGGTTGCACGCCACGCTGCGACCGCACGAACAGCGGTTCGCCGACACTTTCCTGCAAGCGCGTAAGCATGCCGCTGACCGCCGGCTGCGTTACGCCGAGCCGCTCGGCCGCCCTGCTTAGATTGCGCTCGTCCAGCACCGCGTCGAGCGCGCGAAGAAGGTTGAGATCGATCGTCCTGATATCACGCAAACTGATATTCCAACCAAAGCCGCCTTATTTGCATTATCATGGCACGACGACCATTTGAGGGGAAGCCGGGGCGCGACCCCTTCACCTGGATACCGCAGCATGAACGAGATTTTCTGGCCCAAGGGCTACCTTCCCGGCTTCAGCGCCAACTTCGCCTCGAACGAACTGATCGTCGCTGACCTCAGCGCGGTCGATGTCTGGCCGTTCCTGGCCGAGGCAAGGCGCTGGCCGAGCTATTACGAGAACTCCGCCAACGTCCGCTTCCACGATGGCGCCGGCCCCGTGCTGGCGGAGGGTACGCGCTTCTACTTCGAAACCTTCGGTTTTCCGGTTGAGGCCGAGGTCGTCGAATATGTAGCGCCAGTGGATGGCGAACCGGGGCGTGTCGCCTGGCATGGCTGGTCCGGCGATGGCGCGACGCGGCTCGACGTGCACCATGCCTGGCTGGTAGAGGACCTCTCTGATGGACGAGTCCGCATCCTCACGCAGGAAACGCAGAACGGCGAACCGGCCAAGGACCTGGCGAAGACCAGGCCCAACCCGATGATCAACGGCCATCAGGATTGGCTGGACGGTCTCGTCGTCGCCGCACGCAAAGCGAAAGTCTGATCATGCCATCCCTGTTCGACCCGTTCACGCTGATCCGAAGATCGCCAACGCAGCGATCGAGCAGAGCCAGTTGGACCTCGTCATGATAGCGCGCGCGCATCTCGCCGATCCGCACTATCCCTATATCGCGGCACAGGCACTTCACGGAACGGAACTCCTCGTCTCAGGAGCGGGTCGTGCGGCGCTCCTCCAGCACCATCAGGGACACGACCAAGCGTGAGGCAGCGGTGTATTTTTGCAGGCTCGCCGACTAATTTCAGTCGCGACTAACATGCACCGCTCGCTGCGATAAATGTGGTGTCATGCGGTACGGAGCATTAGCTTCCCTGATCGACCGGTTTTTCGCGCCGCAGCAATGGCTGTAGCAAAGTCGGCCAGATCATGAATGCTATCGACCGGAAGATGGAGCGCGCCGCTTGCGGCTGTTGCCACCAATTCATCCATAAGAGACTGAAGCGCTGACTGGCTCATTTTTTCCAGAACTTTGACGATCCAATATCCCTTAACCGTTACTTGTTTGAAAATGAGCGCATCGGCATTTAATTGTACGGGTGAACGGCTCATCGCGCCAAAAGAGATCAACAGGCCCTCGGACGCGAGGACCGAGAGAAGGTCATCGCTTGAGGAGCCGCCAATACTGTCGATCGCGGCCGACAGCGTCCCGCTTCCCACAATCGCGTTCACTTTGTCGCGCCAGTCGCCCTGTTCGGTCGCGACAATTTGATCGATACCCGCAGCGGTCAGTTCGGGAATAGAATCTGCGCGGCGCACCAGATTGACGAGATTTATGCCACGCCTTTTTGCAAAAACTGCCACGGCCCTTCCCACCGCGCCATTGGCGGCGTTCTGAATCAGCCAGTCTCCGGTGCGCAGCCCCGAAAAATCAAGAACGCCCAAGGCGCTCAAGGGCATGGCGGTAAGCTGGGCGCCCGTCTCGTCGTCAATCTGGCCAGGGAGAAGAACGATCTGAGCGACCGGCGCGATGAAATATTCAGCCCAGGTGCCTCTTACGCCGCTTACCGTAACGCGCTGTCCAATCCTTGCGGGGTCAATCCCATCTCCGACCGCGTCAATAGTTCCGACAGCCTCGCTGCCACCGATTGTGGGCAGCATTGGTAAAGACCCATAAGCACCTTGAACGGTGAGCAAGTCATGATTGTGGATTACGGCAAGGGTAGTTCTGATGCGAACTTCGCCCTTTGCAGGTTCGGGAAGCGGGACATCGATCAGCTTAAGAACATCGGCCGGGTCACCAAAACTGGAATGGGTTATACTACGCATGGGGGCTCCCAGGAGATCTGGCCGTTCTCCCGGCGCGGGCGGCAATTTGAGACAGTAGCGATAATTTCACATGCTCCTGTTGGAGCGCAGAGCATCGAACTCCGAGAGAAGAGTGGCTCCTTCCCGAACTTGGCTATGGGCCAGGTCTGCATGTGCCTTTGCCGATTTCAGCCAATACCGTCCCAGTATACCGAGCCGAGCGTGTAGCGGCGAACCATCGAGGTCCGCTAACTGTACGGCAATCCAGCTAAGCGCGCACGTCGATGCAAGGTGAAGAAAGGCGGTTGCGCTCGCTTCCGCATTCCGAGGTGACGATGCAAGCGCGCCAAGCTGCTTCGCCGCATCCTCCAGAAGATCGAAGCATTGCAGCGCGGAAACATGGTCAGGTGCGGCGCATCTGGCAGCGCATTGTCGGGCATCCTGCAAAAACAGCTTCAGTCCCGCGCCTTCGTCTTTCCATAGGCGCCGGTGGAGCAGGTCGATCGCCTGCATGCCGGTGGTTCCCTCATAGACGGTGAATACCCTGGCATCGCGGAGGATCTGTTCCACTGGCCATTCGCGGGTGTACCCCGCCCCCCCGAGAACCTGTATCGCATCATTTGCATTATCGAATGCAAACTCGCCACCCGTCGTCTTGACGATAGGCAGCAACCATTGCGTCAGTCCCCGGGCCCTGGCGGCCGCGTCCGGATCGCTCTCATGTGTCGCGAGGTCGGCCTGAATAGCGGCTGTCAGTATGAGCCCACGCAGCATTTCGACCCGCGCTTCCATGCCAAGCAGAAGGCGTTGAATATCGCGATGCTGAACGATCGGTACCGCAGGGCTCTTTGGTGAACCACCTTGCCGGCGCTCCTCGGCGTAAGCCGCCCCAATATCGGCAGCCAGCGATGCAAGCCCCAATCCCTGAACGCCAACAGACAGCCGCATATTCGTGATCATCACGAAGAGCTGCGCCAGGCCTCGGCCCGGCTGCCCCACAAGGAAAGCCTGGGCACCCTCGAAACCCAGCGCGCAGGTTGGCGATCCGTGCAGGCCCATCTTCTCTTCGATCCGGCGCACTACTATCGCATTGCGCGATGTCTCACCGTCCGGGTTGGTGATTGTATCGGGGACTAGAAACAGGCTTATACCACCGGATGGCCCGGTTTCCCTGGCGAGCAGAAAATGGCCGATCCGAGGTGTGAGGTCATGGTCGCCGAAAGAAATCCACATCTTCTCGCCCGTAATGCGCCAGATACCTGTATCATCCACCGCTGCAGTGGTTCGCAAACGACCGACATCCGATCCTGCGTCAGCCTCCGAAATGCAGATTGTTGCGCCCCATTCGCCTGTCACAAGCTTTGGCAACCATTCTGATTTTGTCGCTTCGTCGCCCCATGCTGCCAGCAGATGCGCAGCAGCGCGCTGGGGGCCGGGAAGCATACCGAACGCGACGCATCCCCGATCGAACAGTTCCTGACAGCCGGCCCAGAGTACGAGCGGCAAATTCTGCCCGCCAAAATCAGCCGATTGATCAAGCGTTGGCCAGCCCCCATCGACAAAAGCTTTCCACGCATCGCGATGTCCGGCCACGGTGCGAACGCGTCCATCTTCGAGACGGCACGCCTCTTGATCGGCGATCGGGTTAAGCGGCGCGAGATAGGCCGACGAGAACTTCGCCGCTTCCGAGAGAATGGCAGAAATTGTATCTGCGTCGGCTGCTGCAAATTCCGGCCTAACCTGCCGGAGCCGGTCCATGCCGCTGTTCAGTTCGATATGTGCGGCAATCATAGCCGCTGCGTCCATGTCCGATTCCGACGTCACGTATGTTCGCTTTCTAGATGAATGCCCGATCATGCATCAGGATGCGAAGGCAAGTGTTCCGATATCGACGATTGCACCGCCGCCGTCCGCTACGATCGTCGTCCCAGTGATAAATGCCGCGTCGCGTGATGCGAGGAACGCGATTGTCCCGGCAATCTCCGCCGGATTACCCATGCGGCGCAGCGGATAAGGACCCACGACTTTTGCTATCATTTCTTCAAGCGTAATGCCTTGTGCGTGGGCAAATTCCCCCAAGGCGCGCTCGGCCATTTCGGTCCTTACCCATCCGGGACAAAGGGCGTTGCAACGAATATTCTCGGGCCCAAAGTCATAAGCGAGCGAGCGATTGAGACCGAGCAAGGCCGCTTTGCTGGTGAGATAGGAAACATAGTGAGGCGCGCCCGAAAGCGCCGCCACGGATGCCACCAGGACGATGGCACCTTCGCCGCGTTGGCGCATCCGGGGGACCGCCACTCGCGCCGCCAGCATGGCGCCTTCCACGTTGATCTCCAGCGTCCGGCGCCAATCCATGATATCCACGGTCTCGACCGAACCGAACAGCTCGACGCCGGCGTTGGCAACGAGAATGTCCAGACCCCCGAAAGTATCGCATGCGGCGGCGACGGCTTCCTCGATATGCGCCAGCGAACTGGTATCGCCTGCAACTGCTCGGCCGCCCGTTTCATACGCGATCTTCTCGATGTGCTCCGGCCTTCTTCCGGTTACGACCACACGCGCCCCTTCCGCTGCAAGCCGACGGGCCGTTGCCGCGCCGATTCCCGTTCCACCGCCGGTAATCAGGGCTACCTTGCCATCAAAGCGGCCACTCATAGCGGGGCACCGCCGATTACGGGCCTGGATTGAGCGAAGATGATCGACGAACGCGCGCGGTCGATGAACTGATCCTCGTCATTGGCGAGCGTCGCCTGTGCTTGCGCCGCTTCCGGGCTGAGATTGGCACGCTCGAGAGCTTCAAAACTCTCGAACGCGATTTCCGCGATGCCGTCGAAGGGATCGTCGAGGCCCCGTGCAGATTGCATGGCGAGGGCCGCTTCCGGAGCGACACCGTGATGCTGAACATAGCGAACGATGCTGAGCCTTTCTGCATGGTTGCGAACCAGCTCTGCATGTGGCCCGAACCAGTAGTCGCTAAATTCAGCGATGCTCATGGTGGGTAGCCGCCGCAGGCAATAGAACAAGGTGATCACAGGCTTTTTCCCTCTTGGTCGATGGCGGTGTCGGAAAGTGCAACAAGCCAGCTTTCAAGAGGCACGGTCTCGACGGCTTTTGTCTGAAAGCCGCGCGCCATGGCACGCTTCATGCGAAGCTGGGCGTCGTCTGATCCATAGGCGACATGGAATGCCTGGAATTCGTCGCATAAACCTTCGCGCAACGTGGGCGCCGACGTATCAATGGCGGACTTCGCAGCCATGATGGCCATTCGCGGATAGCTTGCGATCCGCCTTGCAAGATTGTCGATAAAATCGCCCAGTTCATTCGCTGGGAGTGCGCGATTGAGCCAGCCGATCCGCGCCGCGTCTTGCGCGTCATAGTCTCCGCCGCCCAGAATGGCCTCGAGGGCGTGAGCCCGGCCTACCAGCCGAGGCAGTCTTTGCGTCGCCCCGCAACCGGGCGGAAAGCCGAGCGCTACTTCCGGCTGCCCTAAAATTGCCCGATCCAGGGCCCCGAACCGCATGTCGAGCGCAAGGAGGAACTCGCTCCCGCCTCCGCGCGCAATGCCTTCGAGTTTGCCGATCGTCACTTGAGGCAGTGTTCGAAACCGTTCGATAGTTTGCTGGTGTGGCGACGGCTGAGAAAGCCTGGGCTGGATCGTACGCGAGAGGCCCTCCAGCATCTCAAGGTCGGCATGGGCGATGAAAAAATCGGCGTTCGCGCTTTCGAAAACAACCACCCGCAGATCCGTATCGCTTTCCAGCCATTGCCCGAGCCGGTCCAGATCTGCGAACAAGACCGCATCTAGGAGATTGAGGGGCGGATTGTCGATCGTGACCGTCGCAATCGCTCCGCAGACAGTGAGACGCATCGCTTTCAGGTGCGGCAGGTCGGTCATCCCGCCGTCAAACCGCCGTCAACCAGGTGAAAGGATCCCGTGACGGACCCGGAATCGTCCGATGCCAGAAAGGCCGTCAGCGCCGCGACATCTTCTGGCGTGGCGCACCGGCCCGTCGCATGCCGCTCGTCCAGCATCGCCCATTGCTCTTGGGGAATCTCGGCCAGCGTTAACGGCGTGCGGATATAGGTCGGCCCCACGGCATTCACGCGGATGCCCTGCCGACCGTATTCGAGCGCCAAGGTTTTGGTCAGTCCGATAAGGGCGTGCTTGGTCGCGACATAAGCGGCAGTTCCCGCCTGGCCGATAATGCCGCAGACCGACGAGATGTTGACAATATTGCCCTTGCCGGCCTTTATCATGTGCGGAAGCTCGGCGCGGATACTGTAGAAAACGCCGGACAGATTGATGTCGAGCGTGCGTTGCCACCAGTCGAGCGGATATTCGAGCGAGGGTACAAAAGGCCCCCCGATCCCGGCGCTGTTTACGGCCGCGTCCAATCCTCCGGTATGAGAGACGACCCTATCAAAAAGGGTGGCCAGCCCAGCAGCGTCCGTTACATCCGCGCGATAGGCATCTGCCTTCCCGCCATTGCCGCGGATCACGGCGGCGACGCGCTCGGCGGCTTCGATATTCAGGTCGAGGAGGGCAATGCGTCCGCCTTCCGATGCGATGCGATGGCATATTGCTTCGCCAATTCCGGATCCGCCGCCAGTGACGGCGACGACCTTGTCTGCAAAGCGCCCCAGGCAATTCATATGATGTACCTCAGTTTGAGAGTGTCATGCCGCCATCGACAATCAATTGGGTGCCGGTGATGAAGCGTGCCTCATCGGAGAGAAGGAACAACACGGCATTGGCGATATCGATCGCTTCCTGAAATTTGCGCAAGGGGATCTGATCGAGAAAGGTCTGCTCGGCCTTGGCCTGGCCCATATTCGTGTCCTGGCCCATGCGCGCGATGATGGATTCCATCATCGCGGTACGAACTTGGCCGGGATGAACTGAATTGCAGCGTATGGCCTGGCCCTTGCCGGCGCAATGCATCGCGATCGATCGCGTCAAATGCGCCACGGTGGCCTTGCTCGCACCGTAACTCACTACGAAGGCCGCCGGTATGAGTGCTGCGATCGAGGAAAGATTGACGATCGAGCCGCCGCCCGATCGCGACATCAGGGGAATGGCGTGTTTGCAACCCAATATCGTGCCATCTACATTCACGGCGAATATCCGGTGCAGATCGGTCAGGTCGATCGTCTCGATGTCCTCGCCCCCCTTGCTGCTGGCAAGCCCGGCATTGTTGACCAGACCGTCAAGGCCACCAGCATCCCGCTCCACTGTCGCGATCGCACTGACCCAAGCGTCCTCATCGGACACATCGAGCGGCAAGAAGGTTCCACCGGTCGCGCGCGCCAGGGCTTCGCCCGACGACATGTCGATATCGGCGATGAAGAGGCGGGCACCCTCTTCGGCAAGGCGCGTTACGAACGCAGCGCCCAATCCCGAACCGCCACCCGTCACCAAGATGCGTTTGCCGTTGACGCGCCCCATCAGAACAGCACCGATGTCTGGCCGAATACCCCTTCGGCTTCGAGTTCGGATCGCATCCTGTGAACGCCCACAACCTTGACGGGAGACTGGAAACCGACCTCTTTCGGCCGGCCTTGGAGCAGGGTATCGATGATGGTGGCGCCGATGACCGCTGTCATCACATAACCGGTAACGCCCCATATGGCGACGGACCGTGCGACCAGGGTTCCGCGGCCATGACATGTGAAGAGTACGCGGTGCTGCGTATAATCCTCTCGCGGCATATCACCCTGCGGCGCGATTTCATTAGCCCAGGCATTGGTTGCTTCCTCCTGCTCAGCAGCGGGCAAATGGGCATATTTCTCGGCGAATTCCTGCATCTTGGGTACCAGCATCGTCATCAGCCCCTGGTTGCGGAAAGTGACCAGCGTGGAGCAATTGATGACGCGAGGATCATGTTCGAAATACAGCGATTCACCGCCGCCGCTCCAGGGCAGGGCCGTCAGGACCTGATGGATTCCGGGGACAGACACCTGGAAATGTGCCGACGCCGGCCAGGGCGTAAGTTTATTATCGACCAGTCTCAACTGGGTCTGGCAACACATCCGCATAAAACTAAGCGTTGAAGCAGCGGATGGAATTCCGTGGAGCGTATAGAGAATGTCTACGCTGTCGATCCCCGGCTTTTCCAGCACGGATTCTGCCGCCAACAAGCCCGAAGTCCACATCGAGGACGTTGCCGGAGCAAGAACCAGCCCCTTTGCCGCAAAAGCCGCACCATAAGTGTCACGAATGAAGACTTTCCAGTCCTGCTCGCCGGTCGCGTCCAGATAGTGGCAACCGGCCGCAAGCGCCGCTTTCACGACCGGCTCGCCCAACTGCATATAAGGACCGACAAGATTGTGAACGACGGTCTTGCCGCGTAGCAGTTCTGTCAGCGCTACCTCATCGTGCGCGATTTCCACGACTTCATACCGTGCGCCCACCAGTTCGGGTTGGGCTTTCAGGCGCGCTTCAAGCCGCGCCTTGTTGCGGCCCGCTGCGATGAAGGGCACGCCGCGTTCCGCAAGCTTCCACATGACATGCTCGCCAGTGTAGCCGCTGGCGCCGTATAGGACGACCTTGATGTCACTCATGCACTCAACTCCTTGCTCTTGTTCTGCGGTCCGTGAATGGCCCCGGAATCACGGGTGAAGGCCTCAATCAAAAAACGTTCCTGGGGCTTTTCAGAGGCTGTTTTCGGGATTTCATGGACCACATGGACGAAATCCAGTTGCATGTTTGATTCCAGCCGTTCGCGCGCCCAGGCGAACAGGCTTTCCGGCTCGAAAGTCGCATGGTCGCGCGGAACAATGGCCGCGACGACATGTTTCTCGCCCGGCGCGCCCCGTTCGGCGCGAACGCCATAGACGAAGACGTCATCGACGTCGGGATGCAGCGCGAGCGCCTTTTCCACGAAGGCCGGGTTTATGAATTCGCCATTCCGCCGAATGCCGCCGCCCTTGCGAAATTCGTAGAATATCCAGCCATCAGCATCGGCGTGCACGATGTCGCCGGAATGCAACCAGCCGTCCACGACCTTCAGCGCGGACGCGGCGGGATTGTTGATATAGGTGACGGGTGGAAACGGCCCGGCCTCCAGCCGAAAGCACAATTCCCCCGACTGGCCGAGGGACACTTCAATCCCGTCTTCATCGACAATCTTGCCGATAAGGCCGGGGGCAATCCGACCGCAACTGCCCACCGGGCCTTCACCGACCCGCTTTATCGTCATTCCGCCTTCCATCGCACCGAAGAACTCGAAGACATCGACGCCGAACCGGCGTTCGAAATCTTCCCAGATCGCGGCGGGCATGCCTGCGGAGATGACTAGCCGAACCGGATTGTCAGCATCGTCCGGCTTGGGTGCCTCCGCGAATATGGCCGTTACCATTCCACCCAGTAAGGAGAAGGTTGTGCATCCGAGCGTCCGGGTGATGTCCCACAGGCGCGACTTGGTGAACTTGCGACTGAACACTGCGCGCAGGCCCATCCTGAGCGATGGCGCCAATGTTACGAATTGGGCATTGCCGTGGGTCAGCGATAATCCGCTGTAGGGGCGATCATCCAGTCTATATCCGAATACCGCCTCGCCATGGCCGGACACTGCATTGAAACGAGCATGGGGAATGACAATCCCTTTGGGGTCCCCGGTCGTCCCGGATGTATACATAACCTGCATCGGCTCTACGTCCTGCCGCACCATGATCGCGCGATGTTCGGCGGGAGGGGCATCGTTCATCGCGGTTCGCAGGCTAAACACTGGCAGTGCGCTGCCCTGAGGCCCGGCTTCGTCCACGGCTATCGCCCAGCGAATTTCAGGTGCCTTCGCCAGCGCCTCGATCAGGCCCGGCAGCGAGTAGCTCGCAGCCAATACGCCAAGGCATCCAGAATCGCGTAACATGTAGGCGAGTTTGTCGCCGCGCGTGCGTGGGTCGATAGGTACGAATACCGTTCCCAATATCGCTGATGCGATCATCGTCTCGACGAATTCAGGATGGTTCAGGATCAGAAGGGCAAAGCGATCCCCTTGGCTCAAACCACGATCGGCCAAAACGCCAGCTATGCGCTGGGCATTTTCCCACAGCTGGGCATAGGTCCGGCTCTCGAAATTACCTTCATGTTCAAAAGTCAGCACATCCAGATCGGGCTGGCATGCCGCGCGATCGGCGATGAGATGCGCGATACTGATAGGAGGGATTGTCGTCATAGCTTCACCGTTTCAAGATTGTGACGCACAGGGCCGCGACGTCACCGTTGATGTAACCGCCGCCATTTTCCGCCAGGCCGATGCGCGCGCCTGCCGTCTGGCGTGCTCCGGAGCGGCCCTGCAATTGTTCGGTCAGCTCGACGATCTGTGCGATGCCGGTTGCGCCGATCGGGTGTCCCTTCCGAAGTAAGCCGCCAGACGGGTTGACGATGATCCGCCCTCCCGGACCGGTAGCGCCGGATTCCACGAGCCTGCCGCCCTCGCCGGGTGCGCAAAGCCCTAGATATTCGGTGTGGAGAATTTCGGACGAGGCCGACGCATCGTGAAGTTCGACCACATCCAGATCCTCAGGACCGACGCCTGCGTCCTCATAGGTCTGGGCAACGGCTTTATAGAAGACGAGCGACTCTTCGCCCGCCGGATAATCCCAACTACTCTGTAGTGTGGAGGCCATAATCCTTACCGGATCGACAAGCCCCAGTTCGCGTGCCTTGCGCTCACTGATCAGGATGACTGCGGCGGCACCATCGCCAATGGGCGAACACATCGGCAAGGTTAGTGGCCAGATGATCTCGCGGGACGCCAGAACGTCTTCGACACTCACGACATCACAAAACTGTGCCCTGGGATTGAGCGCGCCAAACTTTGAATTTTTCGCCGGCACCGCAGCCAATTGCTCTCGCGTCGTGCCATATTTCTGCATGTGACCGATTGCCTCGGTCGCATATATGTCCATGAAAAGTGATCGGCTGGCGGCGGTTTCCGGATCCACTTCCATACCAACAGCCGCCATCTTCGCGTCAATCTGTTGGCGAAGCTCGTCCATCGCGAGTACATCGACAGCACCGGAAAAAACACAAAAGGTCTTTGCCTTGTCCGGATGGGTCAGCTTCTCATAGCCACAGGCAAGGACGATGTCATACGCGCCGAAGGTCACCATGGTGGCCGCCTGGTTGAGCGCCGTCGATGCGGTCGCACAGGCGTTTTCGACGTTTATGACCGGGATGCCGCCAATCCCCATTTCGCGCAGCACGACTTCGCCGGGGATGCACACCTGCCCGGTGATGGTGCCAGCCGCAGCATTGCCCATATAGGCGGCCTGAATGTCTGCGCTGGAGAGGCCGGCGTCCGCAAGGGCAGCCGCAATGGCTTCTCCAGCGAGGCTCTTGAGGGAACGGGCGGTGTGCTTTCCAAAGGTCGTCATGCCGACGCCTGCAACAATCGCATTCATTTTCATGGTGATTGGACCCTGTCGTCTGCGGGCTTAGAGAAGGTCGGGGTCCATCATCTGAAACCCGCCCTTGATTGCGAGAATGTCATTGCAGCCATCCTCGATCATGGAAGCGCGAGCATCGCGAAGGATTTTTTCGATGGGATATTCCCGCGTATTGCCATTGCCGCCAAGCATTTGCAGGGCGTCCGACGCTACCTCGAATGCCGTCTGCGTTGCAGTAACCTTCGCGGCCATCGCTGACTGGAGTGCGGGCACGGGCTGAGTGAAATTGAACAATGCGACGCGCCGGGTCAGCGCGCGCGATGCCTCCACTTTGCGATACATATGGAACAGCTTTTGTGCGACCGCCTGATGTCGATAGATCGGGACGCCACCCTGCTTGCGATCATGGGCGTATTTCCAGGCAATCTCGAATGCAGCGCGCGCGGAGCCAGTCCAGATGGCGCCCATCTGCCCATTGGCCTCACAATGGACCGCATAAACGGCGCGCTGGAACTCTTCAGGTCCGGCGATGATATGGTCCGCGGAAAGCTCGACATTGTCGAAGAATATCTCGCCCTGGGGAAGCGGGCGCTGCCCCAGCTTGTCGATAGACTTCCCCCGACTGACACCGTTGGTGTTCATTGGGACGATCATGACGACGCCGTTCTCCGGATCAGGGCCGTTGCCACGGTCGGCGGCCGAATAGAGCACGCAGACCTCCGCAATCGGTCCGTTCGAAACCCAGGCCGATTTCTGACCGTTCAGGATGACCTTGTCGCCGACCAGCTTCGCGACGCAATTGGGACGGCCGTAATTTCCCTGGGCGTGGAATATCTGCTTGGAAGGGTCGAGCGCATCCGACCCATGATCGGGTTCGGTGATGGCCCAGCACCCGATCAGGTCCACGGGATAACGCTCCAGCAGATATTGCTTGCCGAACATGAGGGTGAGCAGGGGAGGGAGTTGGCAGGCACCGATCGTCACGGACAGGCCGCCATCTCCCCATCCAAACTCCTCCATGATGATCGGAAGAATCTTCCCAAGGTCGGCAGGGGGTAGTTCGCTCAGTGTTACCGGATTGATATCAAGCGCCAGGTACTTCTCACGAAATTCCCAATAAGGGGAATCTGGTGCAATCACCTGTTCTGGTGTTAAGCGATCCAGCTTTTCACCGATCGGCCGCATGACGGTAGCGGCAAAACCGTGCGCCATATCTTGGAACGCCTGTTCGGTATCTGTGAGATCGGCTTCCGCCCCCGTCATGCCGAGTTTCACTTTCGGCTTCACCGGCCAACTCAATGGGCCGATCAACGCTTCGGTTGGTTCAACTGTGGGGGCGGATGCCATAACTACTCTCTCCTGGAGGCCTGCGAGCAATGGTTGATTTAGAACTTGACCCGAGCGGTGGCGTACCATTCGACCGGTCGACTATAGGTGCCGTAGGTGACGCCCCCGGCGACCTGGTTCTGGCCTGTCGTCAGATAGCGCTCATTGAGCAGGTTCGTGCCGCCAATGGAGAGTTCCCAATGCTCGCTCGGCTCGCGGTAGGTGACAGAAGCATTGAGCATATCCGTCGCGCCACGCGCTATAAGCACAGTATTTTCAGTGTCATTGAATAGTGAACTGGTGTGCGTGTAGTCTGCGGTGAACAAAACACTTCCGCCACTCCCAAGGCTCACGACATATTGTGGACTAAAATTGAATTTCCATTCCGGCGTCTTTGGCAGGCTGGACGCAGTCGTCACACCGGATGCACCGAACAGCACATTGGTATAACGCGCGTGGGTATAGCCAACGCTCGCTGACAGTGTCAGCGCTTCGACCGGTCTGGCCTGAAGCTCGACTTCGAAGCCATAGATTTCGGCGTTGCCCGCGTTGACGATAGTTGGCGAGGTTCCAACCTGCGCAGTGAGCTGAATGTTCTTATAGTCAGTATGGAACCCGGAGACGTTCAGAACGACCTTGCGATCCAGGAACTGCGATTTGATACCGCCGTCGAAAGTGTTCGCCTTTTCGGGGCCAAAGCTGGGAGCCGTTTGGCCTAGCGCTGGCGGTTGAGTAAGCCTGGTTGTCCAGCCGCCCGTTTTGTAGCCCCGCGAATAGGAGGCGTAGAGCATGACATCGCGGCTGGGCTTATATTCGAGGCCGATTTTAGGAGAGAAATTGCTGAAATTCAGACGATTTTTTCCAAGCGGATATATTCTGAGCACATCGGTCAGATCGGGGTAGCACAGCACGCCACCGGTCGCGGTGCAGAGTGCTACACGGTTCGCCGGCGTGGGATCGAGGCCGTTGAGCTTATAAAATGTCCCGTTCGGGTCAGCCTGTAGACCCTCGAACTGCTTCTTCTCCTCCGTGTAGCGTCCGCCAAGCGTTATACTGACCTGTTCAGTGATTTTGTAGTTCAGGTGCGCATAAGCGGCATACGCTTTTGTAGAGAGAAGGTTTTGTCCGTCTATCTGCAACAGCCCGCCCGGGAATGTCACGAGATCGTGCAAGTTGCCGCCCTCGTTGAAATAATAAAGTCCGGCCACATAGCTCAGTCGATCGTCAACGGCCTTGCCGGTCAGCTGAAATTCCTGGCTGAACTGATGCTGGTTCATCTCGAACGATGTCTCGAGGAAGGCGAGCGGTGAACCATCTTCGTCCTGTGCCGACTTCCATCGAAGCTCGCGATACGAGGTGATGGACTTGAGCACGGGCCCACCGAGGTCCCAATCGACAGTCAAGGCACCGCCATAATTGTTGAGACGCGAAAAGCTGTTGCCGGTCGCGTAGGTGGTGTCTTTGGATGGCGCAATGAACTGGTCGCCATAAGTCAGATGATCATTGCCTGGGACGCCGTCGACGTTGACGCCCGCCAGCGGTGTTCCAACATTGGCCCGTAGCCCGCAGATTTTGCCGAAAGGCAGTGTCGCCAGGATAGCGGCTGGCGTGTTGATGCAGGTGTTGTAGAAAAATCCAAACACGCCGCCGGTCGCAATGTCCGTGTGCGTCTTGAGTATGGAACTGGCTACGCCATTGGTGTTCTGATGAAGATAGTCACCTGTAAGCGTCGCTCTGATGTTTAGCGTCGCCTGCCATTCAAGCTTCCCGCGAACGGTATATTCGCCAAATCCGCCAAAATCGTTGGGGTGTCCGCGCCCGAAGCTGGGAAAGCTGTCGCTCTCACTTACCGATGCCGTGGCGCCCGGATATGGGAGGAGCTTCTGGTAGCCGTCTCGATTTTTGGTGGAGAAGCTTAACGTCGAGCGTAGGTCGGAGGTCAAAGGAACGTCAATTGCGCCCTTGACGTCAATGCGATTGAACCGACCCGTCGTTACCTCGGCCTTGGCCGCGAAAGTATCGCTAGGACGGCGGGTGACGATCGAGATCGCGCCACCGATCGAATTGCGTCCGAACAAGTCGCCCTGCGGGCCTTTCAGGATCTCGATCCGTTCGATATCCAGCAGATCCTGGTTCGCACCTACCGAACGCGCGAGATAAACGCCGTCCAGATAAATGCCGACACCTGGATCGAGATTGAATGCAAAATCATTCTGGCCAATGCCCCGGATATATGCGGAAAGCACCGACGACGACCCGGAAAACGGTGTTCCGGCATCAAGCGTTACGTTGGGAGCAAGGTTGCCGACGGCCGCGATCTCGGTCACACCTTTGGAGGCCAGCGCCTGCGACGAAAAAGCCGAAATCGCGATCGGAACGTCCTGGACTCTTTCCGAGCGCTTTTGCGCCGTTACAACGATGTCAGCCAGACCGCCCTTGTCTGCTTGTTCACCAGACGCGGGCGATGCCGCAGTCGTCTGAGCCGGTTCCTGGGCAAAGACCGTAGGTGCCGGTACGAAGATCGTTGCTACCGATGCCAGCGCAACGGCGCGTGCGTGGCGGATTCCAAAAAACTGGTTCATTTACCTCTCCCCTTCGATCCGAAGATCTATCGCCAGTCATCTCGACTGATCGTATGTGCGATCGAGCGTTCAGCACTCACATCGTTAAGGCAGCTTATGCCGCAACGAGACAGGCGAGTCTTTGCGCGGCTGGCCCAATTAATTTGCAAATTAGGAACTACTAGGGATTAGCGTGATGGATTGGTCTTGGTCAGGGTACTGACAAACGCCAGAGTATTTTAGTATGAAAATTATTATAATATATTGATAAATAACGATTAAAAAATTACAATATTTGTTTTTGCCTTTTGGATAGCAGCCAACTGTGGCACGGTTTGTCCGGTTAGAGTTGACATTTTTTGCGCTTGATCTGACCATAAAGAGGTATCTGGGGACGAATAGTGAGCGACGCCACATTAAAGCGACGACCCAAGCCCTTTGTTGTCAGGGGAGACGCGGCATCGTGGGCGGAGGGTCTATCATCCATCTTTGTCGAATTGGAGGTGGAGCAAACAGATCCTGCCCAGCGGCTTGTTGGACGTATGTATCGCTATCCGTTTGGTGATCTGACGTTCATCCGCGCCGTGACAAAAGGTGGCGCACATCGGGTCTTCCGTTCAGAGGAACTGATCAAAACCTCGCGGCACAATAACTTCTTTATCGGCTATCTCATTTCGGGTGCAGCCCGATTGTCGCAGGGCGGGAAATCTGCCGATCTGACTCCAGGGGATATTGCAATTCTCGATAGTACGCGCGCGTATAGCATTGAAGTGCCGGATAATTTCGACGCGCTTTGGATTCAGGCTCCCCGTTACCGTCTCGAGGGCCGACTATCGTCAGTCGCCGAGATAATGGCACAAACGATCGATGGTCATTCAGGAGTAGGATTTGTCGCATCGAGTCTTTTGCGATCGGCGCTGGCAGAGGCATCCCGTCTTCTTCCTCAGGAAGCCAACAGAATCGCAAATAGCCTTCTTGACCTGATCGGACTCGCCTTGGCTAAAGATACGAGCAAATTGCAGCCTGTATCGTCCCAGAACCGAGCATCTGCGCTACGGCGGGTTCAAGAGTTTATAGAATCCCGGTTGGACGATGAAGATCTCGATCTTCCCACAATTGCGCGCGAGCACCATCTCAGCGTCCGCTATCTCAACAAATTATTTGAGCGGGAGGGCATTTCTATAGCGCGTTGGATCAGGATGCGGCGCCTTGAACGTTGTCGCATAGATCTTGAAAGCACGGAGGGTAGGACGCGGGCTATCAGCGACATCGCCTACTCGCATGGCTTTGGAAACATCAGTCATTTCAATCGACAATTCAGAGCCCATTTTGGTTGTTCACCGCGAGCTTTCCGGGTCGATCATCGTTAACATATGCCATCGCCTTGGGTCCCTCAATTATCGTTACCGACAATCAGACATGGCTTTTTGCGCCACACGTCCGCGGTAACCGTCCGCAGCACACGCAAGCGCCGGGCATCTTAGCTCGACTTTGTACGTTTTTGGTCAGGTCCAAGTCCAGAAGATGCTGTTTTCAGCGATGTGGTCGAGGGCCTGATCGAGTGGCAAGACGCATCCGCCCATATCGTCAATATCTTCCCATTTTCGCCGGTGTGACCAGTAGCCGAGCCTGACTTCGTCGCGCGTGCCGACAGGCTTGAGGCGGGCGATCGGCGCGTCGGTTTCCAGCAGATAGAGATGGTAAGCGCCTTTGTCCTCGTACCAGCCCACGCCACCGCCGTTGGCTGCGTCAAACGTTTCGATGCGTAGAATGATTTCGTCGTCTTTCATGGAGCATCCATAGCTGCCTTCAGGTCACAGCGTATCCGATTCAACTTGCCGCATGGCAACAGCCCAAGCGTTGCAACGTGCTTCAGTTAGGATTCGAAGCATGGGATGTTGGACCAGAACAAGGCCGTTATCGGCGATGCCGTCCCCCAGATCCTGCGCCAATGGATGCAGGTATGGCGCCCCTGCTTCACTGCCCCCAGTTGGGAGCATGTACTTGTTCTTGTGATGGGCGGCCTGCTGGCCACGGGCAAACGGACCGTTACGTCCTGCCTGCGTGTGACCGGCCGATCCCATGCTGCCAACTTTGCCACCTATCACCAGGTCCTCAACCGCGCCCGTTGGAGCTCCCGTACGGTTGCCAGGCGACTGCTCGGCATTGTGGTCGAACGGCTCGTGCCAGATGGTCCCGTTGTCATTGGCATGGACGACACCATTGAGCGGCGATGGGGGCGCAGGATCACTGCCCGGGGTATATACCGAGACCCGGTCCGCTCCAGTCACGGCCATTTCGTCAAAGCCAGCGGACTGCGCTGGCTCAGCTTTATGGTGCTCACCCCGGTGTCGTGGACCAACTTGATCAAGGCGCTGCCGATCCTGACGTTGCTTGCCCCTTCAGAACGATCCAACCGTCAACGCGGCTGTCGTCACAAACTGCTGACGGACTGGGCCCGCCAGGGCGCGCTGCAGCTGTCTCGCTGGCTGCCAGGTCGTCGGATCGTCTTCATCGGCGACAGCAGCTTTGCCGTCCACGAACTGGCCCATGCCATTACGCCTCGGGCAACGCTCATCAGCCGGCTGCGGTTGGATGCCAGCCTGTTTGCGCCGCCTGCGAGGCGAACATCACGCACGATGGGACGGCCGGCACAGAAAGGGCCAGCACTGCCCAAGCTCAAGACCCTGCTCGCCAATCCGGCGACGCGCTGGACAAGCGTCCTCGTCTCTGCCTGGTATGGCCATGTCAACGGCAAGACGCTCGAGATCACATCCGACATCGCCTTATGGTACAGGCCGGGCACCCCGGTCTTGCCGGTTCGCTGGGTCCTGGTTCGCGACCCTGACGGAAAGCGCGAGCCGCAAGCCTTCTTCAGTACCGACATCACCCTCGAGCCCGCCGACATCATCGCCCTCTACGTCCGGCGGTGGCAGATCGAGGTCACATTTGCCGAAACCCGCGCTCACCTGGGTGTCGAGACACAGCGCCAGTGGACCAACAAAGCCATAGCGCGAACCACTCCGGCGCTGTTGGGTCTCTACTCTCTTATATCGCATCGCCTGTCCTGAGCGCCTGCCGCAGGCGGGCAGTCGAAGGGGGCCGGCGATCTGCTAACCAATAAAAGCAACCCTTATTCCGCCGCCTGGTATCGAAAAACCAGCCTGACCTTCAGTGACGCCATCGGCGCCGTCCGCCTCCAGCTCTGGGTCGGCGACATTAATCAACAATCCCCGCCGCCCCGAGAACCGCACTATATTCCGACAACCCGCCTCGTACGTATGGCTCAAGCACTATGCTTCGCTACCTAATCGTACAAAGTCGAGCTCAGAGGCTGACTCATAAAGAAGCGGTTTGATTACAGTCGCGTGCGATTCTGCGGGTAATTTGGTTGACGGATGCGATGAAAAGCCAGGTGGTGGCGCTTTCGATGGTTCGCTCGAAGTCCTTGGCGAGGCGGCGGTTGCGGTTCAGCCATGCGATTGTCCGCTCGACTACCCAGCGGCGTGGCAGAAGCTTGAAGCCCTTGGCGGCGTCGGAGCGCTTAATTATGTCCAAGGTCCATGTGCCGATTTTGGTGAGCGCGGTGCGCAGCTTGTCCCCGGCATATCCCCCATCGGCGAAGACGTGACGCAACCACGGGAAGGTTTGGCGGATGCTGGCAAGGACGTCAGGCGCACCGTCGCGATCCTGGATATCGGCGGTGTGAACGATGGCACCGACCAGCAGGCCCTGCGTGTCTGTGACGATGTGCCGTTTGCGACCCTTGATCTTCTTGCCCGCGTCAAAGCCCCGTGGGCCGCCACTTTCTGTCGTTTTCACACTTTGGCTATCGATGACACCCGCGCTGGGAGAAGCTTCCCGACCCATCGCTTCACGTGCCATTAGCAGCAGGGCGTGGTTGATCGATTTCCACACACCCATTGCGCTCCATCGGTAGAAATAATGCTGTACCGTGGTCATGGGCGGAAATAGCCCTGGCGGCAGCATCCGCCACGGCAGGCCGCCCCGAAGCAGATAAAGGATCGCCTCGACAATCTGCCGGTAATCCCAAACTGGCGGACGACCGAGCTTCGAACGCGGTGGGAGCAGCGGTTCCAAAATCGCCCATTCCGCGTCAGTCAGATCACTTGGCAAAAGCAGTTCGGCTCTGGCATACTGCCGCCGGGTGGTGTCGGTCCACATGTGTCACTCCGTCGTCGTTTCGCAACTCCGACTGAATCACCTCTCGCTGATATCACCCAACTTCTTTTTCGGTCAGCCTCTCAATAGCGGTTAGCCCGCTGCGCCGTCGTATGATCGACGACATGATGTTGCGCAACTTGTCGTCGGCTCCCCAGCGTTCCTACCTTCACGCCGTCACGAAGTTCAGTCGTCACTTTGGACGTTCACCGGATCGGCTTGGGCTCGAGGATGTCCGGGCATTTCAGGTCTATCTCGTGTCGCAGGGGATTTTCTAACCATCGCTGAACCAGACCGTGTGCGCATTGCACTTTTTCTATGGGGTGACGCTGAACCGGGGCGAGATACCCGAGCGGATCGCCTATGCGCGCACGCGTCGCAAGCTGCCTGCGATCTTAAGTCCCGATGAAGTGGTACGCTTTCTTGCGGCTGTTTGAACCGCGCTGGGTCTGCCGGAGGCGTTGGGTTGTGAGTCACGCTGCCATATCGATATTGTTTGCGGCAGCATAATATTGATCTTCGGCTTCGGCGAGGCGCTCGGTGTACTTGATGGACACGTATTGCGCGCCACGATCGCTATGGTGGATGAGGCCGCCCCGATCGGTCGGCCGGCGATCGTGAAGCGCCTGCTCCAAGGCATCCAGCACGAAGCTGGCGTGCGCCGTCCGGCTGGCCTGCCAGCCGACGATCCGCCGCGCATAGGTATCGATGACTACGGCGACGTAGACGAACCCCGCCCAGGTCGCAACGTAAGTGAAGTCCGACACCCACAGCATGTTCGGCGCTGGCGCGTAGAACTGGCGGTTGACGTGATCGAGCGGGCACGCCGCCGCCTTGTCGCTGATCGTGGTGCGCACCGGCTTGCCTCGGATCACCACTGCCAAGCCCATTTCGCGCATCAGTCGCGCGACTGTACAGCGGGCGACGGACACGCCCTCCCGCATCATCTGCCGCCAGACTTTGCGCGCACCGTAGGCCGCGAAGTTCTCGGAAAACACGCGCGCGACCTCGGGCTTGAGGGCCGCATCCTGCCGTGCCCGCGCTGACAGGCGTGTCGGATCTCCGCGATCGACACCACCGCTGCTCATCGCGAGGGATGATCCCGCTCGTGGTCGAAAATCATCCGTACCGCGCGTTCGCGAACTTCCGGCGCAAACTTGTTCGTTGTCTTGCTCATACAGGCTCCACCTTCTCAGGAGTTAGAGCCTCCGGCAAACCCGGAGCGGTTCAACTGTCAGCTTCCAGTTTTCCGTCCTAAGTTGCGGACCGTCCGGTTCTGGCCGTTCCCGACGAGATCGAAAAACATGTCGATCGGCTTTAATGGAAATAGGAATGCAGCCCAGTAAGCCCGCTCGATCAAACGGCATCCCACGGGTTGATCGTGGCGGAAAGGGCGAGGATCGTACGCGCGTGCCGCACGGCCACGGCTTTGCGGTCCGCGCCATAGCCACCACCCAGCGTACTGGCCAACGGAATGCCGCGCCGCTTCGCTTCTGTCGCCACAAAGCGGTCGCGGTCCGCAAGGCCATGGTCGGTCAAGGACAACCGGCCCAGTTTGTCGTCCGCATGGGCATCGACACCTGCCTGCAAAAGGATCAGTTCCGGCACGAAATGATCGAGGACCATGGGCAGCGATCCGGCCAGAGCTTTCAGATAGCCGGCATCGCCCGTTGCATCGGGTAGTCCGACATCCAGTGACGAGCGTGCCTTGCGTGCGGGGAAATTCTTTTCGGCATGAATGGAAAGCGTGAAGATGTCGCTGCGCCCTGCGGTCAGGGCCGCAGTGCCATCACCCTGATGCACGTCGAGATCGAGGATTAAGATGCGCGACACGTTGCCCTCCTCGATCAGCCTGTTGGCGGCGAGCGCCAGATCATTGAATACGCAATAGCCCGCGCCCGAATCGGCCTGGGCGTGATGGCTGCCGCCAGCGGAATTTGCAGCAAATCCGTGCTGAAGCGCCAGCTTCGCCGCGAGCCATGTTCCACCGGGGGAGAGTTGCGATCGCCGGGAAATCGGCTCGTCGATCGTAAAGCCGATCCGGCGCTGCTTGGCCGCTGGCACCGAGCAGCCGATGACTTCGTCAACATAGGCAGATTCGTGGACCGCTTCGAGCCATTCTCGCGGCATCGCTTCGGGCGCATGGACTGTCATTGCTATGCCACTTTCGCGCAGCGCACGCATGACCAGCGCATATTTGTCATGCGGGAAAGTACCCGTGCGCTCGGTTTCAATCACATAGCCGGGATGATGGACGACATGCAGCATCGCCTGACAGGTAGAACTTCAAGGCGTACAGGTCGAGCGGCATTGCTGGGCGTAAGCCTTGGAATTTCTGCCGGTAGCCTCCGCCATGGACAACACAGGCGAGCCGTGCCGACCATCCAGCGGCAAATTGCTCTTCTCCAACTACCGTCCGTCGGCTTATTATGATCACCAGAACAGAAGCTTGTGACTTGCTACTGCGTTTCCTATATTAAAAACATCTATCACTACTTTGGCAGAAGTGTAATTTTTGGGATTGAACAAACCCGCTGACGCGGGAGATGTGTAGGTATTGGCTGGAATGGCCTCCTGATGAGAAGGTTTGGTTGCTGAGACCAACCCCTGATCAGGAGACCACCCCATGGCTGATACCACAACAGCGGTTAGCCCGCTGCGCCGTCGTATGATCGACGACATGATGTTGCGCAACTTGTCGCCGGCTACCCAGCGTTCCTACCTTCACGCCGTCACGAAGTTCAGTCGTCACTTTGGACGTTCACCGGATCGGCTTGGGCTGGAGGATGTCCGGGCATTTCAGGTCTATCTCGTGTCGCAGGGGATTTCCTGGCCATCGCTGAACCAGACCGTGTGCGCATTGCGCTTTTTCTATGGGGTGACGCTGAACCGGGGCGAGATACCCGAGCGGATCGCCTATGCGCGCACGCCTCGCAAGCTGCCCGCGATCTTAAGTCCCGACGAGGTGGTACGCTTTCTTGAGGCGGTGCCGTCGTTGAAGTCCCGTGCCGCGCTGACCACTGCCTATGCTGCGGGACTACGCGTATCGGAAGCGGTGAGCCTGAAGATTGGCGATATCGACAGCGACCGGATGCTGCTGCAGGTTCGCCACGGCAAGGGTGCCAAGGATCGCACAGTGATGCTTTCGGCTCAGTTGCTCGATATCCTGAGGACGTATTGGCGGCTGACCCGTCCGACCGACTGGTTATTCCCTGGTCGGGGCGAGAGGCCGATCGACGTGACTGTGCTCCATTCGGCGTGCCGGTCAGCCACCAAGGCGGCGGGGTTGACCAAGAAGGTCAGCGTGCACACGCTGCGCCACAGCTTTGCCACTCATTTGCTCGAGAGCGGCGTCGATATCCGCATTATCCAGGTGTTGTTGGGGCATAATAGTCTCTCGACGACAGCGCGCTATACCCAGGTTGCCACGACCACGATCGCTGCGGCGCAGAGCCGCTCGACCGTTTGACGCTCGAGGTGGTGCCGCCCGCCTGAGCCGGGACCGTGCGTTCCGATCTGGAGGTGGCGGATATTTTCCGCCGCCATGGTCATGCCTATCGCCACGCCAACGACAGCCATCTTGGTCGCGTCGAGCGGCGCGTCATGTCTGCGATCGAGCTCTGCCGAACTGCTGCGCTTGGAGGTCACGTCGAGGCCTGCGAGGACTGCGCGCATGCCCGCGTCGCTTACAACTCTTGTCGCAACCGGCACTGCCCGAAGTGCCAGAGCACGACGCGCGAACGGTGGCTCGCTGACCCGCAAGCCGATCTGTTGCCAGTGCCCTATTTCCACGTCGTGTTCACGGTGCCGAGCGAAGTCGCCGAGATCGCGTTCCACAATAAGGCGGTTGTTTATGCGATCTTGTTTGACGCGGTCGCAGCGACGCTCAAGACCATCGCAGCCGATGCCAGGCACCTTGGTGGCGAGATCGGATTCCTGGCCATTCTTCACACGTGGGGGCAGGCGCTCACGCATCATCCGCACATTCACTGTCTCGTTCCGGGCGGCGCGCTTTGTTCGGATGGACAGTGGCGCGGCTGCCGACCGAACTTCTTCTTGCCCGTCCATGTCCTCTCACGCCTGTTCCGGCGACTATTCCTCGAAAGGCTCCAGGCGGCACATGCAGCCGGGCGGCTACGCTTCTCCGGCAAGCTGGATGAGTTAGATGACGCCGATGTCTTTGCCGGAGCGATCGCCAAGCTGCGGCGCAAAAACTGGATCGTCTATGCCAAGCCGCCGTTCGGATCGCCCGAACATGTCCTCGCCTATCTCGGTCGCTACACACACCGGGTCGCCATCGCCAACAGTCGCCTCGTCAGCGCTGACGAGACCAAGGTAACCTTCCGCTGGCGTGATTACCGGCGTGGCAACGCGCCCAGGCAGATGTCGCTTCATCCGCACGAGTTCATTCGTCGCTTCCTCATCCACAGCCTGCCAGACGGCTTTCATCGCATTCGCCACTATGGGTTCCTCGCTAACGGCTGCCGCCGGGCACGGCTCGCCACAATACGGCAGATCCTGATCCCGACGGAGCCGATTGCGACCGCCGCGGCCGAGGTCAGCGAGCCCACCAGGCTGCTCCCGCACTTTGATCCAACCCAGTGCCCATGCTGTGGCGGCATTCTGCGCGTCACCGCCACGCTGCCGCGATGGCGCAACGGGCTGTCGCGACCGTGGCCCGATACGTCATGACCGCAGGACCTCGATCGAACATTCGACTTGGCAGCGGCGTGACATCTGCGCTGACGATCCCCCATGTCTGCCATCTTGCAATTCCGCTCGCCGGACAGCAGCGCCGTCCCGAAGTCCGCGCAAATATCCGTTTGGCGCGTCGATTACCTCGACCTATGCCGCCAATACGGCATCGTACTCACCAGCACAGTGATATCGGATCATCCCAGACCGGTCGCCCGCAACCAGAGGCGCGGCACTAATCCCATAGCTCGCGAGCGCGTCAGCGGGCTCGTTCAATCCGGCTTCAATGAGGTCGCGCCGCACCACGACGCCAGCGTTGCGCCGTGCGACCTCACAGAACCCTCCAGATTCCCTGCGGGGGAAATGCGTGATTCATAGGGAGCCAGCTTTGATGGAGGCTGGCGATAGAAGAGGATTGGCAGCGGGATCTCGAAATTGGCAACGGTGGAGCTGGCGACCGGCGCCTCGTTGATCCCGCTGCTGAAAAAGGTCAATGCTGGCTAGATAGCGATAGGCCGGGAACCGAGCGATCTTGAGTTGATAGGATACCGATAGCATCTGCCGTTCGGCGGTTTCAGCTTTCAGGGCCAGGGCAAGATTTCGACCATCTCCCTATCGCTGCGGGGAGCGCGCAACAGATGGCGCTGTAGCCGCCCCCTTTTGCACGCCGATCTACAGGATGTGTGTCATGTCGCGCATTGGATCGCGTCGCGCTTATCGCCACAGATAATCTCGGCGCAGTTAAAAACGTCTTTGTCGGTTTAACAAAGAGGGGGGAATCGCTGTCTGTGATCGTACATCGCCAGCGCTGGCCTATAGCCGAGTCTAGATCGCCCCAAATACTCGCTTTCCAACAGCCTCCGTTCCAGGCGCGAGAATCGATCATTCGCCTAATTTTCATTTGTTTTTCCTAACGCGCGGATGTTGCGTCCGGGGAGGATCGTCTGAAATTCCCGCCGCGATAAACGAGCGCAGAGAATTATCTATATATCAGATAAGTAATGGAAAATCGGACTATGGGTTACGACTTGCATCCCCTCGCGCACAGCTCTTCTGGCGAAAGCCACCCTGTCGCGCCTTGCCGGTTGACATTTGCCTAATCATAGTTAGTCTGGCGCTCTCAAAGATGCTCATAGGGCACGCCAAAAATGGGAGAGTGATATGAATGTTAAGCAACAATTGGCTTGCGGCATTGCCAGCATAGGGATTCTGGCTGCCATGCCTGCATTGGGCCAGGATGCGCCAGGGGCTGAGGCCCAGGGTCAGGGCAACGAAAAAATTGCGTCACCAGCCGACATTGTCGTCACCGCTCAGCGTCGGGAACAGTCCCTGTCCAAAGTGCCGGTGGCCGTCGCGGCTTTCAACGCCGATACGCTTCAGTCGCGCAATGTGGCCAGTGAACAGGATCTGGCGGCGCTGGTTCCCGGCTTGATCGTCAAAAGCGGCCAGAACTCCAACCAGCTCAACTTTACGCTGCGTGGCCAGACGCTCGATCCGTTTTCCGGCTCCAGTCCCGCCGTTTTGACCTATATCAACGAAGCGCCGGCCACCGAAGGCAATACATCGACGGCCTTTTTCGACTTTAATTCGGTTCAGGTTCTCAAAGGACCGCAGGGCACCTTGTTCGGTCGCAACGCAACCGGCGGCGCGATCCTGTACGAAACGACCAAGCCGGGTGACGACTTTGGCGGGTTCCTGACGGTAAAGGGTGGCCAGCGGAACTATATCCAGGTTCAGGGCGCTCTGGATATTCCGGTTTCCGACATCATCAAGGTCCGCGTCGCGGGTGATTATAACAAGCAGGATGGCTACATCCGCAACATCAACACGGGCAACACGCTAGGCGACACGGACTCGCTTTCCGGTCGTATCACGGTCGTGATCGAGCCACGGGACGGTTTCAAAATGACGACCGTCGCGCAGTATAGCGATTTCGGCGGATCGGAAGGCGCGGGCGGCCTCTATTCCTATCATTCGGTGGGCGAAACCAACAATGGCTATGTGCTCAACAGCACGCTCGATGCACTTTACGGCTTGAACAGTCCTTTTGCGCCATTGCTTGGCAATGGACCGCGTGGCGACGGGACATGGCCAGGCGCCGTGCCGGGTTATCTGGCATGGCAACAGGCAAACCCCTACAAGGTCTGGCTGAGCTATGACCTCCCCCACAAGGCACATACGGCGTTCATCACCAATACCGTCGAAGCGGAAATCGGTGATGATGTGGTTCTCAAGAATATCTTCAACTATGCCGATGCCTTCGCGCGCACGCCGGGCATTCTGACTGGCTCACCCTTTGGTTCATTGAGCCTCTACAATCGTTCCGGTCTGGGCAATGGTCCTCCCGGTGGCGAGGAGTTCAGCACCGAGCGGATTTCCAACGAGCTTCAGCTTCAGGGGAAAACCGGCGGCCTGGAATATATATTGGGCGTCTTTTATTCGGACACGACAAAGCAGGAATATATTCCGGTGATCGTCGGTGCGGAATTGCCGACGCCGCTGGCCGACATTGCCTATAATTATGAAGTCGGAAACGAATCTAAGGCTGTGTTCGGCCAGTTGACTTATGCCGTGACCGACAAGCTGAGCGTGACGGCCGGCGGACGCTATAGCTGGGAAACGGTGAGCCTTCGCCAGAAGGCGGGAAGCCTGTTCAACCTGAGTGGCGCCACGCCGCTCAAGCAGGAGGCCAAGCTGAAGGATCCAAGCTGGACCTTCAATATCCAATATCAGATCAATTCCGGCAACATGGTCTATTTCGCGCAACGCGGCAGTTTCCGCGCGGGTGGTTTCAATGGCGCGGTCGGGCCATTCAACAACGCCAATTTCTTCGACAATGAAAACACCTATGATTTCGAACTGGGTTACAAGTTCAACGACTATATCGGGGCCATGCCGACACGGATCAATCTGGCCATCTATCGCCAGATTGTGAAGGACGCGCAGCATTCGCTGTTCGTCGACCTGGGGGCAGGCCCGTCGGCGTTCACCGTGAACGTGCCTGAAAAGCGCATTCAGGGCGTGGAGTTCGACGCCAACGTCAAACCCAGCGATTGGCTGGAACTTGGCATATCGGGTGCCTATACCGACGCGAAATTCACCAAGAATATCGTAGATCTTGCGCCGCTGGGTGGACCGATAATCCCGTTCGACACCTATTCCGATGCCCCCAAATGGGCCGGTTCGGTCTTTGCCGAAATCACCATGCCCCTGTCGGAAGATGTCGGGAAGGTGAAGCTGCGTACCGACGTGTTCGGCCAGACTTCGACCCATTTTTCGAACAATGAAGGGTCGATAACGCCGCGCACCAAATTGCCTGGCTACGCGACCGTCGACGTTCGCTTGAGCTGGAACGAGGTGATGGGCAGCAAATTCTCGGTCGCGGCCTATGCCAAGAATCTGCTCGACGAATTTTACTATAATTCGGGCTATGTCGAAGGCGGCAGCGGCGGCTTCAATACGGCAATCTGGGGCGAGCCCCAGACCTTTGGCGCGGAAGTGACCTATCGTTTTTAAGGTCGAATGATCGAGGGCAGGGGCGCATTGCCCCTGCCCATATTGCCCAAAATCCTGCCGATCAGATCCATATGCCCGTAGTTGCGCATCTTCGGGCGATGGGCCGGACCATCGCGCCAAGAAAGTCACAGACCATGCCGACTATTATGAACCCCGACTATGACGCAGTGGTGATCGGTGCGGGCGTAACCGGCATCTATCAAACCTACCTGCTCGACCAGAACGGAATGAGCGTGCTGGGTGTCGACGCGGCCGAAGATGTCGGAGGGACATGGTATTGGAACCGCTATCCCGGTTGCCGGCTGGATACCGAAAGCTATGCCTACGGCTATTTCGCGCTGAAAGGCATCATCCCCGAGTGGCGGTGGAGCGAGAATTTCGCAGGCCAGCCTGAAATGCTGCGTTACGTCAACGCGGCGGCCGACAAGATGGATATTCGCCGCTTCTACAAGTTCAAGACCAAGGTCGTATCGGCCCATTATAATGACGCGGGTAATGTCTGGGACATCAGGCTGGACGATGGCACCGATCTGACCTGCCGCTATCTGATTTCGGCCACCGGCCCGCTGTCGGCGTCTGCGATGCCCGATTATAAGGGGCTGGATCTGTTCCAGGGCGAAGCGTTCCATTCGTCGCGCTGGCCCAGGGACGCGGACGGAAAGCCCAGAAATATCGACTTCACCGGAAAGCGGGTCGGGGTGATCGGCACCGGAGCGACAGGTGTGCAGATCATTCCCATCGTCGCGGAAACCGCGCAGGATCTGTTCGTGTTTCAGCGCACGCCCAACTGGTGTACGCCGCTTGGCAATTCGGCTCTGAGCGATGAGGAAATGGACCTGATCAAGGCACGTTTCCCCACCGTATTGGAATATGTGAAAACGACGCCTACCGCCTTCCCCTATCATCGCGATACGCGCAAGGCATCTGAAGTCCCGGAAAAGGAACGAACCGAATTTTTCGAGGAGCTTTATGATCGCCCCGGATATGGCATCTGGCTCAGCAGCTTTCGCGATCTGTTATTGAGCAAAGAATCCAACAAGATTTTGGCCGATTTCGTCGCAGGGAAAATCAGGCAGCGGGTTGACGATCCGCAGGTTGCCGAAAAACTCATCCCGGTGGATCATCCATTCGGCGCGAAGCGTGTGCCAATGGAAACCAACTATTATGAAACCTACAACCAGCCCAACGTCCATCTGGTCGATATAAAGACGACGCCAATCGACGAGTTCGTCGCGCAAGGCGCGAAGATTGGCGACAAGATATATGATCTGGATGTCATCATCTTTGCGACTGGGTTTGACGGCATTACCGGATCGCTCGACCGGATCGATATCCGTGGCCATGACGGCTTGCGGTTGATCGACGCCTGGGTTGATGGACCGTCAACCTATCTGGGCCTTCAGGCGCGCGGCTTTCCCAATTTCTACACTCTGGTCGGACCCCATAATGGCTCGGCATTTTGCAATGTCGGGGTGTGCGGCGCGCTTCAGGCGGAGTGGGTGACGCAGATGCTATGCTATATGAAGGCGGGCGGCCTCACCTATGCGCAGCCGTCGCACGCAGCCGAAAAGCAGTGGACCGACGCAGTATATGCCGATTTTGCCAGGACGCTAATGGCTGATACTAATGCCTGGTGGGTCAGGGTCACCAACAAGCCGGATGGCACGATCGTGCGCCGCACCCTCGTCTATGTCGGCGGTGGCCCGGAATATCGCAAGCGTTGCGAAGAGGTCGCCTATGGCGGCTATGAGGGATTTGAATTGGCATGAAGCCGGACGGTTATCCGCTCGATTGAGAGCGGATAACCGTCCAGATGCCCTCAAAATCACCGAACGGAGATCAGCCCGCCATCGACGGGGATCAGTTGCCCGGTGATAAAGCGCGAACCATCGCTTGCCAGGAATAGCAGCACAGGCGCGAGGTCCACATCCGCATCGCCGAACTTCCCGCCCAGCGGGATCTGCTCGGCCGTCGCCTTGTCATGGGCGGCCAGATCCTCCGGGGACAAGGCCTCGCGGAACCGCGCATACATGGGGGTGACTATGTAGGGCAGCACGGCATTCATGCGAATGTTGCGTTTGCCCCACTCGCGCGCGACGCTGCGGGTCCAGGCGTGGACCGCCGCCTTCGACGCACCATAGACGGCGTTGTTGATTTCGGCGGTCAGCCCGGATTCCGACCCGAAGTTAATGATCGAGCCGCCGTCCGGCATATGTCGATAGGCAGCGCCATTGGTATAGATGGTGCCGTTCACATTGACGTTGAAAAGCCAGGCCAGTGTCTCGTCAGGGACATCGTGCGTGGCGGCATGGCGATGGACGCCGGCAATATGGGCCAGCACGTCAAGCCCGCCCAGACGGGCCACGGCCGCATCGAAGGCGGCGTCCACCATGGCGCGATCGCCCACGTCGCACGCAATGAAAAATGCCGATCCCGGCCCCTTGGCGGTCGCGCTGGCGGCGATCGCTTCGCCCTGCGCCGCGTCGATGTCCATCGCGGCGACATGCGCGCCAGCCGCCACATAGGCGCGAAGGGCGGATGCCCCGATGCCTTGCGCCGCCCCGGTCACGATGATCTTCTTGCCGTGCAATTCCATGAAAGTAGCCCCTTTCTTCAAGCAGCCAGGCTGCACCCTAAAGATCGCGCATGGCTTGTGGCCTTCACCGGCCTTGCCAGGTCGGCACGCGCTTTTCCTTCCATGCCGCGGCGGCTTCGATACAGTCTGCCGTCGCCACATAGGCGTCGATCAGCGGATAGCGTCGATCGAGCGCCTCGCGCAGTCCATGTTCCAGACCCAGCAGCGCGGCCTGCTTGCTGGCCTGCGCTGCCAGGGGCGCGCAGGCGAGAATCTTCTGGGTCCACAGTTCGGTCGTGGCGGCCATTTCCGCCCTCGCAGCGATCTCGTTGACCAGGCCGAATTGCAAGGCACGGGCCGCATCGAGCGGTTCGCTCGCGACGATCATTGCCATCGCCACATGATGGGGCAGTTGACGGATCGCACGATGCACGACACCGCAATGGTCGATAAATCCCGCCCGCGCCTCCGGCAGTCGGAATTGCGTGTCGTCCGCCGCGATCAGTATGTCGGCGCACATCGCCAGTTCGAAGCCAAGGCCAAGGACATGCCCATGGACCACCGCGATCAGCGGCTTTTGCAGAGGCACGAGGCGGCCGCCAATGCCAGTCAGCCCGCCGCCGAACGAAAGCCCGTCCTGCCCGGTGGGCGGGTCCGACATATCCGCCCCTGCGCAAAAGGCGCGATCCCCGGCGCCGGTCAGGATCGCGACGCGAATATCGGGATCGCCGTCGATCCGCGCCCACGCCTGCGCCAGCGCCCGGTCCATCTCCGCATTGATGGCGTTGAGGACTGCGGGCCGGTTGAGACGGACCTCCGCCACCTTTCCCCGAACGTCGAACTCGATCAATGCCATGGGCGTTGGCTCCGTCTAGCGCCTAATGCGCCAACATGCCGGCATCGACGAGATGTTCGGACCCGGTGATGTAGGAGGATTCATCGGACGCCAGGAACAGGACGAGGTTCGAAACCTCGATTGGTTCGGCGATCCGGCCCAGCGGAATCTGGGCCAGTGCATCGCCGCCCACCTCATCGGTCGCCTCGACCATCATCGGCGTCTGGATGAAGCCGGGATGGACGGAATTGACCCGGATATTATGCTTGCCATATTCGACCGCCGTGGCCTTCGTCATGCCGCGCACGGCAAATTTGCTCGCGACATAGGCCAGGCTCGGAAAGCCGTAATTCGCGGCCATGCCCGCGATCGACGAAATGTTGACGATGGACCCGCGCCCGGCCTTGACCATGACCGGCAGGACCGCCTTCATGCCATAGAATACGCTATGCTGGTTGATGGCGCATACCTGCGCATAGCCTTCCTCGGTCAGGTCGGCGGTCGTCGCCATCGGACCCAATATGCCGGCATTGTTGACCAGAATGTCGATGGTGCCAAAGGCGTCCACCGTCGCGGTGATGACGTCCGCCCAGGATTCCGGCAGGGTCACGTCATGGGCCACGAACATCGCTTTTTCACCAAGTTCGGCCGCCAGCGCCTTGCCGCCCTCGACATTGCGGTCGGTCAGGACGACGTTGGCGCCTTCCTGGATGAAAAGGCGGGCGTGCGACGCGCCCATGCCCCGCGCAGCGCCGGTGATGACGGCGGTTTTTCCTGTAAGGCGGCCCATATTCTCTCCTATGCTTGGCTGTCTGGCTCTTTCAGCCTAATTTCGGTTATACAAAGCGTCTCTTGGTTTGAAAGTCAAGAACGGTGTTGATCATGGCGGCGGGCCATACCATTATTGCTCCATCAAAGTGAAAAATAACATATATATTACAATATTATAACCAATTTTTGCGTTTGCAGTTTCGATGCACAAGCCTGTCGGTGGTGGTGTGATCTGAGATTAGCTATTGCATAATTTGTCTAATTAAGATTAGCTTTGTGGCGATTGGACGCGGGATCAACCCGGCGCGACATTATGGTGACGAGATGGCACAGCCGGATCGTGTCGTTATCGGGAGGATAGTCATGTACGGTAAAGCCGCAGTACTCGTTGAAAAGAACCGTCTGGAAACATGGGATGTCGAGGTCCATGCGCCAGAGCCGGGCGGCGCGCTCGTCCGCACGATATTGGGCGGCGTCTGCGGCAGCGACGTCCATATCCTCACCGGCGAAGCAGGCGAAATGCCCTTCCCGATCATCTTGGGGCATGAAGGCGTCGGCGAAATTACCCAATTGGGCGCCGGGGTTTCCACCGACTATGCCGGAACGCCGGTCAAGGCTGGCGATCTGGTCATCTGGTCGCCGATCGCGCTGTGCCATCGCTGCTATTCCTGCACCGTGCTGGAACAGACGCCGTGCGAAAACAGCCAATATTTCGAAGACGCCGCCAAGCCCAATTGGGGCAGCTATTCCGACTATGCCTGGCTGCCCAACAACATGCCCTTCTATCGCCTGCCCGACGGCGCGCAGCCTGAAGCGATCGCCGCGCTGGGCTGTGCGCTGCCGACGGTGTTGCGCGGCTTTGATCGCTGCGGCCCGGTGCGTTTCGGCGACTCCGTCGTCGTCCAGGGCGCAGGGCCAGTGGGCCTGTCCGCCATCCTCGTCGCGGCGCAAGCCGGGGCGCGGGAAATCATCGTCATCGACGGTGCGCAGGCCCGGCTGGACGCCGCCATGACGCTGGGCGCGACATCCACCGTGTCGCTCAGCCTGTCCCCTGACGAGCGCAAGCGCATGATCTACGACCGGATCGGCAGGCAGGGACCGGACATCGTCATCGAGGCGGCGGGCGCGCTGCCCGCATTCCCGGAGGGCGTGGACATTAGCGGCATCCACAGCCGCTATATCATATTGGGCCTGTGGGGCGCGATTGGTACGCAGCCAATTTCCCCGCGCGACCTGACGCTGAAAAACCTGACGATCGGCGGCGCATCCTTCCCGGCGCCCAAAAATTACTATCAGGGGATGCAGTTCGCGGCGCGGGTGCAAAATCAGGTGCCGCTGGCAGCGCTGGTCAGCCATCGTTTCAGCATCAGTCAGGCGGCAGAGGCGCTGACCGTCACCAAGAATGGCGTCGCCACCAAGGCCGTCATCGACCCCACCATCAGTTAAGAAGGACGCTGGCATGAACGTCGATACGATCGCCCCGCCATCCGCCAAGCACCGCATGGCCATTCCCGATCATGTGCCCGCGCCATTGGTGCGCGACATCGACATCTACGATCTCGATGGCATTGAGGAAGGGGTGCATGAAGCCTGGAAGAAGGTGCAGCAGCCCGATACGCCGCCGCTGGTCTGGACCCCCTTTACCGGCGGCCACTGGATCGCCACGCGCGGCGCGCTGATCGACGAAATCTATCGCAGCCCCGACCGCTTTTCCAGCCGGGTCATCTGGGTGCCGCGTGAGGCGGGTGAGGCCTATGACATGGTCCCGACCAAGATGGACCCGCCCGAACATACGCCCTATCGCAAGGCAATCGACAAGGGGCTGAATCTTGCCCAGATTCGCAAGGTCGAAAGCGATGTGCGGGCGGTGGCTATCGACCTGATCGAAGGTTTTGCGGCGCAGGGCCATTGCGACTTCGCCAGGGATTTCGCCAACATTTTTCCGGTCAAAGTCTTTCTTGCGCTCGCGGGCTTGCCAATGGAGGATGCGGCGGGCCTCAATGCGCTGGCCAAGGAAATGACCCGGCCGTCGGGCAACACGCCCGAGGAGCAGGGCCAATCGCTGAGGGAGGCGAATGCGGGCTTCTTCGCCTATGTCGCGCCGATCATCGCGCAGCGGCGTGGCGGCACCGGCACCGACCTGATCACGCAGATGGTGAATAGTGAAATCAACGGCGCACCGATGCCCGAAGACAAGATGCTTGGGCTGGTGTCGCTTTTGCTGCTGGGCGGTCTGGATACCGTCGTCAATTTCCTCAGCTTCATGATGATCTACCTCGCGCGCCATCCCGAAACGGTCGAGGAGATGGTGGCGGACCCGATGAAGCTGCAACGCGGCGTGGAGGAGATGTTCCGTCGCTTCGCCGTCGTGTCCGACGCGCGTTATGTGGTGGCGGACATGGAATATTATGGCACGCAGCTGAAGGCTGGCGACCTCATTTTGCTGCCCACGGCGCTGCATGGCCTGGACGATAGCCAGCATGAAGACCCCATGACGGTCGACCTATCCCGCCGCAATGTCGCCCATTCGACCTTTGCGCAGGGGCCGCACCGTTGCGCGGGTATGCACCTGGCGCGCATGGAAGTGCTGGTGATGTTGCAGGAATGGCTGGCCCGCATCCCCCATTTCGCGCTTAAAGAAGGCGCGGCACCCGTCTATCATGCCGGTATCGTATCGGCGGTCGAAGATATTCCGCTGGTCTGGAAAGTGTGAGGGAAAACATGTCCATAGTCTCCGACGCCGCCACCTTTCGGCAGATATTGGGCCATTATCCGACCGGCGTATGCGCCATCACCGCCATGCAGCCGGACGGCACGCCTGCCGCGATGATCGTCGGGTCGTTCACATCCGTGTCGCTCGACCCGCCTCTGGTTGCCTTCTTCCCCGACAAGGCTTCGTCCAGCTGGCCCAAGATCGAGGCCTGTGGCGGATTTTGCGTCAACGTACTGGCGGACGATCAGGAAGGTCTATGCCGGACGCTGGCGTCGAAGGATCCTGCCAAGTTCGATGGGGTGCCGCATCATCTGTCGGCACGCGGCGCGCCGATACTGGACGGCGCGCTCGCGTGGATCGATTGTTCCTTCCATGCAATTCATGAGGCGGGCGACCATTATATCGCGATCGGTGAAGTCCACGCTCTGGACATCCACCATCCCGGCGCGCCCCTGCTGTTTCACAAGGGACGCTACGGCAAAGTCTCGCCTTTGCTCTGACCGCATATAACAGGGGGAGGGCAATCAACCCTCCCCCCGCTTCACCCGGCCAGCATGTGCGCGGGCGCGATGTTGGCGTCGCGCAGGGGAATGCGATCAACCACCGTCAGGCCAAATCCTTCCAGTGCCGCCAGCTTCGCCTTGCTCGACGTCAGCAAGGTCATGTGCCGCACGCCCAGATCCAGCAATATCTGCGCCCCTATGCCATAGTCGCGGGTGGCATTGGCATCATGATAGGTCTTGCGCCCACCCATGATCCGTTTCGAGATGGAGTCCGGGCCGGGATCGCGCACGAAGACCGCGACGGCCTGCCCCTCATGCGCGGCAATGGCTTTCAGCGCCTGCGGCACATAATCGGGATGCGCCTGGGACCAGCCGAGCATGTCGGTCGCCATGTCGACCTGATGCACGCGGACCAGCGTGTCGCGATCGGGGCGGATGTCGCCCTTGACCAGTGCGACATGCTCGCCGCCATCGACCAGATTGCGATAGACATGGATGGTCAGGTCGCCGCCGTAGAAACTGTGAAAAGGCGCACTCGCGACTCGCTCGATCAGCTTTTCGAACCGCCGCCGATAGGCGATAAGGTCGGCGATCGTGCCGACCTTCAATCCATGTTCCTTGGCAAAGACGAGCAGTTCGGGCAGCCGCGCCATGCTGCCATCGTCGTTCATCACTTCGCAGATGACGCCGGCCGGGGTCAGCCCTGCCAGGCGAGATATATCCACGGCCGCTTCGGTGTGGCCTGCCCGCACGAGAACGCCGCCGTCACGCGCCGTCAGCGGGAACACATGCCCCGGCGACACGATGTCCGCCGATGTCTTGGTCGGATCGACCGCCACGGCAATGGTGTGCGCGCGATCCTGCGCGGATATGCCGGTGGTGACGCCTTCGCGCGCTTCGATGGATATGGTGAAGGCGGTGCCATGGCCGGACTGATTGTTGGCGGCCATGGGCGGCAGTTTCAGCTGCTCCGCCCGCGATTTCGTCATCGCCAGGCAGATCAGGCCGCGCGCATGTTTGGCCATGAAATTGATCTGGCGCGGGGTCGCGAACTGCGCCGGTATGATGACGTCGCCTTCATTCTCGCGATCGTCGGCATCGACCAATATATAGGGCAGCCCGTTTATCGCGTCGTGAATGATGTCCTCTATGGACGAAATGCCTTCGCTACTCATCGATCCGTCTTTCCATATGTCTGCTATGTTTTCAGGCTGCGCCGCGTTGCGTGGCGAGGTGGGCCAGCGCCATGTCTTTCAGGATGTTCTTCTGGACCTTGCCCGTGCCGGTTTTCGGCAAATCCTCTTCCGCGATGAACCAGATGTCGCGCGGCAATTTATACCCGGCCACCTGCGGCCTCAGCCAGACGAGGATGTCTTCGTCCGAAACGGCATGGCCCTCCGCGCGCACCATCCATGCGCAGCCGCACTCGCCCCAGCGATCGTCGGGCATACCGATGAAGAACGCCTGGCCGATCGCGGGATGAGTGGTGACGAGCTGCTCCAGTTCCTTGGGCGACACCAACTCGCCCCGGCTCTTGTACAATTCCTTCGACCGTCCGGTCAGGAACAGGTTCCCGTCAGGCCGAAACTGCCCCAGATCGCCGGTGCGCAGCCATCCGCCCGGCAGAAACAGCTTTTCCGTTTCCTCCGGTCGGCGGAAATAGCCAAGACTATTCATTGGCCCCCGCGTGCAGAGTTCGCCCGCGACGCCCGGCGGCAGATCAGCGCCAGTGACGGGATCGATGGTCTTGAATTCGCAAATCCGGCCGTCCTGCTCGGCGATCCCGGCTACGCCTGCCTGCACGATGCACCCTTGCGTCTCTGCTACAATGTCGATCGGATCACCCGGCTGGGTGCAGACGATCGTCGCCGTCGCTTCGGTCTGGCCATAGCTGGTGAAAATTTCTTCGCAACCGAACGTCTCCTGAATGTCCCGCCACACCCAACTGGGGGTCGGCGCAGCCGCGCTGTGGACGGCGGTGAGCGAACCAAGATCATAGGATTTGACCTTCGCCCGCTCCATCATCGCGATCGTCATCGTGGGTACGCCCATCAAATAGGTCGCGCGGTGGCGCTGTGTCGCGGCCAGCAGCGCGTCGGCATCGAAGCGGAGCAGCGGGACGATCGACCCGCCAACGATCATGCCGGACAGCAGGCCCACGACCAGTCCGAAGCCATGATAGAGCGGCAGCGAGAACACCGCGCGTCGCCCTTCATCGAATGCCTGATGATAGGCTCCCGCATAGGCCGCGCGCAGCAGATTGTCATGGGTCTGCACGACCCCCTTGGGCGATCCGGTCGTGCCGGACGTGAACATGATGACGGCGGGATCATGCGGCTCCGCCCCTTGCGACGGCAACGCGCCCACCGGCAGAGAGTCGAAAAAGGCCTGGGGCGCTTCCGCATCATAGACCAGGCCCGCGCGTAATTCCGGCAGGGCGGCGCAATCGCCGGTGCGCCAGCCGGGAACCTGGGCGTCCAGTTCCAGATCATAACGGCGCGACCCGAAGCGCGCCATGCTGATCAGGACATTGCAGCCCGCTTCCCGAACCGCATATTCCAGATCCTTGGGCGCATAGAGCGTGTTGATCGCCACGGCGACGCCGCCCGCGCGCCAGATGGCGAACATCAGCGATACCGTGATCGGATAATTGGCCAGCAACAGCCCCACGCGATCACCGCGGGCAATGCCCATTCCGCACAGGGCCGCAGCAAATCGCGCGGACTGCGCATGGACCGACGCATAATCTAGCGTTTCTGCATCCGTGATGACGAGAGGCTTCGTCGCGAAATGGCACTGCACCCGTGCGAGATAGGCATCCACCGTCATGCCTTCCCAGATGGGATGCCGATCGGAAATGGCCCGCCGTCGTTCTGCTATGACCTCGATCACCGGGGCGCTCCTCCTCTACCTAATAGAAATTAATATGCCGCCTTTGCCCTTTTGCGTCAAGCGCTGTCCTTTTTCCAGGCGAAAGCTTTGCGACTTACCCGCGCTCATATCCATTTCCAAAATCCATTTATATCACTGATAATAATGAATTTTACTGTGGTTCACAATCTGGCTTCGCTGGACGGATAGAACGGCTGCCGATTGGTCCAGCGGCAAAGTTTGCATCAGGGTCTTGCCAAAGTGGCCTAATTTTGATTAGTTTAATTTCAGCAGAGTGTCTTGGAGGCGTTTATGGATGTGGGTTTGGGGCTGACGTTCCAGAATCTGAAGGATCAGGTCAGCGATAACGAGGTTTACCGGCACGAACTGGCCCTGGCGGCAGGGGCGGAGGATCGCGGCTTCGATTCCGTCTGGACCCCGGAGCATCATTTCACCGGCTATATGATGACCCCCAACGTCCCCCAGTTCCTGTCCTGGGTCGCGGCCAAGACCAAACGCATCAAGCTGGGCACCACGGTTACGGTCCTGCCATGGCAAAACCCGGTCCGCATCGCCGAAAGCTTCCTGCTGCTCGACCAATTGTCGGAAGGGCGCGCGATTTTGGGCATTGGCCGGGGTCTGGGCAAGGGCGAGTTTGACGGGTTCCAGGTGCCGATGGGCGAAGCACGCCACCGGTTCCGCGAATATGCCGAAGCGCTGCTCGCTGCCCTGGAGACCGGGGTCATGGAATATGACGGCAAATATCTGCAACAGCCGCGCGTCGAATTGCGCCCGCGGCCCTATGCCAGCTATCGTGGCCGGGTGTTCGCATCGGCGGTATCGCCGGAGTCGGTCAAGCTGATGGCAAATCTCGACGTTGGCCTGATGATCATCGCCCAGAAGCCCTGGGACCGGGTGGCCGAAGATGTGAAAAGCTATCGCGACCGCTTCTTCGCCATGCAGGGGCGCCCCGCCCCCAAGCCGGTCGTCGTCGCCTTCGTCGCGGTGAACGAAGATGCCGCCAAGGCGCAGGAAATGCGCGACAAATATCTGGTCGAATATGCCCGATCCACATCCTCCTTCTACCAGTTCGGCAACAAGGAATTTGAGAAGATCGAGGGCTATGAATATTATGGCGCTCTGGCCAGCAGCGTCGAGAAACATGGTATCGAGAAGTTCAATAATTTCCTGGCCGATCTCCAGATATGGGGACGCCCTGAAGAGGTGGTGGAGAAGCTCAAGGCAATGGTCGATCGCTTCGACGTGGGCAGCTTCATCATCTACACCCAGTTCGGCGACATGCCCTTCGATGTCGGTCGGGACAATACCGAGCTGTTTGCAAGCAAGGTTCTCCCGCATCTCAAGGACATCGACGTGTCGGTCCCGGCCGCGTCGCCCCCGCCGCTGCAATCGGTGGCCTGACCTGTTACCATCCGTCACGGCGCGCAAGACGCCGTGGCGGACCAGAGAGAGAGGATGACGATGGAAGGCGCTGCACAGTTGCTGCTGTATGAAATCCGTGACGGTACGGCCTGGATCACCCTCAATCGTCCCGAAAAGCGCAATGCGCTGAGCGAGCCGTTGCAGGAGCAACTCTGCGCCCTGCTATGGGATGCCGACGAGGATAACCGGGTTCATGCGGTGGTCCTAAAGGCCGCCGGTCCGGATTTCTGTTCCGGCTATGATCTTCAGAAATATGACCAGCCGATACCGGGGCAGGTCGATCACAAACGGGGTCGTGCCAAATTCGACGACGACAGTTGGCACCAGGAACGGGCGCAGCGGTTGCGCATGGCGCTGTTCGACATGCACAAGCCTGTCATCGCCCAGGTCCATGGCCGCTGCCTGGCGGGCGGCACCGACCTTGCGCTGCTCTGCGACATGGTGATCTGCGCTGACGATGCGCTGTTCGGTTTCCCCCCGGCGCGCTCGCAGGGTTCTCTGCCCAGCCATATGTGGCTCTATCTCGTGGGTCCGCAATGGGCCAAGCGGCTGCTGCTGACCGGCGATTCGATCCGTGGCCAGGACGCCGCGACCATCGGGCTGGCGCTCAAATCCGTCCCGGCCGACCAGCTCGGCGCAGAGGTGGCGACGCTCGCCGCGCGCCTGTCCCTGATCGACGCCGACCTGCTCAGCGCCAATAAACGGATCGTGAATATCGGTCTTGAACTGATGGGCGCGCGCACGTTGCAGCGCATGTCCGCCGAAATGGACGCGCGCGGCCACCTTGCCGCCAGCCGCTCCCGGTTCAACGACACGGTGCGGACCGAGGGGTTGAAGGAGGCGGTACGCCAGCGCGACGAGCCGTTCGGCGATCCGGTAATCAAATTATAACAGCAGACAGGATGAGGCGATGATGGAAGGCGAAGGCTGGCGGTGCCTGTGGGATGCCAAGGCGATATTGGGCGAAAGCACGGTCTGGGACGATCGGGACGGCTGCATCTATTGGGTCGATATCGAAGCACCCAGCATCAACTGGTTCCATCTGGACAGCGGCCGGACGGGACGCTGGGACGCGCCAGCCTGGATCAGCGCGATCGCGCCCCGCGCCGGCGGCGGCTTCATCGCCTCCTGCGCCGACGGCTTTGCCCATGTCGATCCCCACAAGCAGATCTACGCGCCGTTCATCCATCCGATACCCAATCCCCGGATCGCGCGGCTCAATGATGGTGTGACGGATCGCCAGGGACGCTACTGGTCCGGCTCGTGCGATTCCAGCCAGTGGGACGAAAGCACGACCACCGACGACAAGGAAAGCACGCTCGGCAACCTCGATGTGCGCAACACTGGCGAACTCTATCGGCTGGACGCCGATGGCAGCGTCAGTACGCAGGAACGCAATATCGTGACCGCCAATGGTCCGGCGTTCAGCCCCGACGGCCGCACCGCCTATGTGAATGATTCCATGCCGCTGGTCAGTTGGGCCTATGACGTAGCCGACGATGGCACGCTCTCAAACCGTCGCGACTTCCTGACCTTCAAGCCGGACGATGGCTATCCCGACGGCATGGCCGTGGATGTCGATGGCTGCATCTGGATGGCCTTCTACGAAAGCTGGGTGCTGCGCCGCTTTGCGCCGGATGCGACCTTGCTGGAGGAACGACGCTTGCCGGTGCGCCGTGGCCTTCGCCCGGCTTTTGGTGGCAGTGATTATAAACGGTTGTTCCTGATCACCGGATCGCAGGGCTTTTCCGCCGATACTTTTGCAAAACAGCCACTGGCGGGCGGGTTGTTCGAAATATTGGACCCACCTGCATCCGGCGTGCCTAATTCCCCTTATGCCGGGTAGGACGCGACATCTGACTGCACTACTGTCTTTCCCTGAGATTATTGCTAAGGGATGCCATGGCACACGCAGATAACGGCCGAACGCGCATTCTTGATTCCGCGGCAACAGTCCTCCGGCAAAAGGGGCTGGCTGGCGCCAAACTGAGCGAAATCGCCAAAGGTGCCGGGATGCTGGCACCCAGCATCTATCATCATTTCCCGTCCAAGGATCATCTGGTCGAGGAAGTGATGATGGAAGGGATTTACCACAACAGTCGCCATATCGTGGCCCGCGTCGAAGTATTGGGACCACAGGCGGCCCCACTGGTCAGGCTAAGGGCGGCGATCGTCGCGCATATCGACTTTTTGCTGTCAGGCGACGATTACTCCTCCGCCGTGGCGCGCGTGTTCGACGATCTGCCGGACGAAATGCGGCGGCGCGTTCTGGCCGCCTATTCCAGCTTCGACAATTATTGGCGCGACCTCATCGTCGCCGCGCAGGCTGATGGCAGCGCCAGCGCGGCGCTCGACCCTACCGTGGTCAGGAAGTTCCTGATCGCCATGCTGGATTCCTGCTCATCCTGGTATCGGCCGGGGAAATTGGCACCTGGCCAGATCGCAGAGCAAGCAGCGGATCTGTTGTTGCACGGATTTGCCAGCGGTAACCCGCGCACTGTTTAAGGGGATATGGGAAGGGGGGAAAATTCCCCCCTCCTCACCTATCATGTTCAGGCAGCGACGGATTCCGCCGCAACCGCTTTGGCCCCAGGCAATTTGACCCGCGGTGCCACTTCCTTGGCGATCAGTTCCAGCGAGTTCCACCATGGCGTGGGATCGTCATAATAGTCGTGCGATTCGACCTGAAGGGTGCCCCAGCCGCCACAGCCTTCGAACAGCGTGTTCAGCTTGTCGACCACCGTATCGGGCGAACCCACGACGAACACATTGTCGACCAGGAATTCCAGGTCGGCATTGGCCGGGTCGATACCCGCGTCCTTGGCAAAGCCGTCCATCATGCCGAAACGATGCCAGATCGGGATCAGATATTTGTTGAAACAATAACCGATCGGACCTTCCATCACCAGACGCTTGGCTTCCGCGTCGGTGTCGGCGCAAAATACCGTCTGCGATACCGCATGGCGCTGCCGGTCGGGCGTGAACCCCGCCTTGATATTGGCTTCGGAATAGATTTCCCAGTGACGCTTGAGCGCGTCCAGGCCCGAAAAGATCGAGACTGGCTTGAAATTGCGTTCCCCTGCAAGCTTCATCGACGGCGAATTGGCGCTGAAGCCCGTGACGGCGATTTCGGGCAAAGCGCCATTATAGGGCGCGAAATTCGCCAGCATATGCTGCTCGTCATCTTCGGTTTCGGCAGGGGCTTCCTCAGGGAATCCTGCGTCCCAATATTTGCCTTCATAGAAGAATGGCTCGCGCTTCCAGATCTTCTCCATGATGCCCAGCGATTCGCGGACCATATCGTTGAGCATCTGCGGTTCGGCATCCTTGATGCCGTGCATATAGGATGCCTGCGGATAGGCGCCCGCGCCGATCCCCAGGAAATAGCGTCCCTCCAATATTTGCGACAGCCAGCCGATCATGACGGCGAGCTTTGCGGGATGCTGATGCGGCAGGATATGGGCCATCGGCGCGAACCGGATATTGCTCGTCTGCAACGCGGCTGCGGCCATGATCAGTTCGGGGTTGGGAATATTTTCCCAGATCTGCGACGCATGTTCGGAGATCATCATCGAGGTAAAGCCTGCCTTGTCGCAGGCTATGCTATTTTGGACACCCCATTCAAACGTCTGCCTCGCCGTGCGTCCGGGGCGCATATAGGGGTGAAAGATAAGGCCGGTTTCCATCGCCATGAAAGTCTCTCCTTGAGCGTCTGTCGCGTCGTGCCGTTTTTGACCGTCTTGGCGCGGTGCCGGCATGTCGTTGTCTAATGACGATTAGGGAATAATCTTTCTGGCCACTTTAAGTCAAGTGTAAATGCGCCGGCCATCGCCGATGGCTTTTCGGTCGAGGCAAATATGGTTTTTCCGACGGGCTTTGTCTGAAAAAATGCCGAAAACTTGTTTTTTCCGGGATATCGTGCAAACTGGATGGCGCTTCGGTCGCATTTATCACGCTCCAGGCGGCGATAGAAATATTACACCTGTTTTAGGATATTGCGGTGGCGAACGCGGAAATTGAACTGGAAGTCCCGCCAACGACCGAAGCCATTGACGGAAAAACGCGGCTCATCCTGGCGGGAGAACAGCTTTTTGCGCAAAATGGCATCAATGGCTCTTCGATGCGGGAGATCGCGACGAAGGCTGGCCAGGGCAATCATGCTGCCGTGCAATATCATTTCGGTTCGCGCGAAGGTCTGGTCCGCGGCATTTTCGATTATCGCATGGAGCAGATGGAGGCAGAGCGCGGCGCCATGCTCGAACGCGCCAGGGCGACCGGCAGCCTCAAGGATGCCCGGACCATCCTCGAAATCATCCTGCTGCCACAGCTTGGCCTGCACGATGCGGACGGCAACCATTCTTATGCCAGTTTCCTGAGCCAATATCTGCTTCAAAGCCGATCGCCGGAGTTTGGCGACTTTAGCGGGTCGGAACCGCCCCATCTGACCCAGGCGCTGCAACTGATGCGTCAGCGTGTCGATTACCTCCCCCCCTATGTGGCGCAGCGGCGGCTCATCAGCGTCAGCCTCATGTTCCTCAACATCCTGATGCGCCATCACGGAACCGATGAAGCCGCGTTCGGCGAATCTTTCCCAGATGCGCTGGAAGACACGATGGAGCAAATCGTCGGCAGCATGTGTATGCCGCTTCGATTGGCGTCGTCCCGACAACCTGCCGCTTATTCCGGGCCGTCTGACCCCGTCGATCTTGCGCTTGGCTGAACTGGACTTGACGGGACGGTGCGCGCATAATCGGTTGTAAATCGGGGGATTGCAATGCAGATGCGCGCCGTTTCCGTCCTGGCACTGATCGTCGGGACGCCATTATTGACTTCCGCTGCGCCGCTGCCGCGCCCGTCGGTCATGGCCCGGTTTACGCCCGAAGCACTGATGGCGTCGGGTTGCGGTTTCCTGCCACAGGGGGAAGGCGCTGGCACGCCGGGCAAAGCGGTCGCGCCCATGCCGCTGATCGACGGGCTGGCCCCGATCCGTTACCCCGTCACTACGCGCGATCGTCAGGCGCAGGCCTATTTCAATCAGGGGATGGCCTTTCTCTACGGTTTCGAATTTCCCAAGGCCGAACGCAGCTTCGCGGCTGGCCGCGTGCGCGATCCGGGCTGTGCCATGTGCAAATGGGGCGAAGCGCTGGCGTTCGGTCCCTATATTAACAGCGGACCATCGGGCGAAGCGCGGATCGCCCATGCGCGCGGGCTGACCGATCAGGCTTTGGCACAGCCAGGGATCAGCGACAAGGAACGGGCGCTGATCGAGGCACTCAGGTTGCGCTATGCGCCCGGTGGCGCGCGCGATCAGAAGGGCGTCCATGCCGTCGATTTTGCCAACGCGATGCAGGCTGTGTCCGGTCGCTTTCCTGACGATGATATGGTGATGGTGCTGGCGGCCGAAGCGGCAATGAACGTGCGTCCCTGGGATTATTGGGAGGCCGACAATGCCACGCCGCGCCCGTGGGGCCGCAGGGCGCTGGGGCTGGTCGAAAAGATACTGGCCCGCAACCCCGACCAGACTCAGGCGCAGCATCTCTATATCCACCTGACCGAAGCATCCACCACGCCCGAACGCGCCGAACGTGCGGCCGACATGCTGGAAATATCCGCGCCTGCCTCCGCCCATCTCGTCCATATGCCTAGCCACACCTATTACCGGATCGGCCGTTTCGCGGATTCAGTGACCGTCAACCGGCAGGCTATCGTGGTCGATGAGGATATGGCGCGGCGGTTGAATGAAGATCCCCAATATTATGGCTATTTCACGCACCATAGCCACTTCATGCTGTCGGCGGCGGAGCAGATCGGCGATCGCGATACCGCGTTGAAGGCGGCCGACGGGCTTGAAGCGGCAATCACCCCGGCGAAGGTGGCGGTGGAACCCCGTTTCGAAGGCCGCCTTATTTCAGCGCTTCAGGCCCGCGCGCAATTCGCGCACGATCTTCAAGCCTTGCTGGCCATTCCGCAGCCCGATGCACGCTTGCCCCATATGCGGCAAATCTGGTGGGCGTTGCGGGCCGAAGGGTTGGGCCGGGCAGGGCGCAAGGCCGATGCGATGCGCGAAATCGTGGCGATGCGGGCGGCGCGGGGCAAGGGGGCGCTACGGAAAAACTATCTGCCGCTGGTCAAGCTGGCCGAAACCATTGCGCTGGCGCGGATCGCGGAGGGCGAGGGACAGCGCCGCAAAGCTGCGCGACTATTGCAGGCGGCCGCCGGGATCGAAAGCAAATTCGCCTATAACGAACCGCCGCTCTGGCATCAGCCGGTCGATGCGGCGCTGGGCGCGCTGTTGTTGCGCAATGGCGACGCGCGCGGCGCAAAGCTGGCGTTCGATCGCGCTCTGGCCCGGCGGCCCGGCAATGGCTGGGCGTTGCGTGGCCGCGCAGAGGCCGAAGCCAGGCTGGGCGACCGGGTGGCGAGCGACCGGACGCTGGCGCTCTATCGCAAAAGTTGGGCAGGGGGTTCGGACGAAGCGGTGCTGGCGCGGCTCTGACGTTCCGTCAGGCTGGCGATCAGCGCCCGCATTTCGACAGGAAAGTCGGGTCAATCCCGCATCAACCTCTGGCCCCACTTTCGGGCAGGACCGGGCGCAGCGGCAGGCCAAGGTCGCGCCAGCCGTCCGTCCCCTCCGCCAGCCACCAGACCTGCGTATAGCCAAGCGCCTTCAACCGTCGCGCTGCGTTCCAGCTCATCCAGCAATCGGCCAGGCAAAATACGATGATCGGCCGGTCCTTGCGCCCCCCGACCAATCGCTGCACGCCCCGCACGAACCAGGTTTCGATGGCGGGATCAGGCACCCCGCGCCCGCTTTCGGGGAACCAGTGCGCGCCGGGGATGCTGTGTCGCACCGACGCCAGCCGCCATCGGCCATCGGCTTCCCTCTGGCCGCCCTCCGCCGGCATCACGTCGATGAACAGCGCGTCGCGATCCGGGCGCAACTGCGCGGCGGCGGCGGGCGCGATCCGCGTCACTCCATCGGGCGGGCGGCGCGTCGGCGCGCGGTAATGCGCGATGCGATATCCGTCTGCGCCGAAAGACGGCCCGCTCTGCGCCGCTGCCGGTGAAGCGGCGATCATCAGCATGGCGGCAAGCTGCAATCCTGACCGCATATCCTCTCCCTCGTCCCTGGGACCAAAGGTGCAATGGTAGCACGCACGCTACCGCTATAGACCCACACTTAAGGAGAAGGATGTGAAACCCTGGGTCACCATGCTTGTGGCGCTTGTTCTGGCGCTGCTTGCCGCGCCTGCGCTGCCCGCCGGGGCGGCCTATCCCGCCGATCCGCTGGGGTCACCGATGTGGACGGCCCATGCGCGCACGATCTTCGGCGACGATCCGGTGCGTTTTGATCCGCGCGTCAAAGTCCTCTTTCCTCCGATCGCGGAAAATCAGCGCGCCTTTCCGGTCGCGATTGACGCCCGCGCCATCCCCGGCGTCCGGCGCATGGTCCTGTTCGCCGATCTCAATCCCATTCCGCTGGCGATCGACTATCGGCCCGATCATGCCCAGGCCTATATCGCTACTCGCATAAAGCTGGACCAGCGCACGCCCGTTCGCGGCGCGGTGCAACTGGCGGACGGGCAATGGCTGGTGTCGGGCGGCTGGATCGACGCGGCAGGCGGCGGCTGTTCGGCCCCGCCGGTCAGCCGGGTCAAGGGCGACTGGGCGCAGCATCTGGGCGAAATACGGGGCGAGGCATGGCCGCTGGCCGGGGGCGACGCGCGTTTGCGCCTGTCCTTCCGCCACCCGATGGATACAGGCTTCGTCGCCAACATCGCGACCTATCATCTCGAAACCCTGCGTGTGCAGGATGCTGGCGGACGGGCGCTGGGAGACATGGAGATATGGGCCAGCGTAGCGGAGGATCCCGCCATTACCCTGATGCCGATGGCCAAGGCAGGGGACCGGCTGACGATCGACGCGCGCGACACAAACGGACGCGCCTATCGCGCGCAGGTGGATGTGGCGAAACAGTCGCCCGCGCCAGCCCGATGATCCTGTCGCGCCGAGCCCTGCTGGCGGGGCTGGCGGCCACGCCCGCCATTACCCATGCCGCGACCGACTATAGCATCCGTCCGGTCGCGGTAGGCGACGGCATCTGGATGGTCCATGGCGTCGATGGGCCGATCGAACCGGCCAATGGCGGTGCCATCGCCAACATCACGATCATCGACACGCCATCGGGCGTCGTGCTGTGCGATTGCGGCCCGTCTTTCCGCTATGCGCGCGCATTGAAAAGCGTGGCGGAAGCGTTGACGGGCAAGCGGGTGGCGCGCGTCTATGTAACCCATCTCCATCCAGACCATGGCCTCGGCACGGCCGCTTTCGATCCCGCGATCGTCGCCGCGCTGCCCGGCACCATCGACGCGCTGCGGGGGCAGGGGCAGGGGTTTGCCGATGCCATGTATCGCATCCTCAACGACTGGATGCGCGGCACGGACGTGGCGCTGCCGGGCAGGGCGATCACTATCGATCGCGACGATTTCGGCGGTCGCGCGCTGCGCCTGCTGGCCTTGTCGGGGCATAGCGGCGCGGACCTGGCTTTGCTTGACGAAAAAACGGGCCTGCTGATCGCGGGCGATCTGGTCTTTCACGACCGCGCGCCCAGCACGCCCACGGCCAACCTGCCGCTCTGGCGCGCCAGCCTCGACCGGCTGAAGGCGCTGGCGCATGGCGGCCTCATTCCCGGCCATGGCCCGTTCGATCCCGGCGGCGTGGCGGCCATCGCCCAGACCCGCGACTGGATCGACTGGCTGGATGGCGCCCTGACACAGGCGGTCGGCGACGGCCTCGACATGGTGGAAGCGGGCGAACTGGCGATCCCCGCCCGCTTCGCCACCATGGCCGCTGCCCGCTACGAACTGCAACGCAGCGTGTCCCACCTTTATCCGGCGATCGAGGCGCAGTTGCTGCCGCGCATCGACCTGCCTGACGGCTGAATCAATCGACGCCCTGAACGATGAATGTCTGATAATCCCCACCCTTCAACCGATGGGGCAGCGCGTCCTGATAGGCTGGACTGTCATACCATGCCTCGGCTTCCGCAAATGTCGGGAACGCCAGAATGACCGCGCTGTCGGTCGCCGGGCCGTCCGTGCTGCGCGTCTTGCCGTAAAAGGCCAGCGGCGTGACGGCGTGACCGGCGGTCGATTTGCCGGCCAGCGCGCCATATATGTCCATGGCGGCGGGGTCCGTAACGGCGTTGCGCACGGCGATGAAATAGGCGGTCATGGCTTCTCTCCTGTCTTGTCCTGTTCAAAATAGCGCTTTCACGCCAACATACCAGCGGCGCGGCGCACCCGGCCCATAGGCGCGCGGATTGGATGCGCCGGGGGCTTCCTCCAGCGCGATCTCGTCCACTTCGCTGAATGCGCCGAAAGTCGCATATTGCCGGTCGAATGCGTTGCGCAGTTCGCCAAACAGGCTGACGCCCTTGATGATGGTCACGCTGCCGCGCAGGTTGACGATCGCATAGCCGCCCAGTTTCGCATTGTCATTGCCTTCATCCCCGACGAGATATTGGCCCGACCGCGCGATGACATCGCCACCGATCGACCAGCCGGTTGCGGCATAATCGACGCTCAACGTCGCGCTGTGGCGCGCGATGCCGGGCAGGCGGTCGCCCCGCGCCACCGCGATGGTGCCGTCGTCGTCGGCCTGCGGATTGGCCGGGCTGCTCAGCGTCAGCGGCGCACGATAGGTCGCATCGCTAAAGGCATAGCTCAGATTGGCGGTCAGGCCGCCACGCGACGCTTTGACGCTGGCTTCCACCCCCTGTCGCCGCGTGCTGCCGATATTGCGGAAATAGGCGCGCCCCCGAATGTCGGACGCGGCAAACTGAATGTCGTTGCTGTTGCGCGTGCCATAGGCTGACAACAGCCATGCGATATGAACTCCGCCCGCCCGCGCCATCCCGCTCGCCCCCAATTCCCAGCTTTTCGCCACGACCTGCTTGAGCGGCGGGTCGGCGACGAAGAAATTGGTCAGGCTGCACGGCGCATTTTCGTCCGCGCAGGACAATTCCGCCGGGGTCGGCGCACGGTTGGTTTCGGCATAGCCCGCACGCAGCGACAGCGCATTGCTGACCCTATAGTCCAATTCCACCCCCGGATTGATCCGGTTGAAACTGTGCCGCCCGTTTAGCGCGGTGCCGATCTGGTCCTGCAAAACGACCCGCGCATGATTATAACGCAGCCCGATTTCGGCGGAGAGGCCCGGCGCGATCGGCAGCCGGTCCTGCGCGAATATGCCCCAATAGTCGGCGTGCGCGACCAGCCCGACCGGCGCGATGGCCCCGTCCGCCTGCACGATGAAGCGGCCCAGCCCGTCGACGCTGCGTTCGTCGGTCAGCGCGCCCAGCTCGACCGACGTGTCGAACCGCGTGCGGCTGCTGTCGTAACTCATGCCCAGCGCGAAATGATTGTCGCCTGCCAGCATGGGGCGCGTGTCGATGATCTGGAACAGCGCGCCCATGGCATCGGTGCGGGTGCGGCCACGGTTCAGGACGCCATAGCCTTCCCCGCCGATCGTATCGGCAATGGCGTTGCCGGCCGCATCGGTCAGGATCGTCTGCGCTTCTTCTTCATCGTCCCCGCCGACCGTCTCCAAACAGACCAGACCGGCGGCATCGTCATCCTCGCACCCTTCGATATCGGCGGCATCGCCGTTGACCGTGCGCAGCGTCAGCCGCTGCGCATAGAGCGTGCCTTCGATCCGCGTCTGGTCCGACAGTGCGACCCAGGGGTGCAGGCTGACCCGGCCATAGCGCGACCGGCTGTTGTCGGGCCAGGTGAACACGGCCCGCCGGTCGGCTGCCAGCAATTCGACCGGGGCGACGCCATTGCCGGTCAGGTCGGTGTCGGCACCGATCAGCTTCATGTGCAAACCGCCGGTCGCGGTGTCGAAGCCCAGGTCGAGATAGCCATTATACAGGCGGGATGGCGAAAAATCGCGCCAGCCATCCTCATGGCTATATTGAAACGCACCAAAAGCGCTGAAATCGCCCTTCGCGAACCCGCCCGCTATACTGGCCTCACGATAGTCGAAACGCCCTCCGGTCATGCTCGCTTCCAGCCCCGGATCGGCCGCCCCGTTGCGCGTTTCCACCAGCATCGCGCCGCCCAGGGCATTAAGGCCATAAATCGGGCTGGCGTCCAATATGCTCAGCTTGCGGATCGCCGCTTCGGGCAGCAGGTCGAAGGCGACGATATCGCCGAACGGCTGATTGAACCGCGCCCCGTCCAGATAGACGGCGATTCCCTGTGCCTGCCCTTGCAGGGGGGACGCGGCAAAACCGCGATAGATCAGATTGGGTTGCCACGGATTGCCCTGTGCATCCTGTAACGTGACACCTGCTATCGTGCGGGTCAGGGCGCCCAGCAGGTCAGGCGTGCCTGCACGGCTGATGTCGGCGGCGGACAAGGACAGCGCATCGTCGGCGTCGATGGCCCCGCCCGGCGCAGTCACGGTGATCGGCTGGCGCTGGTCGTCGTCCATCATCGGCTGCGCCCATGCCTGCCCGGCCCACAGCATGGCCGCCCCCGCCAGCAACGCCTTCATCCCTCGCACATCGCTCTCCCATATTTTTGTTGAAGCCATGATTATGCGGCGGCGATGGCACCCTCCATTATACCTTGGGTCATCCCGCTTTTTCCTGCCAACGCAAAAGGGCCGCACCCTTTTCAGGATGCGGCCCCCCTCCGTCACGCGGATGCCTTGCGATCAGAAGAACAGGATGGCGCCCGCCGCAACGGTATCGGCCTTCGCCTCGTTGCCGTTATGCGCTTGCGACTTCGTGCGGATATATTCGCCCAGCAACGTAACCCAACTGGTCAGGCCATAACGGACCTGCCCGACATAGCTGCTATTCTTGGCGACCAGCGTCGGATTGGCCAGCGCGTCGGCAGCGTTGGCATAGTCCAGATTGCTTTCGCCATAGCTGCCACCGACGGAAAATTTGCCGAACGTGGCCAGCCCCTGAAGGTAGAAACCGTCGCTGTCGCGCTTGGCACCGTTCGCATCGGTATCGAACAGGTTCAGCGCCGTGGTGCCAAGGCCCGACCCGCTATAATAATAGCCGGTCAGCATGATCGGACCATAGCCGATCTTGGCCCCGGTATCGAAACCGCTGCCGGTATAGGATACGCCGTCCACCCGGTCATGCTTCTGGGTAATGCCCGACAGCCAGGCACGGGTCGAAACATCGCCGAACTTGCCGTCATAGACGATCTTGCCCTGGAAGGCGGGCGACTTGCTCGTCTCACCGGGACCCGTCAGCGACTGCAACGGTTCGAATATACCCACCGTGACCTGGAAGCCCGACAGGTTGGGCGATGTATAGGTGATCTGCGGCTGGAAATCGGTGTAGATATAGCCGACACCGATGCGACCGAGCGAAGTATTGGACGGCGCGACATTGCCGCCGGTGGACCCTACCGACAACAAGGTGATGTCGTTCAAAATGCCTTCCGATCCGAACAGGCCGATGTCGCGGCCCATCTTGACCTCGCCAAAGCCCGCCCGCCCGATCGTCAGGTAAGTCTGGCGGAAATCAATGCCTGCGGTCTGGAGCGCGGTGTTCTGCCCGCCGCTGTTCGCGCCGCCGCCCGCCGCATAGGTCGCACTGTTGATACCGGGATACATGCCGAAATGCGCGCCAACGTCCCAGCCGCCCTGGTTGGTCGTCACATCGAATTTCAGGTAACCGGGCAGCAGTCCGTTGCGGATCGACGAACTGTTGCCGCCCACTGGCACCACGCCGCCCGTGACCGCTGTGTTCGGCCCGGCTTTCTGGCCATTTTCATGGGTATAGAAACCGTTGACCGACCCGGAAATCTTGACCGTCACGCCGCCCACTTCCATGCCGACGCCGCTATTGGCCATCCGCACGATCCGCTTGTCGTCCAGCGACGCGGCTGCGGCTTGCGCGGGCGCTGCGGCAGGCGCGGTGGCGATCTGCGCTTCGTCCTGGCTGACCAGCTGTTGATATTCCTCGTCGGTCAGGATGCCCTTTTCATGCAGCCGCTTGAGCAGATCGGCGGTCGTTCCCGCCATCGCCGGGGTCGCGCTTGCCGCGAACATCAGCGCCATGGCGGCGCCCCCGAGGAATTTTCCCCTTGCCATATCATCCTTCCCATTTATCACTGGTCGAGCCAGCCGGGCGGAGAGTGCGTTGGGGCGGGGCGATCCGAAATTGGACTTTGGTTCTCGTCCCTTGGGTCAGGCCTTGGGTCGCAGGTTACATTTACGGCCCGACTACGACCCCCCACGGGCCAGCACCCGTCGCTACGGTTCCGACCACAGCGGCGCTGGCCAGATCCACGACCGAAACGCTGTCCGACAACCCATTGGCGGCATAGGCCCGCGCGCCATCGGCGCTAATCGCGACATGCCACACCCGCTTGCCGACCGGCACATAGGCCCGCACCGTTCGCGTCGCGACATCGACCAGCGCGATATGGTTGCCCCGGCCCAGCGCCACCACCGCCGTCTTGCCATCGGGCGTAAAGCGGATGCCGCACGGCAGGATCAGATGCTCCTGCACGCCGGGAATGGCAAAGCGGATCGTGTCGATGATCTTGCGAGTCGCCGGATCGGCAATCTGCACCGTCCCGCCGATTTCCGCTGCGATCCACAATTCCTTGCCATCGGCGGTAAATTCGACATGGCGGGGCCGCTGGTCCGTTTCCGTCGCGTCCACCATCATCTTGGTCGAAAGGTCGATCCAGTTGACGACGCCCTCATCCTCCGAAGTCACCACCACCCATTTGCCGTCCGGGCTTTGCGCCACGCCTTCGGGTTCCTTGCCCACATCGACCTGAAACGCGACCTTGCGGCTGGCCAGGTCGATCGCGGTCAGCGCGGCATTATCCTCATTGGCCACGAACAGCATCCTGCCGTCGCGCGACAGGAAAAACTGTTCGGGGTCTTCGCCCGATGGCAGGTCGGCGACGACCTTGCCCGTCGCGCGGTCGATCATCTGCACCGCATGGTCGTTGCTGGCGCACAGCAGGATATATTTGCCGTCCAGCGTCATCGTGATGCCGCGCGGGCGCCCGCCCACCGGCCATGTCGCGATCGGCTTCATCGTCGCTGCGTCGATCACGCTGATGCTGTTTCCGCGCTCGTTGGAAACATACAGTGTTTGCGCCTGTGCCACGGGCATCGCCGCAATCAGCGTCAGCCCGGCGAATATGGCCCTGTTCATGACATTCTCTCCCGTGGCGCAGCTATATTATGCACCGCTTCTACTGCCCGCGCCCATCCCGCGAGATAGTACCAATGGCCAATGGGGCGCTTCTTCTCCGTCCCCTACACTGATGGACGACAGGGGTGACGCGCGGCCGACAGGGTCGGCGCACGGATTGAGGGTTTGGGATGAGGAATTTCGGTCATATCGCATTATTGGGCGCAGCCTGCGTACTGGGCGCGTCGGTCACGCCCGCGCTGCTGGCGCATGGCAATGTTACGCCACAGGCCGTCGATACCGCAGGATTGCCGGAAATCGGCACCGACTGGCTGCCCCATAATCCCTATCGCGGCAACGCAGTAGCGGCCAAAATCGGCGAATCCGCTTATGGCCAGAATTGCGCGCGCTGCCACGGGCTGGACGCCGAAAGCGGCGGTATTGCCCCTGACCTGCGCTATCTGGAAGTGGGCGACACGGGCGACGAATGGTATATTCAACGCTTCCAGCACGGCTCCAGCCATGACGGCAAAGTCTATATGCCGCCGATGGGCGACGTGCTGGGCCAGAAAGCCGGCTGGGCGATCCGCGCCTGGCTCGAAACCAAGCATCAGGAGTAGGCTGTCATGCACCGTCGCGCCTTTTTGAGCAGCGCGGCGGTGGCCGCCCTGCTGGGATTAGTATCGCAGGCCGCAAAGGCCGCGCCGCTTGGCAAGGTCAAGGATCTGGGTGTCCTTCGGGTCGCCGTCTATAAGGATAATCGCCCCTGGTCCTGGCGCAAGGATGGCAAACTCGTCGGCATCGACGTCGACCTGGCCCAGGCGCTGGCCAGGGGGCTTGGCGTGCGCGCCGACATTGCCGAGCTGGTCGCGGACGAAAGCGCCGACGATGATTTGCGCAATGGCGTGTGGAAGGGCGGATTGCTGGGGTTCCAGCCTGCCGACATCATGCTCCACGTCCCCTTCGACCGCGTCTTTGCCGCCCGTAACGATCAGGTGGCGATCATCGCGCCCTATTATCGCGAAAATTTCCAGTTCGCCGCCGTGAAGGGCGAAATGGACGTCAACGCCGCGCCCGACCAGTATCGTGGCAAGCGACTGGCGGTCGAAATAGACTCCATCCCCGACTTCTATCTGATCGGCACGGCGGGCGGCGCGCTGGCAAAGGACGTCGTCCACTATCCCGGCGGGGCGGAAGCGGTTCTGGCCGTGACGCAGGGGCAGGCCGATGGCGTGCTGGCCAGCCGCGCCCAGATCGATGCGATCCTGCACGACACGGCCGCCACCAACATCGCCCGCCGCACCATGCCCTTGCCCGCCTTCACATCGACGGGATGGGACATCGGCATGGCGGTCAAGGAAAACAGCCGCAATCTTGGCGACGCGGTCGAAGCCATATTGGCGACGATGACTGGGTCGGGCGAAATGGAAGCCATCTTCAAGGTCCATGGCGTAACCTACCAAAAGCCCCGCGCCGGGTAAGCATATAAAAATCCTCCCCTGCAAGGGGAGGGGGACCGCCAGCGAAGCTGGTGGTGGAGGGGTGTCGCCCTGTCGAGGGGATGACGCCCCACCGTCTGGCCTTCGGCCATCCACCTCCCCTGCAAAGGGGAGGATGCCGGGGCAAGCAAATCTACATCCCGTCGCCCAACTGCACCAAGGCGCCCGAAAAATCCCCCTTCCATAATAGGATTTCATCTGATTTATCCTGTCAGGTGAAAGATCATTTCGCCCGCATATGCGCCGCTACGCCTGCATCAGCCACTCGCCGCGTCGCTGTGACGCCGCCGTCGCTTCGCCGTTACTTTAGCGTAGCTTTGGCGATGCGTTTATGTTGCAACTGGCCCCAAAAGCCCGACAACGGTGTGAACTTCGGCCACCCGGCATATCGCGGCCTGAACGGGCAATTGCGCACTGCCCGACCCAAGGTCCAATTGTCCCGTCCGCCTCACCCCATAGTCTGCAAGACCGAAGGCGCCGACCGCGCCCGCAACAAGGGAGGATGATTATGAAGGGACGTTTCACACGTTCGCTGGCAGGCGCGCTCGCCATGGCGCTGCTCGCCGCAGGTGCGCCGTCGCTGGCCACCGGGCCGACCGACGCCGATCTGATGGGCGACGCAGCCTCCACCGGCGACGTGCTGACCTATGGCATGAGTCCGCAGGGTCATCGCTTCAGCCCGCTGACCACGCTCAATGCCAGCAATGTGGCAAAGCTGGTGCCTGCTTTCTCCTCCTCGCTGGGTGGCGAAAAGCAGCGCGGCCAGGAATCGCAGCCGCTGGTCTATGACGGCACGATCTACGTCACTGGCTCCTACTCGCGCCTTTATGCGTTCGACGCGCGCACGGGTGAGGAAAAGTGGGAATATAATGCCCGCCTGCCCGACGACATCATGCCCTGCTGCGATGTCGTCAATCGCGGTGCGGCCATCCATGGCGACAAGATCATCTTCGCGACCCTCGACGCGCGTCTGGTCGCGCTCAACCGCATGACCGGCAAGGTCGTCTGGAACAAGCAGATCGCCGATTATAAGGCAGGCTACAGCGCGACTGCTGCGCCGCTGATCGTCAACAACATGGTCATCACCGGCAATTCGGGCGGCGAATTCGGTGTCGTCGGCGCGGTCGATGCGCGTGACGTCGATACCGGCGAACTGATCTGGCACCGCCCGGTCATCGAAGGCAATATGGGTACGTTGCGCGGCAAGGATAATGGCATCACCGGCAAGCTCAACGCCACATGGCAGGGCGACCAGTGGAAAACCGGCGGCGGCGCGACCTGGCTGGGCGGCACCTATGACCCGGACACCAATCTGCTCTTCTTTGGCACCGGCAACCCGGCCCCCTGGAACAGCCATCTGCGCCCCGGCGACAATCTCTATTCCGCCTCGACGCTGGCGATCGACCCGGCGACCGGCGTCATCAAATGGCATTATCAAACGACCCCGCATGACGGCTGGGATTTCGACGGGGTGAACGAATTCATCCCGTTCGACGCCACCATCAACGGCAAGGCCATGAAACTGGGCGCAAAGGCCGACCGCAACGGCTATTTCTTCGTCCTCGACCGCACCAACGGCAAATTCATCAGCGCCAACAAATTCGTGATGCAGACGACCTGGGCCGATGGTTTCGACAAGGCGGGCAAGCCCAAGGTGATCCCAGCCGGCCGCCCCGGCGCGCCTAACGGCACTGAAAAGGGCAGCGTCGTCTTTTCCTCGCCATCCTTCCTGGGTGGCAAGAACTGGATGCCGATGGCCTATAGCAAGGACACCGGCCTGTTCTACATCCCGTCCAACGACTGGGGCATGGACATCTGGAACGAACCGATCGCCTATAAAAAGGGCGCGGCCTATCTGGGCGCGGGCTTCACCATCAAACCGATCGCCGAAGATCATATCGGCGCATTGCGGGCGATGGATCCCAAGACCGGCAAGATCGTGTGGGAATATAAGAACAAGGCACCGCTCTGGGGCGGCGTCCTGACCACGGCGGGCAATCTGGTGTTCACTGGCACGCCCGAAGGCTATCTCAAGGCGTTCGATGCCAAGACCGGCAAGGAATTGTGGAAATTCCAGACCGGCTCGGGCGTAGTCGGATCGCCCATCACCTGGGAACAGGATGGCGAACAATTTGTCGCCGTCATGTCCGGCTGGGGCGGCGCGGTGCCTTTGTGGGGTGGCGAAGTCGCCAAATCCTTCAAGGACATCAACCAGGGCGGATCGCTCTGGGTGTTCAAACTGCCCAAATAAGGCAGCATGGACGATGATTGCGAAGGGGGTGGCAAGTCGCAACTTGCCACCCCCTTCATCGTTGGAATGATGAAACGAGTAATGGCCGCCGCCGACCATCCATTGGCCGCTGACGGGCTGTCCTACATAATATCGTCGATGCTATCGGAACGGCCTGGCTTTTTCTCATGCCGCTGACCTGTGGAGTGTGACGCGACGCTTATGCGCCCTCGTCGCCATGCGCATCATCCCCGGAAACGAGCCGCCGCCGCACCCGGCCCATCATGACGTAAACGGTGGCCATCAGCATCGGCGCAGCCACGCCCAAAACCAGCGTTGCGGAAAATCCGGGCGTCAGTTTCTCGACCGCCTTGAGCGTATAGGATAGCAGGCCAAGCGCATAATAGCTGATGGCAACGGCCGACAATCCCTCGACCAGATGCTGCAAGCGCAACTGCATCCGTGCGCTGCGATCCATGGATGCCAGCAGGTGCGCATTCTGATTTTCGATATGCGTCTCGATGCGCGTGCGCAACAAGGCGGTAAACTGGGCGGTCCGCTCCCCCAGCAGGTGCAGCCGCCCCGAAAAGGCCATGCAGGTGCGCATCGCTGGATGAAAGCGCCGCCCGACAAAATCGGGAAGCGACTGGAACCCGGCGATCGGGCGTGCATCCAGCTCGTCCAGCCGGTCGGTCACGATCCGCGCATAGGCAGCCGTGGCGCTCAGGCGAAAATCGCAGTCCCCCGCCAGTGCAAGCAGGGTCGCCGTCTGTGCGGACAGTTGGGCCAGCAACGCATCGTCGCGTTCCGCCCCGCCCTGCAAAAACTGCGCAGTCTGTTCCAGTTGCCCTTCCATCCGGCTCAGAGCGGCCCAGCCTGCCTGTGCGACGGGCAGGCCGAGCAAGGCCATATTGCGATAATTGCCCAGTTCCTGAAGGCGCTGCACGCAACGCGCGACATCTCCGGCAGCCAGGCCGTTGGCCGCGACCACCAACCGGCCATAGCCATCGTCATGAATACGAAAATCGCCCCACACCCGCGCACCGCCCGCGACATGGCATGACACCAGATGAGAGGCGCGGAAGCCTGCGCTATCGACAAGCGGCGCGGCGGCAATGTCATCGGCGACCATCATGACATGGGTTGCGCGAATGACCCGGCCCGGCAAAGACTCGACCCATCGGATCGCGGCGGCGCGCGGGTCGTCATCGGGATGCGTCCACACCAGCGGCTGCGCTGCATCGCCGGTGAAGGTCAGCGTGATCGTGCTGGCTTCGCTGTGACGTTCCCATGCCATGCGAATATCGTCGGACCAATGGCCCTCCAGATGACGAGCGCCATCCGCCTGTGTCGGCACAGGACAAACCGCCAGCGCGGCCGCTTCTGCCTCACGGTCGTCCGCGTCGAGCAGCCGCGCCAGCTGGATCGCCTGGGTCGGCAGGGCAAGGCGCGGGAAGCGACGCAGATGCATCTCGCCAACCACCTGGCGTCGCTCAGGATGTTCGATGAAGCGCATCATGTCCGGCAATGCGTCAGATCGACCATGGATCATGTCCTTCGGGCCAAAATGGCGGGCATCTTGCAGGATGCCCGCCGAAGGTACGAAGCGCCAGGAAAGGAGAGGGAAGGCAGCGCTTCGAAGGGAAAGGAAGCCTTCAGAAGAAACCGAATGCCTTCGGGCTGTAGCTGACGAGGCGGTTTTTGGTTTGCTGATAATGGTCGAGCATCATCTTGCCGGTGAACCGCTCCATCGCCTGTTGCAGCATCTGTCCTACTCCCAAACTGTTCGATTTGGTTCAAAGGATGGCACAGGCTACAGTTCGTGCAATTGGCCGTTGGGTCAGTCTTTGGCTCACCAGCGTTTGCGGCTGGATGAACCACACCGGGTTTATCGCAGGCTCCAGCGCCGAGAAGTTGGCACCAACGTCGTTCTTCGGTGCTTACGTCTCATCAGACGATATTTCAGATTATCGAAAGGCAATTGCGCAGACGCAGGCAGCAGCGATGAGAAGGCCGAGCAGGACTTTCCAAGGCGATCCAGGGCGAAGGTCGACTGCATCGCCGCTTTCCGCGGTGCGGCGGCCATGGATCATTGGGCCGATCAGATTATGTCGCAGGCGTAGTAAATAATAGAGGATTGCAACGACATGCAGCGCCACGAGTGCGAGCAGTATATTAAACAGCCATCCATGCAGGTCAGAGGCGATGCGGCCCTGATCAAAGCTGACATAGTCTGCCAGCGGACCGGATTCCAGGCCGTCTACATCCACCGCGAACAGGCCCGCCGCGACCATCGCGATCAGCGTGGCGAGCATCAGCAGCACGCTCCAGCCGCCGATGGGGTTATGACCCGTAGTCGCGTGATAAGGGCGTTTGGTGACGCTGGGAATATAAGCGATAACCGCGCGTGGCCCCCGCAGGAATTGCGCAAAACATGCTGTTCCCGCGCCAAAAAATCCCCAATACAGGCGAAAAACCAGCAGGAAGAGAATGGCATAGCCTGAGCGGCGATGCCATTCCATTTCATGCTGTTCGCCGCTCCACCAGGAAAAGGCGAGCAACGCGACAAGCAGCCAGTGAAACAGCCGAATATAAATATCCCAGACCAAAATATGCCGGGATTGAGCAACGACCTGCTCAGGATGATCGGTCATGTGTCGGCACGGAACTGGCGATGGCAGGCGGCGCAGGTCGCACCAGTCGCCTTAGCCTGAACGCGGATCGCGTCGGGATTGCCCTGATTAACGATAGCTATCAATTTGCCGGATTCCGTAATCAACTTGGCCATCTGTGCGTCAAAAGTGGCGCGCTCCGTCCAGATGTTGGGTAGCGCGTCGGTGGCAATGCCCGCCGTCGGGCCGCTGCCCGCCGGGAAAAGTCTGGGCTGTTCACGCGCGGTCGTGGCCAAAGTCTGCGCCGCGCCAGCCATTATGCTCTTTGCCGGGGCATCGGTCTTTAGCTGGTCGTTCAACGCCTTCATGGCCGCGCCCATTTTCTTGTATCCAATCTGGCGCGCGACGATGGCGGCTTTGGGCGCGGGACCGGGTGTGGCGGCGGCTGTCAGCTGCCCCGTTAACATCGGTAATGCCGCGAAAGGAAGCCCCAGCAGGGCGAGCATCGGGAGGCGAATGGCGGATGCAATGGTCATGCGATAATCTATCCTGCTTGATGCTGTCAGTTGTGGGGAACGGTTCGTGGCGCGGTGTCCGCCACTATGATCGGCGCGCTGTTTGGGAAGACGCTGCGGAAAATCTGCTTCACTTCGGTCAGGCCGCCATCGGCAATCTGGGCAGCGGTAGCTCCAGACTTGCTGGGGATGTCGGTGCGGGCACCATGGGCGGCAAGGACACGCAGCATGGCTTCCAAAGCGGGCTGAACGCCGCTCCCCAACAGCAGATGCAGCGGAGTCATGCCGCGCGCATTGGCGACATTGACGTCGGGGGCGAGGCGAAGGGCATAGTCGAGCGTGGCAGCGTCGCCGCCCCGCACCGCTGCCAAAACGATATTGGTTCCATCCGCTGCGACGAAGCGCGCATCGGCCCTGGCCGCGACTAACAGCTTCATCGCTGCTTCATGGCCATTGGCAGCGGCGATCAGCAGCGGCGGCGTCGGCGGGACGGGCGGCGGGGCGACGCCAAAATTCGCCTCCGTCACCCATGTAATGCGCGATGGGCCGGTCAGGGCGTTGGGATCGGCCCCCTTTGCCAGCAGCAGGCGGATCAGGTCGGTATCACCACCACCCGCTGCGCCATGCAGCAATTGCTCGCCGGTCCGGTCCCGTTCGGTGAGATCGGCGTCGCCCGATACCAGAAGGGCAGCAGCACCATAATTTTTCTGGTAGAGGGCAAGTTGCGCCGCACTGCTATTTTCCGGTCCGCGATAGCGGCTGTCCGCGCCTGCATCTAGCAGTGCCTGGGTTGCCGATACGACGCCGCTCTTGATCGCGAAGAATAGTGGGGTGAAGCCACCCTTCGACACGCGGTTGGCATCCGCCCCGGCCTTTAGCAACAGGGTGATCGCATCGGTCCGCCCGGAGGACGCGGCCCACATCAGCGGGGTCTGGCGGCGGCTGTCGGCTTTGTCCGGCGCCGCGCCCAACGCCAGCATCCGCGCGACGGCATCGGCCGGGCCATAGCGGGCGCAGACTGCCAGCGGGGACGCGCCGTCGGAACGCAAAGCATGAACATTGGCACGGGCATCGAGCAGCCGAGCAATGATGGTGGCGTCGCCGAGTTCGCAGGCGAGCGACAGCGGCGTGACGCCGTCCTGATCGGCCCTGTTGGGCGTCGCGCCATGTGCGAGGAGTGTATCGACCAGTGCAGGATTCTGGGTATTGACTGCCCAGGCGAGCGGTGTTGCACCAAAAGCGAGCGGCTGGTTGGGATCGGCCTGTTGTTCCAGTGCTGTCTGGACTGCAGCAACGTCATTGGCGCGGATGGCGGACCGCAGCCTGTCATCATCGACAGGGTACGCCTGCGCGCTGGCCGCCCAGAGGCATAGCGCAAAAGCGAGTGCCGGGCGGACGCCATCATGCATCGGTCAGCACCTTGAACGGTTCCGTACTGTCGCCGAAGCGCGTTGCAGGCACGTCCAGAAGTTGCAGCGCGCTCAGCAACAGGTTCGACATCGTCGTCCCCTTCTGCGCGACGACATGACGGTCGCCCGGCACCAGTCCCCCGGCGACGATGACGGGCAGGTCCATATGATCATGCTCGTTAGGGTCGCCAAAGGCCGATCCACGCAGCACTAATGTGCGGTCCAGCAGCGACCCTTCGCCATCCTTGACCGCCTTCATCCGGTCCAGATAATAGGCAAAATATTCCATATGATGTCGGTTGATGCGCGCCAGCTTCGCCATTTTCTCCGGGTTGTTGCCATGGTGGCTGAGCATATGGTGTGAATCCGGCACGCCGATTTCGGGATAGGTGCGGTTCGACAGTTCGCGGCCGATCATGAAGCTGCCGATGCGCGTGATGTCAGCCTGCATCGCCAGCACTTGCAGGTCGATCATCATGCGCACATGCGCGTCGAAACTGTCGGGAATGCCAGCCGGGCGCTCAAGATCGGCGGTTTGCACGCCGCCCCCCGATGCGATCGCGCGCTGGATGCGCCGTTCGATATCGCGGGTCGCTTCCAGATATTCGCCAAGCTTGTGACGATCCTCCATGCCGAGCGATCTGGACAGGCGGGCGCTGTCGTCCATCACGAAGTCGAGGATACTCGATTGCCGCCGCAACTGCGCGAGGCGGCTGTTTGCGTCCAGCGCATCGCCATCTCCGAACAGGCGTTCGAACACATCGCGCGGATTGGCAGTGACGGGCAGAGGCACGGTCGGGTTCCGCCAACTTATGCCATTGGTATAGGCACAGCTATAGCCGATGTCGCAGCTGCCCAGCAGGCTGGCCTGATCTATCCCCAGTTCCAGCGAACTAAGCTGGGTCGCGTCGCCCAGATGATCGGCATAGGCCTGGTCGACTGAAATGCCGCAGCGTATATCCGTGCCTTCGGTCTGTTTGACATGGACGCCGGTAATGAAGGCGGGGCAGGACCGACCATGTCCGGCGGGACGATCGCCCATGGCCGCAGCGCTGGGATGGCCAAGGCCGGTGATAACGCTGATCTGCGCGCGGTGGGCCGCCAGCGGCTCCAACGTTGGCGGCAGGGCGAAGCCTGGCCCCTGCGTTGTCGGCAGGAACTGGTTCATCATCATGCCGTTGGGGGAATAGAATATCTGGAGCCGCTTGGGACGGGCGGCTATGTCGGCCGCCTTGGCAGAAGGCAGCATAGCCTCCAGCAACGGCAGTGCCATCATCGTGCCTGCACCGCGCAACATGGTGCGGCGGTTGAGCGGTTTGCGCAGGATTATCATCGTGCCACCCTCATTTCCCATTCGTCCTTCGCAGGGTGAAGGGATCGCTATGTACGATGCCCTTGACGATCGTCTGGATGCGGTAGCCGTCCTGCGCAGCGCCCCGGCCAATCGTGCGGATGGCGGGCATGTCGCGGGCATCGACGCCGCGAGCCAGCGCGTAGGTCAGCAGCCGTTCGGTAAAGGCGTTGGCGAATTCATCCTTGCTCGCCAGCAAAATCTTTTGAAGCCCGGCAAGGCCCGAAAATTGCGTCCCGTCCGGCATCCTTGCCGACACATCAATTACCTGACCTGCATCATTTTGTCGAAAAGCACCGATCGCGTCGAAATTTTCAAGACTGAAGCCCAGCGGGTCCATCTTGACGTGGCAGGCCGCGCAGGCCGGACTTTTGCGGTGCAATTCCAATTGCTCGCGTGCGGTCAAGCTGCGGCCGTCATGCTTGTCCTGAAGGGCGGGCACATCGGGCGGCGGGGGCGGGGGCGACGCAGCGAGGAGGTTGTCGAGAATCCACTTGCCCCGCTTAACGACCGAAGTGTGGTTGCCATAGGAAGTGACGGTCAGGATGCTGGCCTGACCCAGCAGCCCGCCGCGATGCGACGCAGGATCCAGATTGACCCGCCGCATAGCCGGACCATTGACGCCGTTTATGCCATAATGGTCGGCTAGTCGCTGGTTGAGGAAGCTGTAGTCTGCTGCAATGAAATCCAGCAGGCTGCGGTTGGTGCGCAGCACATAGCTGAAGAACATCTCCGTCTCGCGGGCCATGGCGCTGCGCAGGCGAGTGTCGAATTTGGGGAATATCGCGATGTCTGGCCGTTGCTGATCGAGATTGCGCAGATATAGCCACTGGCCCGCGAAATTCTTCGTCAGGGCATCAGCACGCGGATCGGCCAGCATCCGTGTGACCTGCGCATCTAGCACAGCGGATTGTTGCAACTGCCCGGTTTCGGCCAGACGCAGCAGCGTTTCGTCGGGGATACTGCTCCACAGGAAGAGAGAGAGGCGCGACGCCAGTTCCAGGTCGGTCAGGCGACGCACGCTGCCTGGGGCGCTGCCGACCGGATCCTGCTCGACCAGGAACAGGAAGTTGGGGGAGACAAGGATCGCCTCCACTGCCGCTTCGACGCCATGTTCGAAATCGGACTGCGCCCGTTCGGTGTCGTAGACGCGCATCAGGGGCCGTATATCGCTGTCCGTGACCGGGCGACGATAGGCGCGGCGGGCGAGCGTGGCAACGATGCGCCGGGCGCACGCGGCTTGTGCCGTGGCGCGGGAGGGATTGCACAGGAAGATGCGTTCGCGGCTGGGCGTCTTGCCGATGCCGTGTGGCGCAATCGGTCCGGCGACGTCGATCTGAAGCGCATCGCGCGGGAAATTCTGCTGCGAATAGCGTGGCGACATGCGGTAGGATGGCACCTTGACCGATTTGACCCGCACCCCGTCGACCAGCACGTCCATCGGCAGCATTACCGGGGCGTCGGTTGGGACCGGCACCTTGTCGAGATCATTGCGCAGAGTCTGGACGCTTTCGTCGGGGGCGATCTGGCGGCGGAAGGACAGGCCGATGACATGCGCGCCCGCTTTGAGCGGCACGCGGACGCTGACCTTGTCCTCCTTCTGCCGATCGGTTTCATTGTTGGTATTGGCATTCAGCCAGCCGCTTATTTCATAGGTCGCATCGTAGCGGGCATAATAAGTGAACGCCCCGCCACCGCGCGAGCCGAGCGGCAGGTCGTCGCTGGCCCGCTCATTATAAGCCGGGCGGCCGGAGTTCATCACCGACCCGTCCTTGGGGATTTCATAGGATGTCACAAATTCGCGGCGGGAGGTGAGGCCGGTCGCCATCCGTCCCACTTTGCCGGCAACCGCGATATAGCGGTCCATCAGGGTCGGCGAGACACTTAGCACATCGGCGATATTGTCGAAGCCATAGCCCGAATTATCCTGTGGCAATTCCCGGCTGACGTCGACCTTGAGCGCCAGCAGGTCGCGCACGGCATTGGCATATTCCACGCGATTCAGGCGGCGGATGGTCGAGCGGCCGGGATCGGGGTGGGCGGCGGCATAACTATCCAGCCCATTTTCCAGCCATTGGACGAACGCGGCTCTGGCAGCGGACATGGGCTGTGGCTTGTTGAGCGGCGGCATTTCGCCCTGCCGCGTCCGGCGCAGCACCTTTTCCCAGATGTCGAGATTGGCACCATGCAACAGGTCGGCATGTTGCAGATCGTCCAGCGAGAGGCTGGCGATTCTGTCGCTGTCATTATGGCAGCGCGAACAATAATCGCCCAATATGGCAGGCGCAGCTTGCGGTGCTATTGCGGCGGCAGCGGTGGGCAAGGGATGCGCATCATCGGGCCGCGCAAGGACCGACGCCGTTGCGACGAGCGCACTGAGCGCCAGCACGCAAGCATGCAAAGTCGGACGCCAGCGCAGGTCCATCAATTGCAATCCTATCGTCCCACAGGCAGCGGTGCGCCACCTCCCTCATTTCCCCACAACGGATGGCGACCCGCAGTCCACCTTCTTCCCTCAAATGGAGATCAGCGCTGGCCTATGGAGGAATCCCCATGGCGTCCATTGCCGTTAACGGGACGGCGGAGACGCAAAATTAGGACGCTTGGGCAAAGGCCATGTCGATTCCGTCTCAGGCACGGCAATGGTGCCAAGCGCTCTGATTTCGGCAACGCGATGTCCGTAATATCGTCATTGAACATCATAGCCGTCCTCGTCAGAAGGGCCGCCACATGGGGGTATCATGATGCGGATGGCTGCACTGTTGATCGCGCTGCTGATGGGCGCGGGGCCAGTCATGGCGCGGGCACCGGCGGGCGCTGTGTCCGACGAAGCGCGGACAGCCGCCTATCTGGATCGGATCGCCGATAGCCCGCCGCGCCTGCGCATCTTCCTACAGGCCATGCCCAAGGGAGGCGACCTGCATAATCATGCGGGCGGCGCGAATTTTGCCGAGGATTATCTGCGTTGGGCGGCGACGGACGGCCTGTGCATTGCGACCGATAATTATCATATCGTCGAACCGCCCTGCGATAGTCCGGGCCGGATCGCGGCCACCGGGCTGGAGCGCGACTATCCCCGTTACTCGCACGCGATCGACGCTTTCTCGACGCGCGGGTTCGAGGCAGGCGTGGGTGATCCAACGGTGTCGGGCTATGATCGCTTCTTTGCGACTTTCGATGCGTTCGGCGCTGCCTATAGTCGGCATGTGGGGGAAGCCATGGCTTTGACGCGCCAGCAGGCGGCGGCCGATCATGTATCCTATGTCGAACTGGGCAGCGGTGCGCGGGCGGGCTGGATGCTGGGCCTGAAGATGGCCGATGCGGACGCAAGCGATTTTGCCGCTCTTCATGCCAAGATAGCGCCGCTGTTGCCCGACGCGATAGCCAGCGCGCGAGCCGATTATGACGGCTATGATGCGCAGGGTGCGGCGATAGACGGGTGCGGCACAGCAAATGCCAAATCGGCCTGTGGAGTGGAGATGCGCTATCTCTACACTGCGATCCGTACCAGTCCGCCCGCGCAGGTGTTTGCGCAGCTGGCCTTCGGCTTTGCGCTGGCAGAGGCCGATTCGCGTTTCGTCGGCATCAATATCGCGGCACCGGAGCATCATCCCGTGGCTGTGCGGGACTATGCGCTGCACATGCGGATGATCGCATTCCTCAAGGCGCGGCATCCCAAGGTCAATCTGTCGCTTCATGCGGGGGAGTTGACATTGGGGCTGGTGCCGTCGCGCGATCTGGCGTTTCATATTCGCGATGCGGTGGAGGTCGCCGGTGCGCGGCGGATCGGCCATGGTATCGACATTGCCTATGAAACGGACGCCGCTTCGCTGCTCGCCCGGATGGCGAAAGAGCAAGTGGCGGTGGAAATCAACCTGACCAGCAATGCCGTCATCCTGGGTGTGAAAGGACAGGATCACCCGCTTTCGCTTTACCGTGCGGCGGGCGTGCCGGTGGTTTTGTCCACCGACGACGAAGGCGTATCGCGCAGCGACATGACCAACGAATATCTGCGCGCCGTGACGGAGCAGGGGCTGCGCTATGCCGATCTCAAGCAAATCGTGCGGGACGGTTTGCACTATAATTTCTTGCCGGGTGCCAGCCTGTGGCAGGACCGGGCAGGCGGCGGCCGCGTCGCAGCGTGCGCCATCATGGCTGCACCGGGGTGCAAGGCCTGGCTGGCGGCCAATCCGAAGGCTGCGAGCCAGGCGAAGCTGGAGCGTGAGCTGGAGATATTCGAGGCTATCCCGCGCTGATCCGGTTGGGCACGACAAGGTTGAGGATGACCGCGACCACCGCGGCGGGCAGAACGCCCGACGTCAGGATCATGCGCGCGGTGTCGGGCAGATGCGACACCGCGCCCGGTTCCAGTTCCAGCCCGATACCGATCGACAGGGCGACGCCGAAGATCAACATGTTACGCTGCGACCAGTCCACGCCCGACAGGATCGATAGCGCAGCAGAAGCGACCATGCCGAACATCACGATCACCCCGCCGCCCAGCACTTCGATCGGGATCGTGGTGATGAATGCGCCGATCTTGGGGGCCAGGCCGCACAGGATCAGGAACAGTGCGCCGATGGTGACGATATGACGGCTCATGATCCCGGTGATCGCGATCAGTCCGACATTCTGGCTGAAGGAGGTGTTGGGCATCGCGCCGAAAATACCGGCCAGTGCCGTGCCCAGGCCATCTGCGCTCGTCGCGCCGATCAGTTCCCGGTCAGTTGCAGGGCGTCCGGCGCTGCCCTCGCAAATGGCGGAGACTGCGCCGATGGATTCGATCGCGGAAATAAAACCCATCAGGCAAAAGCCCAGGATCGCCGGTAGCGATATGGCAAAGCCAAAATGGAAGGGTTGGGGGAGCATGACCCATCCGGCTGCCTCCACGGGCGCAAGTGATACGCGACCCATCAGCGCGGCGACGGCATAGCCTGTCACGAGGCCGAGCAGCACCGAGGCAGTCGACCATAGCCCCCGCCCGTAAAAGCTGAGGCCCAGCGTCACGACCACAACGATGCCCGCCAGCAGCCAGCTGATGCCTGCGCCATAGGCTGGCGTTCCCTGCGCCGCGACGCCCCCGGCGGCATATTGCACACCCACCCGCATCAACGACAGGCCGATCATCAGGACGACCAGACCCGTGATCATGGGCGGCAGGGCAAAGCGGATACGACCGATGCACGCGCTGACACAGGCGTGGAACAGGCCGCCGACGATGGCAGCGGTGGTAAGTTGCGCCATCGCCGCCACCCCCTGTCCCGCGACGATCGGGATCATGACCGGTAGGAAGGCGAAGCTGGTACCCTGAACGATCGGCAGGCGCGCGCCGACCGGGCCGATGCCGATCGTCTGCATCAGGGTCGCGATGCCCGCAAATAGCATCGCCATCTGGATCATGTAGATCATGGGGGCAGGATCGGCAGATCCGAAGCCGAAACCGGCTGCGCCCGCCACGATGATCGCCGGGGTCAGGTTGCTGACGAACATCGCCAGCACATGCTGGATACCCAAGGGAATTGCGACGGATAGGCCGGGGAAATGATCGGGATCGCGGGCTTGGTCCGCCGTCATGATCCCGGTGGCGTGGGCAGTGCTGCCTTCGGAGACTGGGAAAGCGGTTGCTGTCATGGGGCGCTCCAAAGGCTGGCAGGCGGCTGGGCCATCAGGCCAGGCTCATCAGGCGAGTGAGCGAGCGGTTTGCCGCACGCAGGATGGTGGCGCGGTCGGCCTGCACCAATTGCCCGTCGCGCACGACCGCTCGGCCTTCGACAAACACATCGCGCGCGCCTGTGGGCGGACTGAGGATAAGGCCTGCAACCTTGTCCCAGACACCCATGGAGGCGAAGTTCACACCGTCCCAAAGGACGATATCGGCGCGTTTTCCCGCCTCTATCGCGCCGCAGTCATGGCGACCGAGCATCTGTGCGCCACCACGAGTGGCGATGTAGAGGGCGTCACGCGGATCGAAGGCGGCGGGTCCACCGATCGCGCGCTGGAGCAGCATCGCCTGCCGTGCTTCCAACAGCAGGTTACCGCTGTCGCTGGAGGCCGATCCATCGACGCCAAGGCCAAGGGACACGCCCTGATCGAACATCGCCTTGAGCGGAGCGATGCCGGAGCCGAGGCGGCAATTGGAGCAGGGGCAATGGGCGATGCCGGTGCCGGTCCGTGCGAACAGGGCGATTTCGCGCGCGTCGAGCTGGACGCAATGGGCGTGCCATACGTCCGGGCCGACCCAGCCCAGGCTTTCGGCATAGTCACCGGGGCGGCAGCCGAACCGTTCGAGCGAGAAGGCGACATCGTCGGCATCCTCGGCCAGATGCGTGTGCAGCATCACGCCCTTGTCACGGGCGAGCAAAGCGGCATCGCGCATCAGCCCCTGACTGACCGAAAAGGGTGAGCAGGGGGCGACACCGACGCGGACCATGGCCCCTTCGCTGGCGTCGTGGAAACGGTCTATCACGCGGATCGTGTCGTTCAGGATCGCGCGCTCATCCTCGACCAGGCTGTCGGGCGGCAGGCCGCCGTCGCTTTCCCCCACGCTCATCGCGCCGCGCGTGGGGTGGAAGCGGATGCCAATGCCCTGCGCGGCGGCGATGGTGTCGTCCAGCGTCACGCCATTGGGGAAGAGGTAAAGATGATCGGAGGTCAGGGTGCAGCCCGACAAAGCAAGTTCCGCAAGGCCAAGCTGAGTCGCGGCGAACACGTCTTCGGGTCGATATTGCGCCCAGATGGGGTAGAGCCGCTTGAGCCAGTCGAACAGCGAGGCGTTGATCGCGCCGGGCAGAGCGCGGGTCAGCGACTGGTAAAGATGATGGTGGGTGTTGACGAGGCCGGGGGTGAGGACGCAGCCGCGCGCGTCGACCACCGCATCCGCTTCGGCCAGCCAGGATGCCAGGTCCACCGTGGTCCCGACCGCCAATATAACCCCATCCCGAAACGCGACGGCTCCGTCGGCTATCTCCCGCCGGGGATCGTCCATGCAGACGAGGACGTCGGCGTTGCGGATGACGGTAAGGGTCATGCTATTGCGGCACGGTCTTTTCGTAACGATCCCAATGGCCGACCAGTTCGTCCACCACTTTGGACCCGACCAGATAGAGGCTTTCCAGCGCGGCGGTCATGCCGGCATAGCCCTCATTTTCGGTCAGCAGATAATGGGCGGCAGTGTCGCCGGGCGGCGGCATGGTGAAGTTGCTGCCCGCGCGCAGTACCATGAAGCGGTCCTTGTCCACCCGGCCGATCTGGTCGAGATAGACGATCGATTGATAGGTGCCGGTTTCCTCCATCGCGGAGGTGACAAATTCGCCCTTCCCCTGTGTCCAATATTGCACCCAGTCATTGGCCCAGTCAGTCATCCGCGCGCCGTGCCAGAAGGTTATGGCGGCCAGTTGATCGCCCTTCAGCACGAAAGGCGGGCGTTGGGCCATGGGATGGTTGGTGAAGCGCGCCCGCTCCTTGCGGATCGAAGGATCGTCGGGCAGCACCATGTCCTTGGTCAGGTCATAGGCCCAGTCGCGCAAGGCGGGGTTGATTTCGAAGATTTCGCCCTGGCCGACCGGCGGGCTGGGGTCGTTTGGACCTTTGCTATGCAGCGGGAAATAGCCGCTTTTCCAATCGGCAGGAATTTCCCGCGCGTCGATTTCATGGGCGAGGTCACCATCGACCAGATAGCGCGCCCAGGCCGCCGAACCGATCGAGGCATCCTGCGGGTCGATGCCCGCAATGCCCGCGACCAGCCAATAGGCGTGGGACAGGTCGAACCGTTGGTCCAGACCCAGCGCCATGGTGGCCGTTGCCGATTTGATGTTGCCCATGCCAGTCACCATGCCCAGCACCTGCGTCTTGGGATCATAATAGAGGTCATGATGGGACTGGGGGAAGGGAATGCGCATGTCGAGATGCCGCCGTTCCTTCCAGAGCTGGAATTCGCCCGGCTTGTCGCCGCTATCCTCGCCGATTTCGAACATGGAGACGATGACGACACGGACTGGCATTGGCGTGGCGCAGGCTGCGCCGGGCGCGCATTGCGCGATGGCGGCAGGCGCGGCCTGTGCCGGGGTCAGCGGCAGTAAGGCAAGGCAGGCGCTGGCAAGCCAGACGGCAGATGTGGGTAAGCGGATGATGATAGTCTGTCCTTGCGATGAGAGGGGGACGCGAGCGCAGCCCGACGTCCCCCCTTCCGATCAGAATTTATACGAAATCGTCGCTTGATAGCTGCGTGGCCGTTCGGGCAGGACAATCGTGCTGCCGAACAGTTCGGTGAAGTTGGCGCGATAATAGGTTTCGTTGGTCAGGTTTTTGACGTTCAGACGGAACAGCCAACTGTCCATCTCGTAGGAAACCCCCACATCGACCAGCGTGTAGGCAGGCAGTTTCACGACCCGCGACTGGCCCGAAAAGACCGAGTCCACCTTGACCACGCTGGCAGAGAAAGCGAGGCCATTGTCGAACGAATAGGTGCCGGTCAGCGAGTAGAGATTTTTGGGAATGCCCGCCCGCGCGGCCGCCGCCTTGTTGGGAATGGGGACAAGGCCGCCGACCTGCCCACCCAGCGTTGCCGCAGGGTTGGACACGTTGATCAGATCTTCGATACCAAAGAAGCTGAAAGTCGTCCCGGCGTCGAGGAAGCTCAAATTGGTGACGACCGTGTGGGTATAGGCACCAGTGATGAGGAAATGCTTGTCGACCGACCAGCGGAATTCCGCCTCTACACCCTTTGTTTCGACCGACTGGTTGACGGTCGAGGACTGGATATTATGGTCGGTCCGCTCCTGCTTATACACCGACACGGCGGTGTAGAGCATGTTGTCGAGAAAGCTGCCCTTGATGCCGCCTTCGATCAGTTTGGACGCGGTCAGGAATGTGTCGCCGACGGCCGTGCCGGGGTCGATTTCCGAACCCTGACCTGCAATCACGGTGGTTTGGCGTGACGCCGTTACATAAGGGATGACGCCGAACGGCAGCTTGTAGGATGCACTGGCATTCCAAGACCAGCCGCCCTTCGATCCTTTCCCGGTCACGACGCCGGGCGCGGTTTGCAGCTTTTCGACGATGTTGGTCGAATTGACCTTCACCTTGTCGTAACGGGCGCCAAGGACGACATCCAGGCCGAAATTGAAATCGAGATCGGTGAGGGCGGCGAAGCCCAGGTCGGTATAATGGCCCTTGAGATAATTGGTATAGTTGCAGTCGCACTCGGTCGAAAGCAGCCGGTCCGACAAGGGCGTATAGCCCTGTGTCAGGTCGACACGGTGGAAATATTCAAAGTTGAAATCGTCGCCGTGCAGGAATTTCGTGTAGCGGATCGACGGTGAAAGCTGGAACGAGAATTTGCCGGCCGAACTGTCGAAGGTCTTGGACGCGACGATCTTGTCTTCGATCACCCAGGATTTGTGGAATTGTGAGAATCCATAGCTGTTCTCGTTGATATTCTCGATACCGTCGTAAAAGAGCTGATTCTTGATTTCAAGCCCGCTCTCGGCATTGTAGATGATGTCGAAATAGCCGGTTTTCGCGATGTTATCGAGGCGATCGTCCTTGCCGGTCAGGGTTTTGCGGCGACTAAGCGTGGTGGTGCCGACATTCTGCAACGCCAGATTGGAGAAGCTGGCGTTCAGGCAGGCGTCGGTGAAATTGGCAGCAGATATTCCCGGCGTCGCCGTGCCAGCGGCGCAGCCAAATGTGCCGAACGGGTTGAAATTGCCGCCGGCGCGAAATTCCGATTGTGAAAGCTGGCCGTCGCCATTGGTATCGAGCGGCTTGGCGCTGCCGGTGATATAGGTGCCGTTATCCACCAGATCCTGCGTCAGGCGGTTCCAGCCGCCATTCTGCTGACCCTTGAAATTATGGTACATGCCGCCGAATTCGATGCGGATGCTATCAGTGATCTGGCTGTCGAAGGCAGCTTGCAGGATCGTCTGCTTGGTCGACATATTGTCGTAATAGCTGCCGGAATCCTCGATTTCGGCATAGAGGCTGTAGCCCAGTTCCGTCGCGCCGATTTTGGCGGGGCCGCGCACCTGCGCTTTGAGGACGTTATAGTCCCAGCTGCCACGGGTATAGCTGACTTCGCCTTCCGGTGCGCTCATCAGTGCGCCACCGGCGACGCGCGCCGATTTTGGCACGAAATTCATGTAGCCTCCGGTCTTGGACGGGCCGTAAATGGGCGAGGAGGGGCCGCGCACGATGTCGATCCGTTCGGACGCGCCGATCGGCGTTGGATAGTTGCCCGGATTGTCGAGACGGCGAACGCCACGGAAAAAGACTTCGCCGGGCGTGCCGCGAATGTCGAGCGCGCCGCCGACGCCAAAGAAGCTGTTGGTGAAGGTGCCGGGCGATTGCGCGACCAGATCATAGATGTTGGTGATACCAAAGCGTTCGATCTGTTCGCTGCTGATGGTAGAGGCGGAGCGCGGGGTTTCCAGCAGTGTCTTGTTAAAGCCGAAGATGGAGCCGACATCCTTGAGCGGCAGCGCTTCGAGTGCGCCTGTGACGACGATTTCGGCACTTTGTTCCGCTGCGTCGGCCGGGGCCGGTGCCTGGGCCAGAACCGGCGATGTCAGCGCGGTGCAGGACAGCAGCCCGGTGGCCATCAGAGCCAATGTGCGGTGCGACCGGCCGTTATTCGGTGCGTGCAATCGGTGAAATTTCGCCATTTATATAAAACCCCCCTTTGAGCAGGAGCGGCAAAATAGGATCGCCCTGCTGGTTAATTCTCCTTTTCCTCTCCATTTTCTTGTGTGATTTTATATTTTTACGGGCATGTCTTGTGGTTCGTCATCGGCCAGGCAGTCTGCATCGTGGCTTATGGTTTCTGGCGATGCGGGTGCGTAAATGCCGCGACAGGACCAGAGCCGGGCGCCGTGTGAGCAGCCGCAGTCGAACAGCGGCAAAGACGCAGGCTATGCTCGTGCAACTGCGTCACTATGCTTCTCCCCATGCGGTGCCATGCCGCAGCCCCTGTCCGCACGATCTGCACAGCCGTGACCTGTCGGACACGTCACAAGGCGCTGTGACGTGTATTGCAACTAGGGGCTTGACCTGATGCGATCAAATGCAATGAATTCGACGCAGTGTTGCAAAAAATAGGGTGGGTATGCCGGCGCTTTCAAGATTTCTGCGCTATTTCATAGCAGTAGGCCGTTTAGGATCGATCCGGCGGGCCGCGGATGAGCTGAATGTATCGGCGTCCGCGATCGATCGACAGATTTTGAACGTCGAAGCCAATCTGGGGATGCCATTATTCGAGCGGTTGCCGACCGGGCTGCGCCTGACCGCGGCGGGCGAAATCATGATGGCGGCGGGCAGCAAGTGGCAAAAGAATATGGTCGATGTCCGCGCGCAGATAGAAGATCTGCGCGGCCTAAAGCGTGGGCATGTCGACATCGCGGTCATCGACGCTTTGGCCAAAGGCTATATCCCGGCAGCGATTCAGGCGCTCCAGACCAAATATCCCGGCATCACGATTGGCGTGCGCGTGCTGGAAAATGACGCCGTGCGCCGGGCAACGGCGCGGGGCGAGGTGGATTTCGGCATTTTCTTTGAGCCGCAGACGGTCCGCGATCTGGCGGTGCGCGCCTTTGTCGAGGTCGTGCTGGGCTTCGTCACGCCGACGGGCCATGCGCTGGGCATGAAGCGGGAAGCGCGCTTTTCCAGTTGCGTCGGATCCAAGCTGATCGTCCCGGCCGAGCCGCTGGCCGTATATGAACAGATCAGCGTGCTGGAAGGGGCAACGGGGGTGGAAATCGACCGGGCCGTTGCGTCGGACAATATCCAGATGATCACTTCGCTCGTCACGCAAGGGGTCGGCATCGGCATATTGACCTCGCTTGACGTCATTACCGAAGTGCGGCGCGGGATCCTGTGCTTTACCAAAATTTCAGACCCGGTCCTGCGGCCGATGACGCTGGCGCTATGCACTGCGTCGGCACGCACGCCCTCTTATGCGGCGGGAATCGTGTTGCAGGAAATTGAGACGGGATTCCCGCAACTCAGCTATCCAATATCCATAGATGGGGCTGCCAAAGACTGAGCATAGCGCACCCTGCCAATTGCCCAATGCGTGCAGACCCGATAACGGGCTAATTTCCTGATCGCCAACGGACTATATCGTCATGCACGAATCGGCTGAGCCACAACTTCATTATATTACCAACGACGCTTTTCTGGCCGATGTGCAGAGCCTGGCGCAGTCGATCGAACAAGGCGACTGGAAGCCGGATTTCGTCATCGGCATCGGGCGGGGCGGGCTGGTCCCGGCGGTCTATATCTCGCACCAGACCGCGCTGCCGATGCTGTCGATCGACCATAGTTCCAAGGTGCCTGGCTTTGCCGACGAACTGCTGGCCAAGGTGGCGGCAAAAAGTGCCGCGGGGCTGCGCCTGCTGTTTATCGACGATATAAACGATAGCGGCGGCACGATCGATTATGTGCGGCAATTGCTGGCGGACAATGGATGTCGGGCGGACAATCTGCGCTTTGCCGTCATCATCACCAACAGCCGGTCGCGCGTGACGGTAGATTATTGGTCGCAGATCATCGACCGGGACGAGGATAAGCGCTGGTTCGTATTCCCCTGGGAAGCGGTCGCCACCAAGGGCGCGATCGTCGAGGAAGCGCTGTCCGTGCCTGAACGGCTGGGCTGAGAGCGAAGGGGACAATATGCGGATCTGCGTCTATCTTGGGTCGTCGCCCGGCAATTCCCCGGTCTATCGGGAAGCCGCCGAGCGGGTCGGCGGGTTGCTGGCGCAGCGAGGCATCGGCCTTGTCTACGGTGGTGGCACCGTCGGGCTCATGGGCGTGATAGCGGACACGGTCTGCGCGGCTGGCGGCGAAGTGATTGGCGTCATTCCCGAAGCGCTGCGCGCGCGGGAGCATGATCATCCGGGGCTGACCCAGTTGCACGTCGTCAAGACGATGCACGAGCGCAAGGCGATGATGGCGCAATTTGCCGACGGATTCCTGTGCCTGCCCGGCGGCATCGGCACGCTTGAGGAGATATTCGAGGCTTGGTGCTGGTCGCAGCTTGGCTATCATGAAAAGCCGTGCGGGCTGCTCAACGTCAACGGCTTCTATACGCCGATGTCCACCTTCATTGACTCCGTGGTGGAGGAAGGCTTTCTACAGCCCCGCCACCGCGCGATGCTGCTGATCGACAATGATCCGCAAGTCCTGCTGGACCGCATGGCCCAATATCTGCCGCCGCAGACCGAACATTGGCTGGGTGCCGACGATCTTTAACCGATCGCGTCGATGACGTCGGGTAGCTGGGCGAGGCGGTCTAGCTGACGGAAACAGGGATGGTCGGACGGCGTGTCCGCAATTTCATGGACCCAGGCACCTTCCTGCGGAATATAGGCGGCCCACGCACCGGCCTCCAGCGCGGGGCGAATGTCCGACCGCAGGGAATCGCCCGCCATGATCGCTTCATGTGCGGCCACGCTATATTGGCCGAACACGCGGCGGAACGTATTTTCCGTCTTGTCGCTGACGATTTCGATACCGCTGAACAGATCGCCCAGGCCTGAGGCAGCCAGTTTCGATTCCTGGTGCAGCAAGTCGCCTTTGGTCACCAGGACCAACTGGCCCCGGTGAGCCAGCGCCGCCAGCGTGTCAGCCACATCGTCAAACAGATCGACCGGATGCGCCAGCAGCGCACGCCCGGCGGCAAGAATATCCTCGATCATCCCTTTGGACAGATGGTCGCCGGCCAGTTCCGCTGCCGTTTCGATCATCGAAAGCGTGAAACCCTTCGCGCCATAGCCATAGAGTTTGAGATTGCGCCCTTCGCAGGCGTTGAGCATGTCGCGGGCGATATGGGCGTCGGCAAAAGGCTGGAGCATGGCCACCAGCGCTTCTTCGGTCGCATTGAAATGCCGCATATTGTGCCACAGCGTGTCGTCGGCATCGAGACAGATGAGCTTGATCGTCATGGCCCTATCCTAGCGTCTGGCGGTCGGGCTGGCGACGGTCATTTTTGCCTGGCTGCTGGCCATCAGGCGGACCATCAAGGCTTCCAGCCGGGCTGCGTCGATCGTGCGAATGACAGTGGCGGGTTGCTCGCCAAGGCCGGGGCGATAGGGCGCGAACCAGGATAGCATGTCGCCATAGCCGGGGCCGAACTGGCTGTTATAATCGACATAGAGCGTCTGCTGGTCAGTGACGAGGGTCGGGTCGAGCCAGACGCCCGCTGCGATCTCGTCCCACAGCGGGAAGCCGGGTTCCATCGCGGCGATGAAGCGAGCAAGGTCGGGGCTGGCGGATTTTGCCATGCGGTCGAGCAGCGACCGGCTGCGCTGGGTGCCGGTCGAGGGGTCGACGGGGACGATAGTGATCGCCTTCCAAGGGCTGCGCGCGACGATGCTGGCGGCTTCGGGGTCGAAGCGGATGTTGAATTCGCGGCGCGGCGTGTTGACGAATTCGCGGGCAAAATCGGCAGCGGCGCGATTGTCGAGCGCTTGCCGGGGATTGAGCGAGCCGCCCATATAGACCAGCTCCTTCGCGAGGCTGGCGAAGGCGGGGTCGAGCCGCTGGGCGAGCGCCAGGTTGGTGAGCGGCCCGGCGGCGATGATCGTCACTTCGCCGGGATATTGGCGGACCATGCGAATCAGGAAATTGGCGGCGATTTCGTCGCGCGCTTTGGTCGTCGGATTGCCTTCGGGCAGGACTACCGGATCGTTGGGACCGAAATAGGGCGGGGTGCTTTGCTGGGTCGGTTCGACCCACTGCTTCATCCACGCGCCTTTCCATGTCAGCTTGCCATAGAGCGCTTCCCAGCGATCGGTCAGGACTTCCGTGTTGAGCAGGGGATAGGTCGCACCCTGCACGACCGGCACGTCGGTGCGGTGGGCGATTTCCAGCCCGCGCAGGGCCATGGCGGTTGCGCGATTGGCCCAGGCATTGCCCGTTACCGTAGTGATGCCCAGCACATCGACATCGGGCGATTCCAGCAGCATGAGGTGCATGAGCGCAAAGCCCTCATCATCTATGATCACCTTGCGTTTGGGCGTATCGGCATGGGCGAGGCCGATGGTCATGAGTAGGACGAGGAGAGTCGCGAGCAGCCTCATAGATAGGCGTCCAGTCGTTCGAGATGGGCGGCGATGGCGTCCGCTGGCAAGAACGATCCGGTGAAGCTGTTGCGGGCGAGTTCGCCAAGCTGTGCCTTTGTGAGGCCGCGCGCTACCGCTGCCGCGCGATAATTATCGGCGATATAGCCGCCGAAATAGGCGGGATCGTCCGAATTGATCGTCGCGCGCAGGCCGAGCGCCAGCATCCGGTCGATCGGATGATCGGCCAGATCGTGGACGACGCATAGCTTGAGGTTGGAGAGCGGGCAGACGGTCAGCGTCATGGCTTCGCGCACCAGCCGGTCGACAAGGGCGTCATCTTCCAGCGCGCGGTTGCCATGGTCGATCCGATCGACATGCAGGAGGTCGAGCGCCTGATAGACATAGGCGGGTGGGCCTTCCTCCCCGGCATGGGCGGTCAGGCGCAGACCCTTGGCGGCGGCGGTGGCGAACACGCGGGCGAATTTTTCGGGCGGATGGCCATTTTCGGAGGAATCGAGGCCGACGGCGGCGATGCGGTCGAGCCAGGGGTCTGCGGCGGCGAGTGTATCGAACGCCGCCTCCTCGCTCAGGTGACGCAGGAAGGAGAGGATGAGTGCGCTGCTGATGCCGTGCCGCGTTTGTGCGTCGGCCATGGCCGAGAGCAGCCCCTCGATCACGGTGGCGAAGGGTATGCCGCGATCGGTATGGGTCTGCGGATCGAACATGAGTTCGGCGTGGACCACGCCGTCCGCCGCCGCGCGATCGAAATAGGCGGTGGCGAGATCATGAAAGTCCTGCTGTGTTCGCAGCACGTCCGCCCCGGCATAATAGATGTCGAGAAAATCCTGAAGATTGCCAAAGGCATAGGCAGCACGGATATCCTCCACGCTGGCATAGGGGATGGCGATGCCGTTGCGCTTGGCAAGAGCGAACATCAGTTCCGGCTCCAGACTTCCTTCGATATGCAGATGGAGTTCGGCCTTGGGCAAGGCGCGGATGAAGCTGTCGAGATCGGTCATGATGCTATGCCTTGTCGGTCCCAGGCGCATTGGCCCATAATATAGGTCCGCGCGATGACGCGGTCGTCGCCGAGGATTTGCAGCGCAAAGAGGCGTTCTGCAAGCGTGGCGTTTGCCGTGCGGCGTGCCAGCAGCGGGGTGGCGTTGCTATCGAGCAGGACGAAATCGGCCTCTTGCCCCGGCTCCAGACCGCCGACCCGGTCGTCAATGTGGAGCAGGGCGGCGCTGCCCGCCGTCGCCAGATAAAGGGCGCGGAAGGGATCGAGCGGGGTACCACGGGCAAGTGCGGCCTGATAGGCAAGGCCCGATGTATGGAGCAGGGAGAAAGACGTGCCTGCGCCGACATCGGTGCCAAGGCCGATGCGTACCCTATGGGCATCCGCTTGCGTGAAGTCGAAGAAACCCGATCCCAGAAACAGGTTGGAGCTGGGGCAGACGGCAATTCCCGCGCCGCTCTGCGCCAGTCGGGTGCAGGCGCTGTCGGACAGATGGACGCCATGGGCAAAGACCGACCGGTCGCCGACCAGACCGAAGCGGTCATAAACGTCCAGATAATCCTGCGCCTGCGGAAAGCGATCCGCCACAGCAGCACATTCGCGGACATTTTCGGCCAGATGCGTGTGTAGCAGCACATCGGGATGGTCGGCGAGCAAGGCACCCGCAACCTGCAACTGCGCGTCCGAGGATGTAAGAGCAAAGCGCGGCGTCACGGCATAGCCAAGGCGCCCGCGTCCCCGCCAGCGGCGGATCAGGGAGTCGCTCTCCTCGCGCCCGCTATCGACTGTGTCGGCCAGTCCATCGGGGCCAAGGTCCATCAAGATCTTGCCCGACAGGATGCGCATGTTCCGGCGCAGCGCCGCGTCGAACAGGGCGTCGACCGAATGGGCATGGACGGTGGGAAAGACCAGTGCGCTGGTCGTGCCGTTGCGCAGCAATTCGTCCAGAAACAGCGTCGCGGTGCGATCTGAATGAGCGCGCTCGGCAAAGGCTTTCTCAGCCGGGAAGATATGGCGATCGAGCCAGTCGAGCAGTTGTTCGCCGTGCGAGGCGATATGGTCCATCTGCGCATAATGGACATGGGCGTCGATGAAGCCGGGGACGATCAGGCCGGGGAGATGCGTGATCGCCAGGCCCGGATAGCGGGGCGCCAGCGTCGCATGATCGCCGCGCGCGACGACGATGCCATCTTCCACCACCAACAGACCGTCCGGTTCGTGGCGCACTGCATCGGGATGATGATGCGGGTCGCGTGATACTGACAGGAGTTCGCCGCGAAAGCCCCAAATCCCCTTAGAGCTTTGCGTCATACCGCCCTCAATTGGAGCAATTGGGCCAGCACGGCGATGGCGATGACATCGGGTTCCTTGCCCGAGACGCCCGGCACGCCGATCGGCGAAGTCAGGTGTGCGCGCGCCTGTGCGTCGATGCCGTCGCGCGTCAGCCGGGCATGAAAGCGCGCGCCCTTGGTGGCGGAACCTATGAGGCCGGTAAAGGCGCAGGGCGGGCGACGGACGGCGGCAAGGGTCAGACGATAATCCAGTGCATGGTCGTGGGTCAGGATGAGAATGGCGGCGTCATCGGGTGCGTCCGCAACGCATTGCTCGATTGCGGCCTCCGGCACCACGGCGACGCCTTCGATCGTTTCAAACACCGGGCGCGTGTCGAACCAGGCGAGGCGGAAGGGCAGGTTGGCGGCGTGGCGGGCAATCGCCTGCCCCACATGGCCGGCCCCGAACAGATAGATCGGTCTGCGATGCTGGCCGATGCTCTCCACCACGCTGTCACCCGTGCGGGGGCGGTCGCCGCGCGCCGACAGGCTGGATGGGATGGCATGGTCGTTGACGTGGCGTTCCACCCGGTCGGGCATGAAGGTCGAAACGAGGATGCGCTCGTCGGCTGCGTCCGCCAGCCAGTCCATCGCAGTCGGGGCGATATGCTCGATCAGCAGCCGCACCCGCCCGCCACAACATTGTCCCAGCAACGGTCCCAGCGGATAATCCTGCACCCGCCAATGTCCCGGTGGATGGTCCAGAATGGCGCGGGCCTGCTCCACCGCGCGATATTCAAGCTGTCCGCCGCCAATTGTGCCATGGAGCGTGTCGGCGGTAACGAGCATCCGCGTACCTGCGCCGCGCGGCGCGGAGCCTTCGCTCGCCACGATGCTGATCAGCGCGCACGCTTCCTTGCCTGCGACGGCGCGCAACCAGTCCAGCCAGTCGGTCATCGGGCGCGATGCTCCGTCACCGCGCGCAGGATGCGTTCGGGCGTGGCGGGCGCGTCGAGGCGCGGCAACGCGCGGCGATCGGGAGCGGCGGCGGCGACGGCGCGGGTCAGGGCTGAAAATACCGAGATAGCGAGCATGAAGGGGGGTTCGCCGACGGCCTTCGATCGGTTGATCGTCGGTTCCACATTCTCGCCGTCCCACAGGTTGATCGTCATATGGGCGGGGCGGTCCGATGCGGTCGGAATCTTGTAGGTCGCGGGCGAATGGGTAAGCAATCGGCCCTGACCGTCGAAGATCAGTTCCTCGGTCGTCAGCCAACCCTGCCCCTGAATGAAGCCGCCTTCGATCTGGCCGATGTCGATCACTGGATTGAGCGAGCGCCCCACATCATGAAGGATGTCGACGGCCAGCACCTTATGTTCGCCGGTCAGCGTGTCGATCGCGACTTCCGCCACCGCCGCGCCATAAGCGAAATAATAGAAGGGGCGACCCTGATGCGCGGCGCGATCATAGGCAATGCCGGGGGTGGCGTAATAGCCGGTGGCGGCGAGCGATATGCGGCCGATATGCGCCTTGCGGCAAAGCTGGGCGAAGGTCAGGCATTCGGACCCCGCGCGGATGCCGTCGGGTGTGAAATGGACGTCGCTGTCGGCGCAACCAAAGGTGCGAGCGAGGAAGCCGGTGAGCCGGTCGCGGATCGTGATCGCGGCATTATAGGCGGCCATGCCGTTCAGATCCGCGCCCGACGAAGCGGCAGTGGCGGACGTATTAGGCACTTTATCGGTGCGGGTGGCGGTGATCCGCACCCGGTCGATCGGCACGGCGAACACGTCTGCGACGACCTGCGCCACCTTGATATACAGACCCTGGCCCATTTCCGTGCCGCCATGGTTGATCTGAATCGAGCCGTCGGCATAGACCAACACCAGTGCGCCAGCCTGATTGAGGTGGGTGGTGGTGAAGCTGATCCCGAACTTGACCGGGGTAAGCGCTATCCCCTTCTTGATGATCGGGCTGGCAGCGTTGAAGGCGGCGATCGCGGCCTTGCGGGCGTCGTACCGAGCGTCGGCGCGCAGCCGGGCGATGAGTTGCGGCGCGATATTGTCGGCGATGGTCATGCCATAGGGGGCGACATCGCGACCGGGGCCGTAGAGATTGGCGCACCGCACATCCAGCGGATCATGACCCAGATGCGCGGCGACATCGTCCATCACCCGCTCTATCGCCAGCATCCCCTGCGGCCCGCCAAAGCCTCGAAAGGCAGTGTCGGACACGGTATTGGTTTTCAACCGCTCCGACAGGATTTCGACGTCAGGCAGCCAGTAGCAATTGTCGGCGTGGAACATCGCCCGGTCGTTGATCGCCGGGGACAGATCGACCGTAGCACCACAGCGGGATGCAAGGCGCAGGCGCAGCGCCAGCACATGGCCCGAAACGTCGAAGCCGACGTCATAGCCAATGCGGAAAGCGTGGCGCTTGCCGGTCATCACCATGTCATCGTCACGGTCGCAGCGGAATTTGGCCAGGCGGCCGGTCTTGTCGGCCACCAGTGCGGCGGCGGCGGCGAACAGGGCGGCCTGCGTTTCCTTGCCGCCAAAGGCACCGCCCATGCGCCGTACTTCCACCGTCACGTCGGCGGAACTGCGATGGAGCATATGGGCGACCAGATGCTGGATTTCGCTGGGATGCTGGGTGGAACTGAGCAGATGGATCTGGCCATCCTCGCCAGGGGTCGCGACAGCGACCTGCCCCTCCAGATAGAAATGATCTTGTCCGCCCATGTCGAAACTGCCGGTCAGGCGATGCGGCGCAGTCGTCAGCGCGGCGTCGGCGTCGCCGCGTGCCATGCGCTGGGTTGGTTCGATGAGCGAGTTGGCCGCCTGTGCCGCCTCGATCGTTACGCAAGCGGGCAGCGGTTCATAGTCGATCTTGCCAAGCCGTGCGGCCTTTCGCGCGGCGCGCTGGCTGGTGGCGGCGACCAGAAAAATGGCCTGCCCGACGCAGATCACTTCGCCATCGGCAAGTAGCCGGTCATCGCCCGCCACCGGACTGACGTCGTTCGCGCCGCTTATGTCGGCGGCGGTGAATACATGCACGACGCCTTCGGCAGCGCAGACGGCGGACAGGTCCATGGACAGGATGCGGGCATGGGCATGGGCGCTCTGGCCAAAGGCGAGGTGGAGCATGTCGGCTGGTTCCGGCCCATCATCGGCATAGCGGGCCGCGCCGGTGACATGCAGATGCGCGCTGTCGTGCGGGTGCGATGGCTTTGGCAGCACGCTCCAGGCGGAATCGCGATCAGCCATGGGCAGCGTCCAGATCCAGCACCGACACGGCCTGGCCCTGCGCCCGGTGCCACAGGCGCGGCAGCAGGTTGGCGGCAACGTCGAGCCGGTAAGCAGCGGACCCGCGCACATCGGACAGCGGGGCATAGTCGGCGCGCAGGGCTTGGGCGGCCTGCTCCATTGTGGCCAGCGTGAATGGCTGGCCGATCAGCGCGGCTTCGCATAGCGGCGCGCGGCGCGGCGTGGCGGCCATGCCGCCAAAGGCGATGCGCGCGGTGGCGATATGCCGATCCCGCACGGTCAGATGGAAAGCGCCGCAAACCGCCGAAATGTCGCTGTCGAAACGGCGCGACAATTTGGCGATATGAATGACGGAATCGGGGCCGGGCCGGGGAATCCACAGGCTTTCGACAAATTCCCACGGACGGCGGTCCTGCTTGCCATAGTCGAGGAAATAATCCTCCAACGGCATCGTTCGCCGACCATCCCGGCTGCGCAAGGTCAATTCTGCGCCCAGGGCGATGAAGGCGGGTGGGCCGTCCCCGATTGGCGATCCATTGGCGATATTGCCGCCGACCGTCGCTGCGTTGCGGACCTGCAATCCGCCGATCCGCCGGGTCAGTTCGCCAAGATCGGGATGGAGGCGCACAAAGGCTGCATGGGCATCGGCATAACGCACCCCCGCGCCCAGTCGGACGCCAGCGGGACTTTCCTCGATCCCCTGTAATTGCGCGATGTCGCCCAGGAAGATCAGCGTGTCGATGCTGCGCAGCCCCTTGGTCACCCACAGGCCGACATCGGTAGCGCCCGCAACCATGCGCGCGTCTGGATATTGCGCGAGCAGGTCGGCGAGCGCGGCGCAACTGCGCGGCGCGAACCAGCGGCGGTCGCCATGCTGGCCGAAGGCAGCGGGCGTTTCCTTCAGCGCTTTGAGCGCCGCGATGGTCGCGCTGTCGTCGCGTTCCAGCGGGCCGGTAGCATCCGCCGCCGCCAATATCGGGCCATAGCCGGTACAGCGGCACAGATTGCCCGCCACTATGTCGGCGACTGGCAGGTCATGGCCGCTTGCGCCGACGCATCGACCATAAAGCGACATGACGAAACCGGGCGTGCAAAAGCCGCATTGCGAACTGCCATTGGCCGCCATGCAAGCCTGAAGCGGGTTGAGGCCGCCGACGGGCGCAAGGCTTTCGACCGTCAGTAGCGCGCGGCCATGCAGCATGGGGAGGAACAGGATGCAGGCATTGACCGCGCGCCAGGCTATGGCGTCGCCATCCAGATCGCCGACCAGCACAGTGCAGGCGCCGCAATCGCCCTCGGCGCAGCCTTCCTTGGTGCCGGTGCGCCGCATCGTATAGCGCAGATGATCGAGGAGCGTGGCGGTGGGATCGACATCGGCGATTTCGACCACTTCGCCGTCCAGCAGGAAGCGCACGCTCATCTCAACTGCCCCGATAGGTCGAATAGCCATAGGGCGAGACGAGCAGGGGGACGTGATAATGACCCGCATCGGCGATGCCGAAGTCGAGCAGGACGGTGTCGAGAAATGGCGGATCCGGTAAATCGACGCCGCGCCCGGCAAAATAGGCAGCGACCGCAAATTCCAGCCGGTAGCGGCCCGGCGTCACGGCGGGCAGGCCGGGGCAGCGGCCATCTGAATCGGTGATAGCGGCGAACAGGATGGTTCCGTTGCCATCGAGCAGGCGCAGTGTGACTCCGGCGGCGGGGCAGCCATGGCTGGTATCGAGGACATGAGTAGACAGGCTGGCCATCATGCGGCTTCCTCTGAGGGTTTTGGCCATTGCCCGATAAATTCCACGTCATCATAGGCCAGAAGGTCGGCGATCAGGGCGTTGCGATCGTCCAGAAAAAGCTGGTCGGTCACGCCTTTCACCAGTCGCGGCAGCGCGGTTCGTAGCCCCGACAAAGCGGAGGCGGAGAGGCCCAGGCTGATGAGCGCGGAATAGTTGAACGCGAACAGGCCATGCAACGCCGCCACGCCATCGTCGGTCCGGGGCAGCAGTTCGAAGCCGTCGCCCAGATAAGGATGCGCGTCGATCAGCGCATTGGCGCTGCCGGACGGCGGCGTGAAGCGATCGGCCCAGCGCGCGATGCTGCCTGCGACAAGGAGCAGTTCCGGGCGGAGGCCGGGGTCGCTGACAAGGCCGGTGGACAGGACCAGAAAATCGAAATCATGGCATCCCTGCGGCGTCGTGACGCGCACCGCGCCGTCCGTTTGTTCGACCGCCAGCCATGGCGCGCCCAGATGCAACAAGAATCCCGGCCAGGCCGCCGCCCGATCGAACGTGTCATTGGTCGGCGGCTGGTTATGGCCCAGAAAAGACGCCATCACCGCATATTTTTCCGCATCGTCCAGCGCGGGATAGCGGCCGGTAAAGCCGACCTGTTCCATGAAGCGGATCGGGTTGATGCGGGGCAGGACGGGGCGGCGAATGAAGACGTGGGCGGCCGCGACCCCGATGGTCAGCGCTGCATTGGCATTGTCGAACGCCGATGCGCCGCCGCCCAATATGCCGATCCGCTTGCCCTTGAGCGCCGCATAGTCGATCGGCTCGCTGGTGTGGGCATACAGGCTGCGCGGCAACGCATCGCGGATCATCGCGGGCGTGTGCCATTCGCCGCCACCCTGTATGCCGGTCGCCAGCACGACCTTGCGCGCCAGCAAGGACGGCTGGCCGTCGAGATGCAGGCGGTGAAGGCCGTCCCCCAACGGCTCGATGAGGGTAAGGCTGGTGTCGTTGCGCACTGGTAGCGCCAATACGCGCCGATACCAGCGCAAATAGGCCATCCAGTCGCCGCGCGCGATTTTGCCGACCGCCTCCCAACCTGCCGCGCCATGCTGTGCTTCCCACCAGGCGCGGTAGGTGAGGGCAGGGATGCCGAAGTCGATGGGATTGAGTTCCTTGGGCGTGCGCAGGGTTATCATCCGCGCATAGGTGTCCCATGGTCCCTCTTGTCCAGCGGGATTTTCGTCGATGACCAGGATGTTGGACACCCGTTCGCGCAGCAGGCCGAACGCTGCGGCAAGGCCGCTCTGCCCGCCGCCGACGATCACGACGTCATGGACATGGCCCTGATCGTGGGCGCGGGGTCGCGTCCAGTCTGTGCCGCCATGACCGATCAGGACGAGTTGCCGCGCAAGTTCCGCCTCCAGCGCGGGCAGGCCGATGGGCGCGCTCATGCGGCATCCTTCAGACGCAGCCGGACGATCTCGCCGATCTGGGCGATTGCGGTTGCGACCTCTTCGTCCCGATCATGGTCCAGACGCTGTTCCATGGCCGCCAATATACCCGCCTTGTCGGTCAGCCGCACGCAGATGATGAAGGGGAAGTCGAACCGTGCCCGATAGGTGGCGTTGAGTGCATGGAAGCGTTCATACTCCTGCGGCGTCAGACGATCGAGGCCCGCTGACGCCTGTTCGGCGGCGGATGCGTCGGTCAGGGTCCGGTCGATCGCGGCCTTGCCCGCCAGTTCGGGATGGGCGCGGATAAGCGCCAATTGCTCGTCCGGCGTCGCGTCATGGACGACCGCCATCAGGTCCACATGACGATCGCCCGACGAAGGTCGTGCATCGGCGCGCGCCTCCACCCAGGGGCTATGTTCGAACAGCGCACTCAATGCGTGTTCCCCTCCAGGCTGACATGGGCGGACACGACCTTCCAGCCATCGGCAAACTTGACCCAGCTTTGCGTCTGGCGACCGCGCCGGTCGCTGTTTTCGCGGAAAAATTCTGCGTCGGCGGTGGCGAAGCTGTCGCCATAGACGGTGATCGCAACCTTACCCAGCTTGCGCTGGGGCGATCCGCCACGGCCTTTGCGGAAATCCCGGATCTCCTCGATGCCGTACAATACTTCGCCCACACCGTATCGGTTGGTGGTCGGCGCATCGTGGAACAGCATATCCATTGCCGGCACATCGTCCGTCATCAGTGCGCGCTCATATTCGGCAAAGGCGGCGGTGATTTCGGCGAGCAGGATCGGATCGTCGATTGTCATGCGGGGTGAACCTCCATCCAGTGGTGGGCAATGTCGATGCGGCGTGCGACCCAGGCGTCTCGACAAGCGATGACATGGTCGAGGAAACGGGCGAGCGCGGCGGCGCGTGCGGGTCGCCCGGCGATGCGGCCATGCAGGCCGACCGACATCATGCGGCCGCCCTCGCTGCGCAACTGATCGAACGTATCGCGCAGATAGCGGAAGAACTGATCGCCTTCGGTAAAGCCGTTGAGCGCGACGAACTTCATGTCGTTGGCGTCGAGCGTGTAGGGGACGATCAACTGTCCTTCTGCATAATAGGGCAGGTCGTCGGCATAGCTGTCGGCATCATAAACAAAGCCCCCTTCTTCGCGCACCAGCCGCGCCGTGTTGGGCGAGGTGCGGCCCTGATACCAGCCCAGCGGCCGGGTGCCGGTCAGTCGGGTGTGGAGGGCAATCGCCTCCAATATGTGCGCGCGCTCGAGATATTCGGACACATGTTGATAGTCGATCCATTTCAGGCCGTGGCTGGCGATTTCCCAGTCCGACGCCAGCATCGCTCCCACCGCCGCCGGGTTCATCGCCATCGCATTGGCGACGCCAAATACCGTCACGGGCAGGTTGCGTTCGGTGAAAATGCGGTGCAGCCGCCAGAAGCCTGCGCGGCTGCCATATTCATAGAGGCTTTCCATTGCCATGGCGCGCGCCGGGTGGCTGGCAGCACCGACCATTTCCGACAGAAAGGCCTCGGACCCCTTGTCGCCGTTGAGGAGGTTGTTTTCCGCGCCTTCCTCATAATTGACGACGAACTGGACGGCTATGCGCGCGCCGCCGGGCCAGCGCGGGTCGGGCGGGGTAGAGCCGTAGCCGATGAGGTCGCGGGGCAGCGTCATGCGTCCCATGCTTCCAGCGCCGCGCCGACTGCCGCGCCCGGCGGTAGGGAAAACCCCTCACGCATCAGGCAGGCTTCCAACGCGCCCAACGTGATCAGCACCTTATGCTTCATTGCATTATAGCCCATTGCGCCGATGCGCCAGATACGCCCCTGCAAAGGCCCAAAGGCAGTGCCGATCTCAATCTCGAAATGGTCGCGCATGGCGGCGCGGACCCGGTCATTGTCTACTCCCTGGGGGATGAAAACGCCGGTCACATTGGTCATGCGATGCGCGTCGTCGCCAAAGAGCGTGAGGCCCATGGCGCGCAGGCCCGCACTCATCGCCCGACCCGCTGCGGCGTGCCGGGCATAGCGCGCCGCCAGGCCTTCCCCCAGCATCACGCGCGCACATTCCCGCGCGGCATAAAGCATCGACGTGGCTTCGGTATGGTGGTTCAAGCGCTTGTCCGACCAGTAATCCATGATCATGGCGAGGTCGAAATAGTTGGAACCGATCCGTGGCCCCGCGCCGTCGATGCTTTCGGCGCTGCGGATGCCTGCTTCGGTATGGCGGCGGACGAAGATGGCTTCGGCTGCGCAGTCGGAGATGGTGATCGGCGCGGAGCCGGAGGGACCGCCCAGACATTTCTGCAAGCCGCCGGTGACGACATCTATGCCCCAACGATCGGCGGCGATTTCCATGCCGCCAATGGTTGCGGTCGCATCCACATAGCATAGCGCGCCGGCTGCATGGCACAGGTCGCCCAGGCCATCGAGCGGCTGGGCCATGGTAGTGGACGTGTCGCCATGAACGCAGGCGACGACTTTGGGAGCGGTGCGTTCGATGGCAGCGGCGATGGCGTCCATCGGCACGATTTCGCCCCATGGCGCATCCACCGTTGCGATCACCGCGCCGATACGGGTCAGGATTTCGCCCAGCAACAGGCCGAAGCGGCCGAAATTGATGACCAGCACAGTGTCGCCCGGTGCCACCAGCGATACCAAAGCGGCTTCTATTCCCGCCCGCGCCGTACCATCGACCAGCATCGTCTGCTGGTTCTGCGTCCCGAAGATCGGGCGGTAGAGGGCCATGACCTGATTCATATAGGTGGTCATTTCGGGATCGAACTGGCCCAGCAGATCGGCCGACATGGCGCGCAGCACGCGGGGATGGGCGTTGACTGGCCCCGGACCCATCAGCAGCCGTTGCGGCGGGTCGATCTCGCCGAACAGATCAGGGGACAAGGTCATTGGCCAGCATCCTTACAAATTGCACCATCACCCGCAGCGCGGCGTCGGCATCGTCCGGCTCCACATGCTCGGCCGGATTATGGCTTATCCCACCGCGGCAGCGGATGAACAACATGGCCGTCGGGCATAAAGCGGCCATCACCATGGCATCATGACCCGCGCCCGATACGAGCCGACGGGGGGGCAGCCCTTCCGCCGCGATCGCCGCATCCATCAGTTTCATGAGGCGCGGATCGCACGGGCTGGCGGGCAAGTCGTGGATGCGCTCTATGCTGAAATCGAGCGCGCGCGCATCGGCAATGTCCGCAATCCGGTCGATAATGATTTCCGCTGCCCGGTCGCGCCGCCCGCCATCGCTGGACCGTATATCAATGGTGAAAGTCACATGGCCCGGTATGACATTGGCGGCACCGGGCGCTGCCATGATCTTGCCAACGGTCGCCACAAGGTCGGACGCATCGTCGCGTGCGATCGTCTCGATCGCCAGCATCATTTCCGCCGCGCCTGCCAGAGCGTCGCGCCGCAAGGGCATTGACGTCGTTCCGGCATGACCCGCCATGCCGATGACGGTCACGGACAGGCGCAGTTGCGCGGCGATGCCCGTCACGGTGGCCAGCGCCAGTCCGTCCGCTTCCAGCGCCGGGCCTTGTTCGATATGCGCTTCGAGATAGGCCAGCACCGAACCACGCGGCCGTGCCGCCTCGCCATAGCGGGCGATGTCACCATGGCGTGGGCTGTAGGCGTGTGCCAGCGTCACGCCCTGCGCATCCGCTACGTCGAGCATGGCAGGATTAAGCGTTCCGGCCACGGCGCGGCTGGTGAACATGGCGGCGGGGAAGCGCGATCCTTCCTCGTCGCCAAAGGCAATCACCTCGATCGGGAAAGGCAGGCGTTCCCCCGCGCGGTGGAACGCATCGACCAGTTCGACTCCCAGCATGATCCCCAACGGACCGTCATAGCGGCCACCATCGCGCACGCTGTCGAGGTGACTGCCGATCATCAGCACGGGCGCGCCGGAGACGGTGCCGTCGTAGCGCCCGACCAGATTGGCGGCGGCATCCTGCTTTACCGTCATGCCCGCGTCCGCCATCCAAGTGGCCAGCGCGTCCTGCGCGGCATCATAGGCCGGTGTCAGATAGCCGCGATACAGCCCGCCTTCCATGTCGCTATAGGGCGCGACGCCCAGCGCGTCGCAGCGCGCGACCGCTCTTGCGCCACCGGGTGGGAGCGCGCTCACCATGTCGCCACCTGCCCGTCGCTGCGCGAGTCGGTCGCGCCGTCCAGACGGCCATCGGCGTGGCGGACGATGGCACCGGCATGGCCCATCGTTGCGGTCAGCGGCCCGACACGCTCGACATCATGCCCCGCCGCTGCAAGTTCGCCATAGAGCGCTTCGTCGAAACCGTCCTCCAGCTTGAGCGTCGTGCTATCTTCGCCCCAGGTTCGCCCCAGCAGCCATCGGGGCGCGCTGATCGCCTGCTGGAGGTCGACGCCGAAGCGCGCGTAACGGCTGAACAGAGCGGCTTGGGTCTGCGGCTGGCCCTCGCCGCCCATCGTGCCATAGGCCATGATGCGCCCATCGTCGAAGCGGGCCAGCGCAGGGTTGAGCGTGTGGAAGGGCTTGCGACCGGGCTTCAGCGCGTTCCAGCCGTCCGCTGCCAGACGGAAACTGCTGCCTCTATTTTGCCAGGTGATGCCGGTCTGCGGCAGGACCAGGCCCGACCCGAATTCGAAATAGGTGGATTGGATGGCGCTGACCATGCGTCCATCCTTGTCGGCGGTTGCGAACCAGCAAGTGTCGCCCTGTGCCGAGGGGCGGGGCCAGGGCAGGGCGCGCGTGGGGTCGATTGTGGCGGCGATTGCGTCCAGCGCCGCCGGATCGTCCAGCAGCCCCTGATAATCGAAATCGTGGAAAGCCGGGTCGCCGACATGCGTATCGCGCAACAGAAACGCTTGCTTGGTCGCTTCGACCAGACCATGGACATGGTCGAAACCGTCTGCCTGCGTCGCGCGCAGCCGGTCGAACACAGCGAGGATCATGAGCGAGGCGAAGCCTTGCGTCGGTGGGGCGCTGTTGTAAAGGTCGATGCCCGCGATCCGCGTGGTCAGCGGCTGGGGCCGGGTCGCCCGATGCGCGATCAGATCGTCGCGGCCGACCGGACTGCCCAGCGCGGCAAGGTCTGCCGCCACCAGATCAGCTAGCGCGCCGCTGTAGAAATCGGCGATCCCGTCTGTTGCGATGGCCTGCAACGTGGCGGCCAGTGCAGGTTGGTGCAGCATGTCGCCTTCGCGTAGCGGGCGACCCTCCGGCTCGAAAGTGGCGGCATAGGCGCCGGGCTGGCCGCGCAATTCGCCACCCTTCGCCGCCGCAATTGCCGCGCCGCCACGAGTCACCGCCACGCCATTTTCTGCATGGTGGATCGAGTCGCGCAACAGGCGGGACAAGGGTAGCGCGCCGCCGCCGCTTTCCAGCATTGCGGCCCAGCCCGACAATGTCCCGGCCACGGTATTGGCGGCGAGCGGTCCGCGCGTCGGCACCGTGGCAAGGCCCGCATAGAGCGCAAGATCGGCCTTCGCTGCCGCGCCACCACAGCCATGCACACTGTCGATCGTCCCGTCCGGTTGCGCCACCAGCCAGAAACTGTCGCCGCCGATCCCGGTCATGTGCGGATAGACGACGGCCAGCGTGGCAGCGACGGCGACGGCGGCTTCGACCGCATTGCCGCCGTCTTTCAGCACGTCGCACCCCGCCTGCGCGGCCAGCCAATGGGGGGCGGTGACCATGCCGTTCGTGCCGCTGATGGTGGAAAGCGTCATCATCCTAATCCGGCAGCGCGGCGACGAAGGCGCGCACGACGTCGGCGCTGTTGACCGATGCCAGCGCCATGAATGTGTTCATCTGGTTCGCGCCAGCGTCACCCCCGGCCAGGTCCGACAGGCTGCGGAACACGATGACGGGCACGTTGTTGGCATAGGCCACCTGCACCACCGCCGCGCTTTCCATGTCCAGCACGCGCGCTTTCCAGGCGGTGGCCAGATAATCGCGAAATTCGGCGTTGTCGGCATAGACACCGGCGCTGACCCCCGTGCCGCCGACGACGAATTTGGGGTCATGGACCAGGCAGTTTGCGGCGGTCGCCTGTCCATCGACGCAGCGGCGCAGCTTCACGCCGACGGCGACTTTGCGGGCGAGCGCCAGCAACATGGGATCGACCGCCTGCCGGTAATGGCGGCGCGGGGCTTGCGCCGCATTGCCCAGCCGGACGCCGCGCGGGAACATCATGCCGAAATGGGGCGGCGCGTCCGCGTCCACGGGTTCGGGCACGACCCAGCCTGCCGGCGTCTGGCGCGCAAAGGACACCTCCAGATATTGCGCCCAATCCTCCGGCACGATGACATCGCCGATCGACAGCGCGGGATCGACCCCGCCAGCGATGCCGGAAAAGACGATCCGCTTCACGGTGAACCGATCCAGCACCAACTGCGTGTTCATCGCCGCGTTGACCATGCTGACGCCGCTCTGCATCAGCAGCACCGGCTTCCCCGCCATGGTGCCGGTCAGCATGGTCAGGCCGTTGACATGGTGCGTTTTGGGCCGGGCAATGGAATGGGCCAGCGCATCCCATTCGGGCGCAAAGGCGGTCATGACCACGGTGCGCGGCGTCCGGTCGAGCGGCTTGGCCTGCGCCGAAACGGGCAGCAGCAGCGCAAACAAGGCTAGGCAGAGCGCGCGCATCAGGCCGCACCCATCCAGATGAAGCGGACTACGAACATGGCGGCGAGCAGGAACAGGAACCAGTCGGCCTTGGTCGCGGTGCCGCGCAGCAATTTCAAGATGGCGTGGGCGGTAATGCCGAACGCCAGACCATTGGCGATCGAGAAGGTCAGCGGGATCATCGCCACGGTCAGGAAGGCTGGGATGGCCGAGAGCGGATCTTCCCACTCCACCTCTGTCAGGGGCAACAGCATCAGGCCGCCCACGATGATGAGTGCAGGTGCGGTCGCCGCCAGCGGGACGATCTGCGCATAGGGGGCGACGAACATGGTGATCAGGAACAGGATGCCGGTGACGACCGCCGTCAGCCCGGTGCGCCCGCCCGCCTGTACGCCCGCAGCGCTTTCGACATAGGATGTGACGGTGCTGGTGCCTGCCACCGACCCGACGACCGTAGCGGCGGCATCTGCCATCAGGATGCGGTTGAGGCCGGGGATGCGCCCCGCCTTGTCCATCAGCCCTGCGCGTTTGGTGACGGCGACCAGCGTGCCGATATTGTCGAACAGGTCGACGAACAGAAAGACGAACAGGATTTCGAGCAGGCCGAGGCCATGGCTGCCGGTGAGGCCGAACACCCCCGAAAGGTCCAGCTTGAACGCTGTCCCGGTCAAGGCGGCGAGGCTGTAGGGTTCGGGGCTGACGACCACCTGGCCGAACAGCCATCCCACCAGCGTCGTCGCGACGATGCCGATCAGCATCGCGCCGCGCACGTTCCAGACGCTCAGCACGCCGATGACCAGCAGCCCGAACAGGGCAAGCGCAGCGCCGGGTGCCTTCAAGTCGCCCAGCGCCACGAAGGTGGCAGGATTGGCGACGACGATCCCTGCATTCTTCAGGCCGATGAAGCCGATGAACAGGCCGATGCCGCCCGCCACCGCCGCGAACAAATGCATCGGGATGGCCGCCACGATCATCTGGCGCACGCCGGTCAGCGTCAGGATCAGGAAGGCGATGCCGGAAATGAAGACGCATCCCAGCGCGATCGGCCAGGGGACGCCCATTTGCTGCACGACGGTGAAGCTGAAATAGGCGTTCAGGCCCATCCCCGGTGCCAGCGCCAGCGGCGTATTGGCGACCAGCCCCATCAGTATGGAGCCAAAGGCAGCAGCGAAACAGGTCGCGGCTGCCACAGCCGCGATCGGCATCCCCGCCTGACCCAGGATCGCGGGATTGACCAGCACGATATAGGCCATGGTCAGAAAGGTCGTGAACCCCGCCAAAATCTCGGTCCGCGCCGAAGTGCCCCGTTCCGACAGGCTGAAATAGCGTTCGAGCCGCCCCGTCCCTGGCTGTATCGCCCCGTCCGTTTTCACGTCCGTCATGATGCGTCCCCCTGATATGCGCCCGTCGGCGATGTTACGCCGGTCAGCCCCTTGTCTTCCAGCATCCTGGCGAAACGGAACAATGTCGCCTCGCCCCCCGGCCTGCCTATCAGTTGCAGCCCCAGCGGCAAGCGGCCCGGACGGCGCAATGGCACGGACAAGGACGGCAGCCCGGTAAAGCTGATCGGCTGGCTGTGAATGCCCAAGTCCGCGCGGGCGGGCGAGAGCGCGCCGTCGATCAGGATGCGCGGGTCCGCTATCAGCGGCGCGACGCAGGGGGTCGCGGGCGCAAGCAGCACGTCGTGGGTTGCCATGATTTCTACGATGCGCTGCTTATACTGCGCGCGAAACGCCTGTGCCGCCTGATACAGGCTGTCGGGCAGCAGCGCACCGGCCAGCAGGCGATCGCGGGTGGCCGGGTCGAACGCCATCGCATCGCGACCAAGGGCTTCGCTATGCAGCGCGCCACCCTCCGCTGCGGTGATCAGGAAAGCGGCCGATCGCGCGCGGGCGATGTCCGGCAGGTCCAGGATGGGCGCATCAGGGACAATGGCATCCATCGCTGCGATCTGGTCGGGATCGACATTTTCACGAAAACGCCCGCCCAGCCGCGCGACGCGGATCGGATCGCCTGCCGCTGTGTCGGTCCCGCCCAGCACCTGCCAGAGGCACGCCATGTCCGCCACCGACAGGGCGAAGGGGCCGATGTCGTCGAAGCTGTGGGCAAAGGGAAAAACCCCGTCCATCGGCAGCGCGCCATGCGTGGGTTTGAGGCCGTAAATGCCGGTCAGGCTGGCGGGGACGCGGATTGATCCATTGGTGTCGGAGCCGAGCGAGAAAGGCAGCAGTCCGGCGGCGACCACTGCCGCCGATCCGCCCGATGAACCACCGGCCAGCCGTTCAAGGTCATGGGGATTGCGCGTCGTGCCGTGCCGGGCATTGATGGTGGCAAAGCCATAGGCGAACTCATCCATGTTCAGCGTCGCGACGAGGATGGCGCCAGCCGATTGCAGACGGCCGATGGCCTGCGCATCTGCTTGGGCGGGCGGCGCATCGGCATAGAGGCCCGACCCCGCCGTGGTCGGCAGGCCACCTATGTCGAACAGATCCTTGACGCCATAGGGGACGCCCGCCAACGGCCCCGGATCCTGCCCCGCAGCGATGGCGGCATCGACGGCTGCTGCCTCTGTCCGGGCGCGATCGGCCAGGATGCGGGTTATCGCGACTAGTGGCCCGCTTTCGTGAGTCAATCGGGTGAGGCAGTCCTCTACCACGGTCATGGCGCTGATCTGTCCCGACCGGACAGCGGCGGCGATGTCAACCGCCTGCCTCATGACTTGTCCGTCGCGAACAGCGTGTCGGCATGACGGTCCAGCAGGGCAAGATTGGCGACGACGCCCGCCAAACATGGGTCAGCTATGGTCAGGCCCAGCCTGTCTGCTGTGCTTTCAATTTCGGCTAGGGTGCGTGGGATGAGCGGACGTTCTGGCATTGGCGCGGTTGCGCCTTGTCGCGCAAACCGGCCCGCCAGCGCGGCGCAGAGGAACAGCTGAATCTGATGGAAGATCATGAGCGGCAGGATGATCATGCCGACCTGTGCCGCCGGGAACAGCGCGCCTGCCATCGGCACGCCCGATACCAGGCTCTTTTTGGACCCGCAGAAAAGCAGGACGATCCTATCCGCGCGGGGCAGGCCGACCAGCCGCGCAAGCCCCATATTCGCGCCCATCACGATGACCAGCATCACCAGGCTGAGCAGCAGCAGGAGCAAAAGGTCGGCAATGCCCACTTGCGACCAGATACCGCCCACCACGGCAGCGCTGAATGCGCAATAGACGACCAGCAGGATAGACCCGCGATCGACCGGCATCAGCACGCCCTTGTGGCGATCAATGAACGCGCCGATCCACGGCCGCAGCAAATGCCCCGCCACGAAGGGGACGAGCAGTTGCAGCGCGATCGCCTGAACCGACTGCCAGGAAAAGCCGCTGCTTGCGCCGTCCACCGCCATGAACAGGCCGACCAGAACCGGGGTGAGAATGATGCCGATGATGTTGGAAAGGGAAGCGCTGCACACTGCCGCTGCGACATTGCCGCCAGCCATTGCCGTAAATGCGATCGATGATTGGACCGTCGACGGCAGCAAAGTAAGATAGAGCAGGCCAGAGAGCAGCAGGCCATCCCCAAAGTCGCGCAGCAAGGCAACCAGGCCCAGGCCGATTACGGGAAAGAGAATATAGGTCGAAGCCAGAACATATAGATGCAGTCGCCAGTTGCCTGCACCCTGAAGAACCGCCGCGCGCGACAATTTCGCCCCATGCAGGAAAAAAAGCAACGCAATCGCAGTGTCCGTCGCTGCTTCAACCCAGGGAATGGCTGCGCCGCGCACGGGCACGAAAGACGCGCCCGCTACCGTGGCGATCAGGCAGAGCAGAAAGGGGTCGGGCAAGTAGGAAGGCTTTGGGACACGCACCATAGTCCCCTCTATGCCGATCTTGACCCTACCGATCCAATAGAATGACTTGCACGGATCGTTGCAAAAAAGCGGTTACCCGCCGGGACGACAGCTCTTGCGGTCAGCCTCCCCTTATTTCGATGCCGGGCTGGTTCAATAATGCGCGTCCAGATGCCATTCCGGGTCACGCCGTACCAAGCCGTCATCCAGAAATTCCGCCGCCGCCGCGCGATCTCCCTTCAATCGCCAGGCCAGCCATGCCGACGCGACCTGCCCATAGGCGCCGCCGTTGGTCCGGGCATAGGTGCCGCTATGTCCGACATTGCGATCGAGGTGGAAAACCGGAACATGGTGGATGCGGGCGACGTCGTCGGTCGCGTTGGGGAAGGCGACATCGGCTTTGCCGCCAGTGACATATAATATCGGGCCATGGACGCGCCGCAGGCCATCCTTGGTCGCGTCTATGCCTTCGGGTTTCCTGCCATCGTTCAGCGCGCCGCTGTTCATGACGATCGTTGTCGTCACACGCGGATCGGCGCTGGCGTCGAGCGCGAGCAGGCCGCCGCAGCTATGTCCCGCGACAGCGACATGGACAGTGTCGATGCGTTTTCTATATTTGCTGGTGGCGCTGCTGTTTTGTGCAATTGCCCAGTCGATCGCCTGTATCATCGCGGGCGTCGCGACTTTGGGACTCCAGACGCCATTGGCGTCGCCGGGCGCGGGATCGCTGGTGGTGCGGGACGGTTTGGGCCTGGGCAATTCGCCGATCGTGCCGGTCGCGATCACCAATATGCCGTGCGATGCGATTTCGGTCAGGAAATTGCGCGCGGAATTGCCAAGGTTGCTGCACCCGCCATTGCCCCAGACCAGAATAGGCAATTTGCCCGCCTTTTTCAGGTCGATGGGGCGATAGAGTGTGTGGGTCGGCAGCGACGGGTCGCTTTCCATCATGGCAGGGGCTTTGCCCGATCCGCTGGTCAGGGATGCCACGGCAAGTGGCGTGGGCGCAGGGGCCGCAACAGCGGCGAGCAGGGCGAGAAGGGTAGTCATCGGCAAGTCCTCATGCGAGCAGTGCAGGGGCGGGGGAAGGGGGTGGCGGCATAGGCGATGAAACGCCCGCTGCCCTGACCCGACGACATCGCGCGCATATTGAGCTTGGCGGGGTCCGCCGACCAACGTCCGGTATCGAGCCGCTGTTCGAGCGTCTGAAGCGCGGCGATATGTTCGGCAGCGGTAAAGGCGCAATGCCCGGCGGCCTTCACCCAGCCGGTGCGCAGCATCGCACTGTTGTCCGCAGCCTTTACAGCGTCGACATAGGCGTGCTGGAGACTGACCGAAGTCATGCCATCGCCGATTTCATGATAGCTCAACATTGGTATGGTGAGTTTGCCGGTCGGTACATAATTGGCGCGCATATATGATATCGCTGATGGCAAAGCGGCGATGCGCGGTGTTTTGTTGAGTGTCGTCAGGTCTTGCTTCAACTGTAGGCCAGCCGCCTTGTACAACGCCTGTACATGCTCCATCCGTCCACTTGATTTCAGGCGTGCTTCATAGTCGATGCCGATATTCCACGAAAAATTGCCGCCCGCCCGCCTTTCCTGATCGGCGCGTGGGAAAAAGACGCCGCGATTGAAGGATTTGGCCTCCTGCCGCTGCTGTTCGGCGTGATCGTCCGGGGCCGGTTGCGGCGCGGCAGGATCGCTCCAGCCCGGCAGGCCGCCAAGCGCGGCCGCCAGCGCGATCCGAGCGCGGCCTGCGGCGCTCGTCTGGGCCTTGTCCACCACAGCCTGCACCAGCGCACCATTGGCCCGGTCGTCATCGATGTTGACCAGCTTGATCGCACTGTCCGGCGCGATCAGCGTCTTGAAGGCAAAGGCACCATCCAGCGCCATGTTCATCATGCCGACCGACCCGCCGATGGACCCGCAGGATGGCATGGCGGCGCTCAGCCGTTCCGGGTAGCGTTCGGCCAGCGCCATGGTGATCAGCCCGCCCATGGAATTGCCCCAGGCGATGGTGCGCTTTGGCTGGCCGAACCGCTTTACGAACGCATCGATCGTGGCGATCTGGTCTGGCACGCCCTCCTCTATCGCCCAGCCGGGCCGGGAATAGTCCGCCGCTGCCAGCGCATAGCCATGCGCCAGCAACCAGTCGCGGGTGCCATTCGCCGCGATCTGGATCTCCTGCCTGCCGCCGCCATAGCCCCGGCTCCAGACCAGCAGCGTGCCGTTCCAGTCGGCGGGTTTTTCCACCACCCATCGTCCGCCCGCCGGCAACGTGCCGTCCACATGGCTGATCGTCTGCGCCACCGCAGCGACGCTACCGTTGCCGGCCGCGAGCAGGGCCAGCATGGTCGCAAGGGCGCGGATCACCAGCTGGCCCGCACGCCGACGGTGAAATAGCGGCCCAATATGCTCGCCACCTGCGGATCGAAGGCCAGCGTGCCGTTCAACACGGGCGGCGGCGCGCGATTGAACAGATTTTGCACATCGGCCGAGAAGGTCACATTCTTCAACCCGAACCCGACATTATCGGCGATCTTCTGCCGGAGCGAGAGATCGACGGTGGTGTAGGATTTGACATGCTGCACCGGGGTGACGGAATTGTTGAGATAGCCCGCCGAATAGTTGACGAAGACATTGCCGTCAAACCCGCCGCTGTTCAGGCCGACATTGCCACGGGCGCGAAATTCCAGCGGATTGTTGATGGTGTCCAGCACGTCGATCGGCGCGACATTGGGGATGGTGCTGCGTTTGAAATTGAGGTTGTAGGTGCCACTGACGCCCGCGCTGACCTGACCGAAGCTGACGTCGCCGACATAGGTGAAGGATCCTTCCACACCCTGCGTCTTGAGGCGCCCGATATTGACTTTCCGCCCGTCCACAAATGCCAGAATATTGGCGGGGTCTTCCTTCACCCCGGTATAGAGCGGATTGTTGAGGAAGGATTGGACCAGCGCCGCCGAAGGATTGCGCGTGACCAGCGATCCCAACTGCGCCTGAATGGCAGGGGTCAGCGCCAGCGTGTTGTTACCGGGCGTTTCGATCCGGTTGCGATAATCGACGTTGAAATAGGTGACCGACAGGTTGAGGCCGCTGGCGAAGCCAGGCTGATAATCGAAACCCAGCGACCAGATGGTCGCCTTTTCCGGGCCAAGCGTGTCGGAACCGCCGCGCACCCACAATGTGCGGGTAACGCCGGACGCGGAGGCGGGGTCGGTAAAGTCCTGAAGGCTGATTGTCAGCGTTTTGGGGTCGATGTCCGACAAGGTCGGCGCACGGAAGGATTTGCCGAAGGTGCCACGGAAACTGAGGCCGTCGAACGGCTTGTAGCGGACGGCGAATTTGGGATTGGTCGTGCCGCCAAAGTCGCTGTAATCATCATGCCGCAACGCAGCCGACAGCGACAGTTCCTCCATGCCCGCCATTGCATTGTCGCGGCCCACGACCGGCACGAACAGTTCGGCATAGCCTGATTTCACGGTCCGCGACGTGCGCGATGGCGTGTAGACGACGATGCTGTTGTCGGCACCTGCGGTGGTGTTGCGGAAATAGGATCGCAGGCTGTGATCCTGATATTCCGCGCCCAGTGCCAGCTTGACCGCGCCGCCGGGCAGGGTGAACAGGTCGCCGTCCAGCGTCGCGCCGAAATCCTTGAGCGTGTAGACGGCCCCGATCGCTGAATAGGCGCGGATCTTGGCCAGTGTCGCGGGATTGGTGAAGCTGCCGTCGCCAAAGGGATTGAACGCTGTCAACGGATTGGTGTCGCGCAGCGCGGCGGTCAACTGCGCGCTATTGATGTCCTGAAGCGCGCGTTCTTCGGAATTGCGGCCGTAGCTGCCATAGCCTGAAAGTTTCCAGTTATTGGCGATGTCCAGATCGAAACCGGCCGAACCCTGCCAGCTGGTCTGGTACGCATTGGTATCGCGCACGCCATAATCGTCGATGAAGCTGTAATTGACCGTCACGCTGGCGGCGGCGGGATTGGTCGGATGCACGAAGAAAGGGTTGGCGCGCGGCACCGTCAGGTTGGCGGAAGACGCACCGACGATCCGGTCCAGCACGCGATGGGCGTAAAATCCCTGACCCCAGATTTTCAGGTTCGACGTCAATTCCTGCTCGATCATGCCGATGACGGAATCGCGCTTCTGACCGGGGATGGCGTCCACCCCTTCATAGGCGCTCTGGCGGTTGGCGGGAGTCGCACGGATCTGGGCAGCGGTCAGGCCGACGCCATTCTGGCCCGACGGGATGCCATAGCGGGTCGCCCCCACCAATATGTTGCCGGGGTTGGAATTGAAGGAGCGCTGATCGGTGCCGCCATAGGGACGCAGGTCGTCGGTGTAGAGCGAACGGGCCGAGGCGGCGAGCGGCGTTCGCTCGCTATGTTCATAGGCGATCATGATGCTGCCGCTATCCCACCGGTGTCCGGCAATGCCCCCGACCTGATAGCTGTGGACGTCGCCGTTGAAACCCTGCCTGGCGGAAATTTCCACGCCATTGAAATTCTTGCGCAGCAGGATGTTGACCACCCCGCCTACCGCGTCGGATCCATAGATGGCCGAACCGCCGTCGGCCATCACTTCCATCTTGCCGATGGCAAAGGTGGGGATGATCGACGGATCGAAAAACTGTCCCTGCGTGCCGGCGGGCGGGACGCGGTGGCCATTGACCAGCGTCAGCGTCGCTTCGGTGCCCAGCCCGCGCAGGTTGATGCCGTTGCCGCCGGTGATGTTGGCGTTGCTGTTGTTGGCCGCGCCGAAATATTGGTCGCTTGCGCCCAGATTGGCGATGGAGGGGACGTTGCGCAATAATTCGGTGGTGGTCGACCCTGGCTGCAACTGGATGGATTCCTGGTCCAGGCTGGTCACCGGCGCACCGACCGGCGCGACGCCGCGAATGCTGGTGCCGGTCACGACGATGTCGGCCACGTCATTTTGCGGCGCTGGAGCCGCTTCAGCCTGATCGGCAATATGGGCATGGGCGGGCGCGACCATCCCGCACATGGCGATGCCGGCCAGCAGCGTGAAGCGATAGGCCTGACGGGGGTGAATGGAATGCATGATCTTCCTCTCCTGAAGAGTATTTTAGCTGTTTTTTTTAAGTTATGCGGGGAACAGGGCGACGGGGACGGCCATCGCCCCGATCTCTGGAAAACGAGTCTGTTTGGGTTTGCCAGCGAGCGTGAAACGGCTGGTCCTGACCAGCATTTCCTCCAGCGCGACACGCATCTGGAGCCGCGCGAGATGCGCGCCTGGGCAATGGTGGGCGCCGCGTCCGAAAGCGATATGATCGCCGATATTGGGACGGTCGGCGTCGAACTGATCGGGGTTTGCAAATATCGATGGATCGCGATTGGCTGCCGCATAGACCAGCGCGATCGGCTCGTCCTTGGCTATCGACTGCCCGCCAATCTCGACATCGCGATTGGCCGTCCGGGCAAAGCCGCGATAGGGCGTATAGAGCCGCAGAAACTCCTCGACCGCTGCGGGGATGCGCGACAGGTCGGCGCGTAAAGCCGATTGCAGCGTCTGATCGCGGGCCAGATGGACCATGATGCTGCCAAACAGCACGGTCGGCGCGATAATGCCCACGACCAGCACCTGCCGGATGGTGCCGACGATCATTTCTTCGGGCAATGGCTGGCCATCCACGCGCGCGGCCAGCAGGGCGCTGGTCGCATCGTCCAGCGGGTCCATCGGCTGCGCCTTGCGCTTTGCGACCAGATCGCGCGCCATCTGGTATAGGGCCAGGCTGCTTTCCTTGACGACATCGTCCTGATTGGCCTGCACCGCCAGATTATAGACGCGCCCGGTTTCGGCGAGCGTCAGCACTTCGGCAGGGGGCAGGTTCATCCATTCGGCAAAGACGAGGATGGGCAGGCGGCTGGAAAAATCGCTACAGATTTCACTGGCGCCAGCGTCGACCAGCGGTGCGATCAACGCGGCGCAATGGCGGCGGACGACCGGCTCCAGTTTCGATACGCGCTTTTCCGACAGGAGCGGGTTGAGCGCGCGGCGATAGGGCGTGTGGTTGGGCGGGTCGAGGTGGAGCGGGGGGCGGCGGCCGGTGAAGGCGACCTTGGGAATCACATTCTGGACCGACGTTATATAGGTGTCATGCTGCGCCGCGACGGTCGCGACATCTTCATACCGGGTCAAGGCCCAGAAGCCGCCCCAGCCATCCGACCATGCGACCGGGCATTGTGCCTGAAGATCGGCATAGAGCGCATAGGGGCTGTCGAAGCTTTCCGGTGCCAGCGGATCGAATTGTGAATGTCGCGGGCAACCCGACATGCCTTCCCCCCTTATGCCATCTGTTGTGGGGATGCTGATAAAGGCGTTCGGGGTGTTATGCAAGCGCTTTCAGAAAGCGCTTGCATGTTCTTTTTCATGCGCCATGCTTCTGCTAGGCCTACAGCCGTGAAAGTGTTTCATCCATGACCCGTGCCGATGCGCCGCCCCGGCCAAACAAGGCGCGGAATGCCGGTAGTGGTCGTCCGACGTTGGAAAATGTCGCGCGCAAGGCGGGCGTGTCGTCGGCTACGGTGTCGCGCTATCTGAACAATCCCGCCATCGTCGCGGAAGATACTGCGCGGCGCATACGCCAGGCGGTGGATGAAACGGGCTATGTTCCCAATCTGCTGGCCGGTGGGCTGGCTTCCAACCGCAGCCGGTTGGTGGCCGTGATCGTGCCGAGCGTGTCGCTGTCGATCTTCAACGATACGATCGACGCGATTGTCGAGGCGCTGTCGGTGGCAGGCTATACCGCGATGCTGGGCCTGTCGGGGGAAAATGACTCGCGGCTGGCGACCGTGGTCGACGCGGCGATTGCGCGGCGGCCCGACGGCATCATCATTACCGCGTCGGGGACAGCGCCGATCCGGCACCGGCTGGAACAATCGGGCATCACCATCATCGAGACATGGGATTTGCCCGACGTTCCGCTCGACATCGCGGTCGGCTTTTCCCATCGCGCCGTGGGACGCGCGATCGGCGAATTTGCCTGCGCCCATGGCTATCGCAATCCGCTGGTCATCTCGGCCGATGGCCAGCGCGCGCGCAGTCGCTATGACGGTATCGTCGAAGCGCTGGCGGGGCATGGCGTGGCCGCGCCGCCGGTCGATTATCTGGGCGGCACCACCCGCTTTGGCGAAGGGCGGCGCCGTTTTGCCCATGCGATGGATAGCGGGATGCAGCCGGATCTGATCATTTGCAGTTCCGACTGGCTGGCGCAGGGCGTGATCGTCGAAGCATTGAGCAGGGGCATTCATATTCCGCAGGATATGGGCATTATCGGCTTTGGCGACCTGGCCTTCGCAGCAGAAATGGAGCCGCCCATCACCACGGTGCGTATTCCCGGCGACAGTATCGGCAACCGGGCCGTCGAAGCGCTGGTGCGCCGTGCGGCGGGGGAGGATGTGGACGCCGTGGTCGATGTCGGGTTCGAACTTGTGACGCGCGGCACGACCCGCGCCGATATTTAGCGGACCGGCGGAACGCCAGCGTCCGGATCGACAGCCAGAATGTGCGCCGCGCCCGCATCGCGCTGTTTCAGACGCGGACCGACCGACAACAGGATGATCGCAACGATCAGCAGCCCTGCCCCCGCCAGTTCCGCGCCGGTCGGCATCGGCGTGCCGATCGTCGCGCCCAAAATGGCAGCGGCAACCAGCCCGGCCAATATGCTCGCCGACCGTTCGAGCGGGACGCAATAGCTGTTCTCATGCTTGGACAGCAGGATCATCGCGGAAAAGATCGACACGAGGAAGGCAGTGAAGCCGATCATCGCGATATAGCCCAGCTGGTCGCTGCCCCAGACGGTGACGAAGCCCCAGCGCAGTTGATCGCCCTGCGCGCCAAGGCCCAGCCATGACATGGCGGCCAGCGCCAGCACGGCCAGCGGCAGCGCGACGATCTTTTCCTCGACGAAATAACGCCGCGCCGATCCTTCGATTTCGTCCTTGGCGGTGCGGGTCATGACCGCCAGCCGAATGAAATAGCCCAGCGTATAGAGCAGGATGGTAGCGATCGCGATCGGCGGCAGGTTCAACCCGCCACGCTGGCTGATCGTCAGGGTCAGGCCGACGCCGCACAGGAGCAGCGCGGCCCAGCTATACCAGCGCACCTTGCGCCCGTTGATCAGGTCGACCAGCGGCGCGATGATGAGCAGGTCGCCACGCATCAGCAATTGAATGAACGGTATGCTGACCCCCACGAAGGTGAAGGACAGCGGCACTGTGAACAGGACCAGCGACGTGCCGATGCCCGACAATATCGTCCAGCGGGTGGGGCAAGGCAGGCTGAACCTGCCCACCTTCACCTGATGCGCGTCGCGCCACCAGCCGCTCAGCCAGATGAAGGCATAGGTCATCAGCGCCGACAGGATGATCGTGGATGGCAGCAGTTCCAGCCCGGTCAGCGGGCGGCCCAGGTCGGCATTGGCCCTGGTCGCCAGCCATTTCGTCAGCGCGATGTTGGGAATATATGTCAGGGCGTAGATCAGCGTAAGCTGCTCAAGGGAGGCGCGCTTCATATATCGACCTTCTGCCGGGGGATTGCGATTTGCACGGCCTAGCAAATTGCAGCGATATTATGCAAGCGCTTTCATTGCTCCGGGCGCCGCGTTGCCGGATCGGCCTTTGGCGGGTTGCTGGTCCAGCGCGCGGAAAGTGCAACTGGCTCCCAGAGGCCCGCGCCCAGACATGCGAGCGCGGCACCCGCGCTGGCGCTGGCGCATAACAGCGCCGCCAGCAAAAAGGCGGTCGGGTCTGCGTCCTGCCCTGCATTTTGGTGGACAAGGCTATTGAGCAGCGTGGCTTCCGCGCCGGCCGATAGCAGCAGGGCCAGCCCGGCAAGGCGCAGCCCGATCTTTGCAAAAGTTTTTTCATGCCAATGGGTCATGACAGCACCTCTCAGGGAGGCGCTTTATCTACGCACCACGGCATAGGGTTTCGAGAGCGGAAAATACTCCTATCCGTTGGAATTGCATAGGATTGTGAAGATTATAGCCCCCAATCATATGCCGATCATATGCGCGGGCCGAAAAGCCCCTATGGTAATCAAATGCCGACCCGTGCGATGGCCGGGACAGGATTGAAGAGTATATGCACCGATGACAGATGATGTGAGCGATGCTTCAGGCGAGGGATTTGGCGCGCACGGGAAACTGCCGGTTCTGGCGCTGGGCGCACTGGGCGTCGTCTTTGGCGATATCGGAACGTCGCCCCTCTATGCGCTGAAGGAAAGTTTCGTCGGGCACCATCCGCTGGCCGTGGACGGCGACCATATCTTTGGCGTGCTTTCGCTGATTTTCTGGACGATGACTTTGATCGTCACGCTCAAATATGTCTTCATCGTCATGCGTGCGGACAATCAGGGCGAAGGCGGCAGCATGGCGTTGCTCGCGCTGATCTCGCAAAAGCTGGGCGAAACACGGTGGACACCGGCGGTCGCGATGCTGGGCGTTCTTGCGACTGCGCTTTTCTACGGCGATGCCATCATTACGCCTGCCATATCGGTTCTGTCGGCGGTAGAGGGTCTGACGGTGGTCAATGCTGCCTTTGCGCCCTTTGTCCTGCCGATCGCCATTGCCATCCTGATCGGCCTTTTCCTGATCCAGAAACATGGAACGGCGCGGGTTGGCGCTTTGTTCGGACCTGTGATGGTGGTCTATTTTCTGGTGCTGGCGGCGCTGGGTATCGCCAATCTCCTGCGGCATCCCGATATCGTCGGAATCATCAATCCATTGTGGGCGCTCAATTTCTTCCTGATCGACCCCAAGCTGGCCTTCCTCGCTCTGGGTTCGGTCGTGCTGGCGGTGACGGGGGCCGAAGCGCTCTATGCTGATATGGGCCATTTCGGCCGGAAGGCGATCAGCATTTCCTGGCTCTATGCCGCCTTCCCCTGCCTGTTGCTCAACTATATGGGGCAGGGCGCGCTGCTCCTCGACAATCCGGCTGCCGCCGAAAATCCCTTCTTTCTGCTCGCGCCGGAATGGGCGCGGCTGCCGCTGGTCATTCTGGCGACGATGGCAACGATCATTGCCAGTCAGGCTGTCATATCGGGTGCCTTTTCCGTGACGCAGCAGGCCGTGCAACTGGGTTTCCTGCCGCGCCTGCGCATCACGCATACCAGCGCATCGGCGGCGGGCCAGATTTACGTCCCGCTGGTCAACTGGTCGCTGCTCGTCCTTGTGCTGCTGCTGGTCCTGGGGTTCCGTTCGTCCAGCAATCTGGCCGCCGCTTATGGCATAGCGGTTACCGGGACGATGGTGATCACGGCCTGCATGATGGGCGTCCTGACGTTCAGCGTGTGGCGCTGGAACCCCTGGCTCGCCGGGCTGGCGACCGGCACCTTCCTGTTGATCGACGGCGCATATTTCGCGTCCAACGCGACCAAGATACCCGATGGTGGCTGGTTTCCGCTATTGGTTGCGGCCGTCGCTTTCATTGCGCTGACGACATGGTCCACCGGGCGCAAGATCATGCACCATTATCTGATGGAAGGTGCGATGGAGTTGGAACTGTTCATCACATCGGTCACCCAATCGTTGAAACGTGTCCCCGGAACCGCCATTTTCCTGTCGTCGCGGGTTGAAGGCGTACCGCCAGCGATGTTGCACAATGTGAAGCACAACAAGGTTCTGCACGAACGGAACATCGTGTTGACCGTGCAAACCGAACGTATTCCCCACCTGCCACATAGCGGCAGGGCGCAAGTGACGGATTTCGGGCATGACTTCTACCGCGTTCTGCTGCGTCACGGTTACATGGAAGAAGTCGACATTCCTGCTGCCATGAAGGCCGTGGACGGGTGCGGGGGTGCCATCAATGTCAGCGACACAAGCTATTTTCTCAGCCGTCAGACCCTGATCGCGTCGGCAAGGCCGGGCATGGCCATTTGGCGGGAGAAACTCTTCGCCTGGATGATGCGCAATGCGGAAACGCCGATGGAATTTTTCAACCTTCCCACCAACCGCGTGGTCGAACTGGGATCGCAGGTTGAAATCTGATGGACCCTGTCGTCGCTGGTGATCCGGCCGCGTGCCGCACCGTTAATATGGGCATGGACCCAAGTTGGCAGCAAGCCGTTATACTCGCTCCCTATCAGGAGAGAAATTATGAAGCGTGCATCCACTTTGGCAGCGGTCATCGGTTTAAGTCTGGCACTGGCCGCATGTGGTGGCAAGGGTGACGACAAGCTGGGCGAACAGGCGCAGGAAGCCGCCGAGAACAAAGCGGACAAGATGGACGCGATGGCCGACAATATGAGCGGCACCGCCGAAGATTTGATGCAGGCCAAGGCGGACGCCACGCGGGAAGCGGGCGATGCGCGCGAGGAAGCGATCGACGATGCCGACGTGAATGCGGCTGCGCTGACCCCTGCCGAACGGGCAAAAGTCATCAACGGTAATTGACTCCCGGCTATGCTGCCCACCGCGTGAATCGGTGCGCCAGCAAAGGACGGCCCGCCGGGCGAAAGCTGTTGCTCCTTGTTGCAGCTTTCGCCCGGCGGGCGCACGGAACCATCATGCGCTTTTGGCGCCGACCTCCGCATCTATGCGGGCGTAGAGCAGGTTTCGCGCCCTGGCGCCCGCTGCATCCCCCGGCAGCCAGCCCAGTTTCATCTGCCGAAAATCGCGATTTCCGATATTGGCCTGCTGATCCTCCAGCATGGGCAGGTCTTCCAGTTCGAACGGTGCGCGCAGGAAGTCGACCTGTTCCTGTGCCATCTGCTCCCCGACCGCGCCCATGCTTTTGGGAAAGGCGATTGCATACCAGTAGTGCGAGCTGCGGCTCGTTTCCGGGGTAAACAGGTGCGCGGTCGGCGTTTCGCGCCCTTCATCCCTGGGCCGGCCGGTGGCCACCGCACCGGCAAAGATCGCCATGTTGGCCGGCGCATTCCACCGCACGTAGACCCAGCGATCCGCCAGCGTTCCCGGCACCAGTCCCATGGCCGATGCCAGTTGCGGCGTCATCATTTCGTCTTTGATGTCGCGGTTCGACCATATCGTTTCGCCCTCCTGCTTCCAGGCATAATGACCATCGGAAACCTTGTCGCTGCCCAGCGTGGTGGGGTGCAGGAACTGGACGTGGCTCAGGTCGAGGATATTCTCTATTTCCAGCTCATAGCCTGCCTTGACGGTCAGATAGCCTTTGCCGACCCACGCGGTTGCCGGGTCGTTAAAGCCGAAATCGGGGATCAGGGCCGCATCGGCGCGCTCCGCCTCTCCCATCCAGATCCAGATCGCGCTGTGGCGCTCCACTATCGGGTAAGCGCGCAAAGCCATATTCTTGAGCGGCGCGCCGAAAGGATTGTGGACGCAAGCGCCATCCGCGCCAAAGCCCAGCCCATGATAGCCACACTGGATCATGCCATCGACGAGCGTGCCGCGCGCCAGGGGAGCATAGCGATGCGGACAGACGCCATGCAGCGCCTTTACGGCGCCCGCTTCGTCGCGGAAAAACAGGATCGGCTTGTCCAGCAACCGGCGCGATAACAGGCCGCCCTGTGGCACTTCATCATCCCACCCCGCGACATACCAGGCATTTTCTAAATAGGCCATGTCACTCTCCTCATGTTATGTACCAACGGTACACTTAATGAGAACGGTGAGTCAATCGACGGATCAGGTGGGATGTTATCGCCCCATGACTCCGGTCAGAAACAGGCGTGCGGTTGCATTGGCCTGACGCGCGATCGCGGCTTCATCGGGTTGCGGGATCAAGCCCAGCAGTCGTCGTTCATACAGGTCGCTGCGGATCATATGAGTCAGCCGTCCGGCACTGTCTGCCAGGTCGATGTCGGCACGGATGCCTCGCCCGACCCATTGTGACAGGAAAGTGGCGACTTCATCGACCACGACCAGATGCGCTTCATGATAGAAGCTGTCCGCCAGTCCTTCGGCAGTGTCCGCCGAAGCGATCACGCTGCGATAGACCGCCAGCGAATCCGGCCGCAGGTAGAAAGCGAGCAAGCCGGACAAGAGCGCCGTAAGGGCAGGTTCCAACGCGCTATCGGCCCTCGTGTCCAGGGTCAGTCCCGCCATCGCCTCACGCGCCGTCAGCGCCATGGCCGCTGCAAACAGCCCGGCCTTGTTGCCGAAATATTTGACGACCGTCGCTTTCGACCCGCCGGCCAGCCGGATGATGTCGTTCAGGCTGGCATTTTGGATACCGTGCATGGCCACCTGTTCGCGGGCATGATGGATCAGCGCCGCCTTGCGCGCATCGGCGGCGCGGTGCTTGCCATTGGTCGGCTGGGGGTGGGTCGGATCGTCGGCGGCCATGGCCCGACCTTTGCCGCGAACCCGGTGCGTTGCAAGCGCGCGCGTGACCGGCGCAGTTCCATGGATAGATTGATTTGATCCTTTCGGTTTGACCTTGGCACCCCGCCGCCTGATCCTGTGGCCCAGAAAAGATGGCGAATGGGAGAGACTATGCGCGCATGCACCAGATTGCGGGAGGGCCATTAGCGGCATGTTACGCCAATCCACCTCCGCTCCGATGCCCGGCACCCTGACCGGGGTCGCATTGCTGTTGCCGATCACACTCTCGACGATGGCGATCGTTCTGCTCGCGCCCATTCTGCCGCAGCTGCTGCACACCTATCGCGCGGTGCCGGGCTATGAATTCTGGGTGCCGATGATCCTGACGATCCCGGCGCTGTGCGTGGCTTTCCTGTCGCCCATTGCGGGCATGTTGGGGGATTATTTCGGCCGCCGTCGGCTGCTGCTTGCCGCCTTCCTGCTTTATGCGCTGGTCGGCGTCGCGCCGGTTTTCCTGACCAGCCTGCCCGCCATCCTGGCCTCGCGCGTGGGTGTCGGCATCGCCGAAGCGCTGATCATGGTGCTGTCGACCACGCTGATCGGCGATTATTTCACGGGCGCGGCGCGCGACAAATGGCTGGCGGGACAGACCGCCTTTGCCTCCATGTCGGCGCTTCTCTTCTTCAATCTGGGCGGTCAGTTGGGTGCCTTTGGCTGGCGGACGCCTTTTTGGGTCTATGCTTCCGCGCTGCTGATGTTCGCGCTTGTCCTGCGCCATACCTGGGAACCGAAGGCGGGTCGCCCTGTTACGGGGGAGGCGACGCCCACGCTCGGCTGGTCGGGCTTTCCCTGGCGACCTATGCTGATCATTCTGGCGATAACCGTCTATGGCTCCATCTTCTTCTACACCGTACAGATTCAGGCGTCGTCGGGACTGGTCCAGCTTGGCCTGACCGATCCGGCCCGTATCGGTCTGCTCACCTCGATCGCCAGCATCGGCGTGCCGCTCGGCACTTTTGTCTATTCGCGCATCGGGCGCTGGCCGGTGCGGCGTCTTCTGCTGGTCGAATTTACCATGCTGGCGGCGGGTTTCGCCACTATGGGCATGGCGCATGGGCCGACCGCGTTCCTGACCGGCTGTTTCATCAATCAGCTTGGCGCGGGGCTACTGTTGCCGACGCTGCTGGTCTGGTCGATGAGCCTGTTGTCGTTCGACATACGCGGGCGCGGCGCGGGCCTTTGGCAAAGCGCCTTTGCCTTTGGCCAGTTCCTCAGCCCTGTGATTGTCACTCTGCTGGCGCGGCAGGCGGGCGGGCTGATGGGCGCCTTTGCGTTGTTGTCGGTCGGCGCGCTGCTGGGCGCGGGCGTGGCGCTGATCGCGCCGTTCCGCCGTGGCGTCCAGCCGACCGAAGGCGCGATTGCTCATGGCTGATCGGTTGCAGGGCAAGGTTGCGGTGGTCACTGGTGCGGGCAATGGCATTGGTGAGGGCTGCGCCCGGCTGTTCGCAGCGGAGGGTGCGCAGGTCATCGGCATCGACCGGGCGGGCGCGGACGAATGCTGCGATCTGCTGGACGAAGGGGCGACCGGCGCGCTGTTCCAGCGGATCGGCGATCGCCATGGCCACATCGACATTCTCGTCAACGCGGCCGCCTTTGCGGTTTTCGACTGGATCGAAACCCTGTCCTATGCCGACTGGAAGGCTACGCTCAGCGGCGAACTGGACATCGTCTTCCTCGCTACCCGCGCCGCCTGGCCCTGGCTGAAGGCAAGCGGCAGCGCATCTATCATCAACTTCGCGTCCGCCAACGCCCGCCACGCACTGGAAGGTTCGCCCGCGCTGGCCCATTGTGCGGGCAAGGGCGGAGTGATGGCGATGACGCGCCAGCTCGCGATGGAGGGCGCCCCGCATAATATCCGCGCCAACAGCATCGCGCCGGGCTTTATCAAAACGCAGGCCACAGCGCGTCATCTGGCTGCCGACCCGGCCTTTGCGGCACAAGTGTTGCGCAAGAATATGCTGCAACGGCTGGGCGAGCCGGACGATATCGGCTGGTGCGCGGTCTGGCTGGCATCGGATGAAGCGCGCTATGTCACCGGGGCGGATATCCCGGTGGATGCCGGGGCGACCGCCTGGTGATCAAAAAGGAAAAGACACGATGATTCAGGAAATTGCGCGGCTTAGCATTGATCCAGCCGATGCTGCGGCGTTCGAGGCAGCGGTGGCGCAAGCCGTGCCGCATTTTCACAGTGCGCCGGGATGCCGCAGCTTTGCGCTGGAACGATCCGTCGATCGGCCGGGCCATTATATGCTGGTAGTCGGATGGGACAGTGTGGACGCGCATATGGTCGATTTTCGCGGTTCCGACGGTTTTCAGGCGTGGCGCGCGCTGGTCGGTCCCTTTTTCAAAAGCGCACCGGATGTCGATCATGTCGAACCGGCGGTTCAGGGTTTCTAAAAATGATGTGGGTCGGAACCGGCCCCTTTGGCAAAGGATGACATAATGGCCCATTATCTCAAGCGCGGCGCGACCGCGCAGGCAAAGGCGGATGCCGATCGCAAGGTGCGCGATATCGTCGAAGCGACGCTGGCCGATATCGACGCGCGGGGCGACGCCGCCGTACGCGACCTGTCGATCAAGTTCGATGGCTGGGACCGTGACGATTATCGCCTGAGCCAGAGCGAAATCGACGCCTGCGTCGACAGCCTGTCGCCGCAGGAGCGCAAGGACATTGAATTTGCGCAGACACAGGTGCGCAACTTCGCGCAGATCCAGCGGGCCAGCATGACCGATGTCGAGGTCGAAACCATGCCCGGCGTGATTTTGGGACACAAAAACCTGCCGATGAATGCGGCGGGTTGCTACGTGCCGGGCGGCAAATATCCGCTGCTCGCCTCCGCCCATATGTCGGTCATCACCGCCAAGGTTGCGGGCGTGCCGCGCGTCATCACCTGCGCGCCGCCGTTTCAGGGTCAGCCCGCCCGCGCGATCGTCGCGGCGCAGGCGATGGCGGGGGCGGATGCCATCTATGCGCTGGGCGGTATTCAGGCGGTCGGCGCGATGGCGCTCGGCACCCAGAGCATCGATCCGGTCGACATGCTGGTCGGCCCCGGCAACGCCTTCGTTGCGGAAGCCAAGCGGCAGCTTTATGGCCGGGTCGGCATCGACCTGTTCGCCGGGCCGACCGAAACGCTGGTCATCGCCGACGAAATTGGCTGCGACGCGGAACTGGCGGCAACCGATCTGTTGGGGCAGGCCGAACATGGGCCGGACAGCCCCGCGGTGCTGCTCACCACGTCGGAAAAGCTCGCGCGCGAAACGATGCGCGAAATCGAGCGGTTGCTGTTGATCCTGCCCACCGCCGATTATGCGCGGCAGGCGTGGGAGACGTTCGGCGAAGTGATCGTGGCGGAAGATGAGGCCGAAATGGTGCGGATCGCCGATGATCTGGCGTCCGAACATGTTCAGGTAATGACCGCCAACCCCGATTATTTCCTGCAAAACATGACCAATTATGGCGCACTGTTCCTGGGCGCGCGCACCAACGTGTCGTTCGGTGACAAGGTGATCGGCACCAATCACACCCTGCCGACCAAAAAGTCGGCGCGCTATACCGGCGGGCTTTGGGTCGGTAAATTCATCAAGACCTGCACCTATCAGAAGGTGATGACCGACGAAGCGTCGGCGCTGGTCGGCGAATATTGCAGCCGACTATGTGCGCTGGAAGGCTTTGCAGGTCATGGCGAGCAGGCCAATATCCGCGTGCGTCGCTATGGCGGGCGCGACGTCCCTTATGCGGGCATGGCGCAGCCGACGCCTGCGACGGCCGCCTGATGGACGCGCTGCCGACAACGCCCAGCTTCCGGCTGGATGGCAGGCGCGCGCTGGTGACGGGGGCGGGGCGGGGCATCGGCCTCGCCTGCGCCGCCGCGCTGGGTCAGGCGGGCGCGCATGTCACGCTGGCTGCGCGCAGCGACCCGGAAATCGAGGCGGGCGCGGTGGCGATCCGCGCGGCAGGGGGGCAGGCGGATACGCTGCGCATGGACGTCAATGATGTGGCGGCCACCGCCACCGCGCTGGATGGCGTCGCCCCGTTCGACATCCTGCTCAACAATGCCGGGACCAATCGGCCCAAACCCTTTACCGATGTGTCGGAGGAGGATTATGACGCGGTGCTGGGCCTCAACCTGCGCGCTGCCTTCTTCGTGGGCCAATCGGTCGCGCGGCGTATGATCGACGCGGGCGTGCGCGGTTCGATCATCCATATGGGGTCGCAGATGGGCCATGTCGGCGGTCCGCGCCGCACGCTCTATTGCGCGTCAAAATGGGGGCTGGAGGGGCTGAGCAAAGCGATGGCGCTGGATCTGGCCGCCCACGGCATCCGATCCAACACCATCGCGCCGACCTTCATCGAAACGCCCCTGACCCGCCCCTTTTTCGAGGATAAGGCGTTCCTCGCCAGCGTGCTGGACAAGATCAAGCTGGGGCGGCTTGGCACGGTCGAGGATCTGATGGGGGTGGTCGTGTTCCTGGCGTCGGACGCCAGCGCGCTGATGACCGGCACCAGCCTGATCGTCGATGGCGGCTGGACGGCGGAATAAAAACGGCCCGGCGGTCATCCCGCCGGGCCGTTTTTCCCGTCCTCAATAAGCATCCGCCAGCCGATGCAACCCCGCGCCCAGCGCGCCGCCGACGACTTCGGGCGGTTCGCCCGCCAACTGCATCCGGCCCACGGCAATGCTGGTTTCCACCACATGGCGGCACCGGTCGAAACGCCGCGCCTGATAGGCGGCGAGGCCCGTGGCGATACTGTCTGCCCGATCCAGCTCCTCCGCCAGCACCAGCGCGCTTTCGACTGCCATGCCCGCGCCCGACGCCATGTGCGGCGTGGTCGCGTGGACGGCATCGCCCAGCAGCACGATATGCCCGCTATGCCATGGACCGGGCTGTAACGCGGCGGCGAGTGGCCGATAGTTGATCCAGTCGTCCCGCGTCATATTGTCCCGTACCCAGGCGATATTGCCGCCGAAATCGGCCATATTCTCCTGCAACCGCGCGAACAGTTCCGCATCGGTGAAATGGACTTCGCGATGTTCGTGCGGGGTCAGCATCCACAGATAGACCATGTCCGCCGCGCAGCGGTTAATCCCTGCGGGATAGCGATGCCCCAGATAGATTTCGCCGCTTTCCAGCGTCGGCGGCCGCTTCATCGACACGCGCCAGCATCCCTGACCCGTCGGCTGCGCTTCGCCCATATGGGGGAAGGCCATGCGCCGGACGGTGGAATAGATGCTGTCGGCGCCCACGACCAGGTCGAAATCGCCGGTCGTGCCGTCCGTGAAGGTCACGTCGACGCCATCGTCCCGATTGGCCAGCGCGCTGACCGATAGGCCCAGCCGAATGTCGACATCCAGCGCGTTGACCCGCGCCTGCATGATCCGGTGCAGCTTGGGCCGCATGATCCCGCCGGTCGCAGGCAGCCCTTCTTCCAGCGCCGGTTCGTCCAGCTGTTGCAGGCGCAGCCCGTCATAGCGGAAAATCGTCGATCCCTTGGCGATCGCGCCCTGTTCCTTGATCGCGTCGAGCAGGCCAAGGTGGCGATAGGCGCGCAGCGTCGGCCCGGTGATGGTTATGCCCGCGCCATAGACGCGCCATTCCGGGTCGATGTCGATCAGCGTCACCGTGCCGCCCCGTTCGGCCATTCGGATCGCGGCGGCCATTCCGCCGATGCCCCCGCCGACGATCAATATGCGCTTGCCCGAAATCATGATGCCCTGCCTCTCCCGACCTGTTCTTGGCGCTTGTGCTATCGGCGGGGCGGCGGTGGCGACAATGCTTTGGCTCAATATCTCCTATCGGATGCTTGGATAGATGGGGCAGGCGCGGCATAGCCTTTCTCAACGCCTGTCGTTGCGCTGTCATCCATGGGCGCAGATAGGTGCCATCCAGAAAATCAATGCGACATCCACCCCCTCCAGCGATCAGAACCCGACAAAATCAAAACCAATCAGGGAGAGGGAAATGCGTAAGATATTGCTGGCCACTACGGCCATTACCGGATTTGTCGCCATGGTGCCGGGGGCGGCTATGGCCCAGATACCCCAACAGGCAGCAGATCAGGCCGCTCAGGGATCGGCCGGGATCGACGAAATCGTCGTCACGGCGCAGCGCAAGGCGGAAAGCGCCCAGAAGGCCGCGATCGCGATTGACGCCGTGACCGGCGGCGACCTGCTGCAACAGGGTATCAACAAGGCGGAGGATATCACCAAGAGGGTCCCCGCGATAACCATCACCAATGGCGGCGGGTCCAACACGTCGATCTTCATTCGTGGCGTCGGCAACATCACGTCGAGCAGCTATAACGACCCTGCCGTCACCCCCAGCTATGACGGCGTCGTGCTGGGCCGGGCGGCGGGTGCCTTCGGTTCCGCCTTCTACGATCTGGCCCGTGTCGAGGTGCTGAAAGGGCCACAGGGCATCCTTTACGGTCGCAACGCCACTGGCGGCGCAGTCAACATCATTCCGGCCCGCCCGGAACTGGGCAAGACCGGCGGCGGCTTCAACGGATCGTTCGGCAATTATGACGCAGTCAAAGTCGATGGCTATCTGAACCTGGCAACCAGCGACAACAGCGCCCTGCGCATCGCCGCCACGCGGCAGGTGCATGATGGCTATAATCGCGACGGCAGCGACGACCTGAAGCGCAGCGGACTGCGCGGGCAATTTCTGATCGAACCGAGCGATGACATCTCGCTGCGCATCGGCGCGGACTGGACCAAGGTCGGCGGCGTCGGGCCGGGCGGCAGCTATATCGGCGCCTATACGCCGGGACCGACCGGCTACAGCTTTACGCCCACCACCTTGGATTCGTCCGAAGGGTTCAATACGGCGGCGGCCAACGCCTATCGCCGGACGCTGATCGGCGCGCCGGGCTTTGGCTTCCTCAACGCGATGAACCAGCAGCAGTCGGTCGATTACACCTATTGGGGCGTGAACGCGGAACTGAACTGGAAAACCGACATCGGCACCTTCACGCTGGTGCCTGCCTATCGCAAATCGAACGGCGACAGCTTCTTTTACGGCCCCGCTTTCAACACGGCCTATAGTGCGGAAAAGGACACGCAATATAGTCTGGAAGCGCGCCTGGCCGGGGCGGCCGGCATGGTCGATTATGTCGTCGGCGGCTTCTACTTCAATGAAAAGATCGATGCGCAGAATGAATATAATCAGGAATTTGTCCTGCCGATCCAATCCTATACCCACAAGACGAAAAGCTGGGCAGCGTTCGGCCAGCTGACTGCCAATCTCAGCGATCGCTTCCGTCTGGTCGGTGGCGCCCGCTATACCCGCGACAAGAAGGCGATGGATGGCATCATCAACAATTTCATCACCTTCTGCGGTGGCCTGCCGCCAGCCAATATCACGCCGCCCGCCTCCTTCGCGGCCGGTTGCGCCGCGCCCGGCGCGCTGCCGCGCTATCCCAATTTCCTGACGACGGGCGATACGGTCAACTGGCTGGCGACGAACGGCTGGATCGCGGCGGGCAGCACTGATCAGGCCAATCCCCAGGTCTTTTCCCTGCTCAACGGCAAGGGGACGATCCTGAAAACCTACAATCCCGTGGTCGACAGCGGCACCTATTCGCGCGTCACGTGGAAGGCGTCGGCGGAATTTGACGTCAGCCCGGCGAACCTGCTCTATGCGACGGTCGAAACCGGCTATCGCGCGGGCGGCTTCCAGGTGGCTGAGGGCAAGTCGAGCTACGACCCCGAATTTATCACTGCCTATACGGTCGGCTCGAAGAACCGCTTCTTCAACAACAAGGTGCAATTGAACGTCGAGGGTTTCTACTGGAAATATAAGGACCAGCAGATCACCTATTTCACCGTCGACACCAGCGGCACGCTCATCAATTCGAACGAAAATGCGGGAAAATCGACAATAAAGGGCTTCGACGTCGACGCCATCGTCAAGGCGACGTCCACGACCACGCTGAACGCGAAAGTGCAATATCTCAAGGCCCGCTATGACGATCTGCACCTCTACACCGCATCGCCGCGCGACAATATCGCCTGCCCCTTCACCCTGACCGGGGCGGCCGCAGGCGGCGCGCCGGTCAAGGATTTCAACTGTTCGGGCAAGCCCTTGCTCTATTCGCCCAAATGGACCGTCAATCTGGGCGCGGAACAGGTGGTGCCGCTCGGCCGCTCGCTCGAACTGGTCGGCAATGTCGCCACCGCCTGGCGCGCCAGCCAGTGGGGCGCGTTCGAATATCTCGATTTCGAAAATATCCGTGGCTATTGGCAGACCGACCTTAACCTGACCCTGCGCGCAGCCGACGGCGGCTGGTCGCTGGGCGCGTTCCTCTACAATCTGGAAAACAAGCGTCGCATCGCCACGCCGCAACGCTCGCCGATCGGTATGGCGATCGCCCGCTACACTGCGCCGCAAACCTATGGCGTGCGCTTTTCGGCCAATTTCTGACCGGGACTGACATAGACGCTAAAGAGGGCAGGGCCGCTGGTCCTGCTCTCAACCATGTGGAGGGAAAGAGGCACATGCAGGTGGACAGACGATCTTTCATCGGCGGTGTCGGCGCGCTCGGCGCGTTGGCCGCCAGCGGGGAAGGGGCCGCTGCCCCGGCGGGCAAAGGCCGCCCCAACATCCTCTTCATCATGGCCGACGATCTGGGCTATGCCGACCTGTCCTGCACCGGGTCGCACCATATCCGCACGCCTGCGATCGACAGCATCGGCGCGCAGGGTGTCCAGTTGCGCCAGGGCTATGCCAACAGCGCCATCTGTTCGCCCACCCGCACCGCGCTGCTGACCGGCTGTTACCAATATCGCTTCCCGATCGGCATGGAGGAACCGCTGGGTCCGGGCGCACCCGCCGGGATCGGCGTGCCGGCGGACCGCCCGACCATCGCGTCGGTCCTGCGGGCGCAGGGTTATCGCACCAAGCTGGTCGGCAAATGGCATCTGGGTGAGCCGCCCAGACATAGCCCGCTGCGCCATGGCTATGACGAATTTTTCGGCATCATCGAAGGGGCCGCCGACTATTTTCGTCATCATATGGTGATGGGGAACAAGGATGTCGGAGTTGGCCTGGCCGAAGGTGATACGCCGATCGAACGCAACGGCTATCTCACCGACCTGTTCGGCGACGAAGCGGTCAAAACCATCGAAGCGCCCGACGACACGCCCTTCTTCCTCAGCCTCCATTTCAACGCGCCGCACTGGCCATGGGAAGGGCGCGAGGACGCCGCTATCGCCCCCACGCTGGGCGCGTCCTTCCATTATAATGGCGGCAGCCTGGCCAAATATAAGGAAATGGTCGAGGCGATGGACCAGAATGTCGCCAAATTGCTCGCCGCGCTGGAACGCAGCGGCAAGGCCGCCAATACGATCGTCATCTTCACCAGCGACAATGGCGGCGAGCGCTTTTCCGAAACCTGGCCCTTTACCGGGGTGAAGGGGGAATTGCTGGAAGGCGGCATCCGGGTGCCGTTGCTGGTACGCTGGCCGGGACATATCGCGCCCGGCTCCACTTCCGATCAGGTCATGATCTCAATGGATTTCCTGCCGACTTTGCTGGCGATGGCGGGCGGCGACGTAAAGAAGGCCGGGACGTTCGACGGCATCGACTTGTCGGCGCAACTCACTGGCAAGGTCGCCCCGTTTGATCGCACCCTCTATTGGCGGTTCAGGGCGAACGGACAGGCGGCGTTGCGGCAGGGTGACTGGAAATATCTGATGCTGGGCGGCAAGGAGCATCTGTTCAACCTGGCGCAGGACGAACGCGAACGCGCCGATCGCGCGCCTGACGATCCCGCCCGGTTGAAAGCGATGCGGCTGCAATGGGACAGCTGGAATGCGCAGATGCTGGCCTATCCGCTCGGCAGCTATAGCGAAGATGTGCGCGACCATTATTCAGACAGGTATTGAACCCATGACGATCATCGTAACGGGCGCGGGCGGTTTCGTCGGGCGGCAACTGGTGCAGCGCCTGCTCGATGCAGGCGAAAATGTCGTCGGCATGGATGCGATGGCGGGCGGTATCCCGGCTGGCGCGCGGGCGGTGATCGGCGACATCGCGTCCGCGGCTGTCCGGGCCGACGCTTTAGCCGACGGCTGCGATGCCCTCGTCCACCTGGCCACCGTGCCGGGCGGTGCAGCCGAAACGGACCCCGCCGCATCGCGCCGGATCAATATCGACGCGATGTACGACCTGCTGGACGCGGCGAAGGCAGCGGGCAATTGCCCCCGCATCGTCTATGCCAGTTCGATCGCGGTGTTCGGCGATCCGCTTCCGGCTGCGGGCGTGGATGACGCCACCCCGCTTGCCCCCCGCATGGTCTATGGCGGGCATAAGGCGATGATGGAAATCGCTGTCGCTATGATGCACCATCGCGGCGAAATCGACGGGATCAGCGTCCGCCTGCCCGGCATCCTCGCCCGGCCCAAGGGACCGTCGGGGATGAAATCGGCCTTCATGAGCGACCTGTTCCACGCCCTGCGTGCGGGGCAACCTTTCGTCTGCCCGGTATCGCAGGGCGCGACCATCTGGGCGCAATCGGTCGCGCGCTGTGCCGATAATCTGGTCCACGCGCTGACGGTGGATGCGGCGCTGATGCCCGCCACACGTGTCGTCACTCTACCGGCGCAGCGCATCGCCATGGGCGACCTGGCCGCTGAGATTGCGCGCCAGTGCGGCACATCGGCCGATCTTGTCAGCTATCGTCCCGACGCCGGGCTGGAGGCGGCATTCGGCGCGCATCCCCCGCTCGCCACGCCTGCCGCCGCCCGTGCGGGCTTTGCCCATGATGGCGATGCTGCTACGCTGGTCGCCAACGCATTGTCGGTGATAGCGGCGGGGTGAAACGGGAGAGATATTATGCGCTTCGACAGGCTCGACCTCAATCTGCTGGTGGCACTCGACGCGCTGCTCAGCGAACGCAGCGTCAGCCTGGCGGCGGATCGCATCTGCCTGTCGCAATCGGCCACATCCTCCGCGCTGGGGCGGCTGCGCGATTATTTCGCCGACGACCTGCTGGTGCAAAAGGGGCGGCAGATGGTGCTGACCGCCCGCGCCGAAGGACTAGTGGAGCCGGTCCGCGCCGTGCTGGACCAGATACGCACCACCATCGCCGTGCCGCCGCCCTTCGATCCGGCGACCTGCGACCGCTCCATTCGGCTGATGGCGTCGGATTATATCACCGAAGTGCTGCTGACGACGGCGCTGACCGACGTCAACCAGATGGCCCCCAACATGCGGTTCGAGGTTCAGCCGCTGACCGAAGTGCTGCTGGAATCGCTGGAACGTGGCTTTGTCGACCTGCTCATCACCATCGATTATGCGATTTCCGCCGATCATCCGAGCCAGATATTGTTCGAGGATGACTATGTCGTCGTCGGCTGGAACGGCAATCCCGCCATGGCCGGGCCGATGACGAAGGAACTCTATTTCGAACTCGGCCATGTCACCGCCCGCTTCGGTCGCGGGCGTGTTTCGGCGTTCGAGGACTGGTTCGTGCGGCGGCAAAAGCGCCAGCGCCGGATCGAGATCGTCGCCCCCAGCTTCCTGTCGCTGCCCGGCCTCGTCATCGGCTCCAACCGCATCGCCACCATGCACCGGCGGCTGGCGAACAAGCTGGCCGCCTATCTGCCGCTAACCCTGCGCGAAGTGCCGCTGGACATGCCGCCGATCCGCGAAGCGATCCAGTGGCATATCAGCAGCAATAATGATCCCGCGATCCGCTGGCTGGTCGAACGCATCGTCGCCAGCGCACAGGCGCCGGTCGATGCCACCGCCGACGGCCGGGTCGTTTCGCTCGACCTGCTCCGCCCGAAGGACGAAACCCACGAAGCCCTGTCCGCCCAGTTCCAGAGCGACACCGCCGCAGCGGGGCGAAGCGCCGGTTAATCCTCCATCGCATCGAACGCGGCGCGCGCCGCCTCGATCCGGGCGCCGCTGGCCTGCACCCAGCCCAACAGCCCCCGCGCTTCGCCGACCAGTTCGCCCCCCAGATCGGTCAGCGCATAACCCACCCTGGGCGGCACATCCCCGCTCACCGAGCGCGCGACCAGCCCGTTGCGCTCCAGCAGACGCAGCTTGAGCGTCAGCACCCGCTGCGAAATACTGCCCTCCGCGCTCAGCCGGTCGAGCAATCGCCGCAATTCGGCGTGACGGAATGGCCCGATCCCCAGTAACAGCAGGATCAGCATCGACCAGCGATCGCCCAGCAGCCCGAACAGCGTGCGAATGGGCGCATCGCGCGCCGCGCCATGCACCGCCATCTCGCCTGCCAGCGCGTTCAGCCCGGCCCGGCGACCGGCGTCGAAATCGGCAAAATCCGTCATGCTTTCCACAAAATCGAAGGCACAAAAAAGTGCCGTCTTCTCCCCTCTGCCGCCCACCTTATGATGCCCTGCGACAAGAGCAAGAGAGGAGAGGGCGATGCAGGCCGATGCGATCCGACTGGACGGCAAGGTAGCGATCATCACGGGCGGCGCGGGGGGTATCGGCGCGGCGACCGCGCAACTGATGGCGGCGCGTGGCGCGCGCGTGGCGATCGCCGACATTGCCTTCGACGTGGCACAGGCGCTGGCCGCGACCCTGCCCGATGCGCTGGCCGTCGCGCTCGATCTGGAAAGCGAAGTCTCCACGCAGGCGATGATCGCCGCCACCATCGCCCATTTCGGTCGGCTCGATATTCTCCACAATAATGCCGCCCTGCTCGGTCCCGACATTGCGCAGCAGGATGGCGATATCGAACATATGGGCATGGCGCTGTGGGACCGCACCTATGCCGTCAACGTGCGCGGCACCATGGTCGCCTGCCGCGCCGCTCTGCCCCATCTGCGCGCCACGCGCGGTAATATCGTCAACACCGTCAGCAATCTGGCGCTGCAAGGCCATATGATCCAGGCGGCCTATAGCTCGTCCAAGGCGGCGATCATCCAGATGACCCGGTCCATCGCCGCCAGCCATGGTCCCGATGGCATACGCTGCAACGCGGTCGCGCCCGGCATGACGATGACGCCCGCGCTGCGCGCTGCCTTTCCGCCACCCCTGCGCGCAGCGGTGGAGGCCGAAACCCTGCGCGACCAGCTTGGCGACCCGGACGACATCGCGCAGGTCGCTGCCTTCCTCGCGTCCGACGCCGCCCGCAACATCACCGGGCAACTGATCGTCGCCGATGGCGGCTGCGCGTCGCACGTCCCCGGCATCGCCCAATTCCGCGCCTTCTTTGGAGAGCATTAATGAGCAATTACGACATCGTCGTCATGGGTGCGGGCCATAATGGCCTGACCGCCGCCGCCTATATGGCCAAGGCGGGCAAGAAGGTGCTGGTCCTCGAACGCAAACCCCATTTCGGCGGCGGCGTGTCGACCCGCGAACTCATCGCGCCGGGTTACTGGCATGACGAACATAGCAACGTCCATATTATGATCCAGGGCAACCCGATGATCCGCGAGGACGAGTTGGGCCTGATCGGCAAATTCGGCCTCGACTATATCTATCCCGAATTGCCCCATGTCAGCATCTGGGACGATGGCACCGTCATGCGGTCTTGGAAGGATCTCGACCGCACCTGTCAGGAAATCTCCCAATATAGCCCGCGCGATGCCGACGCCTATCGCCGCTTCGTTCGCATCAGCCAGAGCGTGCTGCCGATGTTCATGGGCGGCCTTTACGCGCCGCCCTTCCCGATGGGTGCTTTCGTCGCGATGATGGACCAGTCGGAGGAGGGGCGCTTCCTGCTCGACGTGATGCAGCGGTCCGCGCTCGATGTGGTGAACCAATATTTCGAAAGCGACCGGCTGAAAATCCATATCGTCCGCCTCGTCACCGAAAATCTCCAGATGCCCGACGAACTGGGGACGGGCATGGGCGCTCTGCTGATGCCTGGCATCATTCATACCTATGGCGTGTCGATGCCCAAAGGCGGATCGGGCGAACTGAGCAAGGCGCTGGTCCGCGCGATCGAACATATGGGCGGCGAAGTGCGCTGCAATGCGGAGGTGAAGCGAGTCATCGTCTCGTCGGGCAAGGCGACGGGCTTGGAACTGACCGACGGCGAAACCATCATGGCGAAGGATGGCGTCATCGGCGCGATCCATCCCCATGTGCTGCGCAAATTCGTCAGCGAAACCCCCGAACCCGTACTGCAACGCGCGGAACGGGTCACGCCCTCCACCTTCTCGATCAACCTGTTGCACATGGCCTTGAAAGAAAAGGCGAAATTGCGCTGGGCCGAAGCCGAGGGCGGGGTGATGACCGAATTGCTCCAGACCCATACGATGCGCGACATGCTGCTGGACTACGACCATTTGCGCCGGGGCGTGGTGCCACCCCGTCGCCTGATCGCGGGCGGCGATAACACGTCAAACGACCCCAGCCGCGCGCCAGCCGGTGGTGGCATATTCTACGGCGTCACCTTCGCCCCCTATGATCTGCACGAAGGCGGCCCGGCGGCATGGGACCGGATGAAGGAAGAAATCGCGGAAGAAAGCCTGCGCCAATATCGCCTTTTCTACTCCAATCTGGACGAGGATAATATCATTGGATCGCTGGTCCGCTCGCCCCTCGATCATGAACGCGACAGCCCGGCCAGTTTCGTCAAGGGCGACATTCATGGCTGCGCGCCCTTCATGTATCAGACTGTCGGCCACCGCCCGACGCCTGATCTGGGCCATTTCCGTGTGCCGGGGATCGACAGCCTCTATCTCGTCGGCCCCTTCATGCATCCGGGCGGCGGCGTCTTCGGCGCAGGCCGCGCCACCGCGATCCAGATGATGGACGATATGGGCATTGATTATGACAAGGTCTGCGCAGGAGCCGTGCAATGACGAACAGCAAACCGCCGGTCATGAAAATCCTCGATGCGCAGGACAAGGAACTGATGACCGTTCGCAAGATCGCGCGGGAAGGCAATGCGCTCATCATCCGGTGCAAGATATTCGGCGCGATGCCGATGGTCGCCAAACTCACCCCGGCAGAGGCGCGCGCGGCGCTCAAACTGCTGGACTGGCGCACGATCCTGTTCCTGCTGACGATCCTGTTCCGCCGTGGGTAGCGCAACTTAAAATCACCCCTCCCCTTCAAGGTAGGGGCCGGGGGTAGGGGCGGGCCTCGCGCGCTGCTTTTTTGTCGATAGCCCCCACCTATCCGCCCCACCGATAGCAGCGTCCCATGAAATGCGTTTCCACGCCGTCCCCCGCGCCGCCATGATGATGCCCAGGATGAGGAGTTATGCATGAGCATTTTGGGCGTTGAGAGCGCGATTTTCGGGGTTGCCGATCTGGCGGAACATACGCGGTTCTGGACCGATTTCGGCCTGCCGCTGGAGCAAGCGGACGAGCATGAAACCATCTTTCGCCTTGCCTCCGGTTCGCGCGTCACTCTCTACCGCCATGGCGACGCGCGCCTGCCCTCGCCCGATCCTTTCCCCGGCGATGGGCTGAAGGAAACCGTATGGGGCGTGGACAGCGCCGACGCGCTAGACCAGATTGCCACCAGCCTCGCTACCCAAGTCCCCGTCCGCCGCGACGATGACGGCACTGTCCACTGCCTTTGCCCCGATGGCCAGCCCATCGCCCTGCGCGTCTGGGCCAAACGCCCGGTGGTCAGTCAAGCCAGCCCGGTCAACACGCCGGGCCACTATCCCCGCTTCAACCAGCACCGCATCTGGCGGCGCAGGGCGATCCCCAAGACGATCAACCATGTCGTCTTCTTCTCGCCCGACTATGTCGGCAGCTTCGAATTTTACGAACGACATATGGGCTTTCGCTATGTCGATCATAGCAAGGGGACGGGCATCTTTTCCCGCGCCGACGGCACGTTCGAACATCATGCGATCTTCTGGGTCAATTGCGACCTGCCGATCGCGCCGGACCATTTCAAATTCATGCACATCGCCTTTGGCATGGACGATATCGACGAAGTCATGCTCGGCGCGAATATCATGGAGGCAAAGGGCTGGAAGAACCAGACGATGAACAGCTCCGGCGGCATCTCGCGCCATCGCATCTCATCGGCCATCTATTATTATTGCGATATGCCCGGCAAAGCGGGCGAGGCGGAATATCATGCCGACACCGATTATCTGGACGACAATTGGGTGCCGCGCGCCTGGGACTTCCGCTTTGGTTCGCTGCTCTGGTCCAACAACGCCCCCCCCATTTTCCGGGGCGACAATATCCCCTGGGACATGGCTTTCGACGCCGACCGCGCCAGCTTCGAACCGTTCCGCAAGACCGGCCCCGGCAAGCTGCCCGTGACGGGCAGACTGGCGGATATTACGCAAGCGGACGAACATGCAATATGATAGCAAAAACAGCCACTTGTGCGATATAAGTGGCTGTTTTCTACATGCCCGAACTGGGCGAACTTCCTAAAGATCCGCCTCCTCGACAAATTCGATCAGATTGCCCGCGCAATCGCGCAGGAAGCATCCTTTGCCAAACGCCTCCCGCACGACAAAGGCGATTGCCGCGCCCTTGCCCTTCATCTCGACCAGAAATGCCTCCAGATCATCGACGCGAAAGGCGACATGCTTGTTGCCATGGGTCTGGAGGTCGGACGGCGGATGCCGCCGGTCGTCGGGCAGCGGCGCGGCACCCTCCACCTCGAACAGCTCGAAGCGCAGCACGCCCTTGCGCACCATCGCCGCATGGCATCGTGCCGCCGCGATATAGAAACGCCTCTCGACCTCGAATCCCAGCACCTGGCCATACCAGTCGATCGCCGCGTCCAGGCTGGGAACGCTCACCCCGCCATGATGAAAGGTGAAATCGGCCATCAGCCCATTTCCGCAAAGGTCGCCGCGCACCAGTCGGCGATATAGTCGCGCATCCCGGTGCCATTGTCCGCGCCACAATGCTCGACCTCGAAATCCGCTTTGGTGAACATCCGCAACGTCCGCTTGGTACTGTTGACCGCCTGATCATAACTCAGATGCGCATTAAACGCCGGGATCTGCCGGTCATTTTCGCCATGGGTGATCAGGAACGGCATACGGATCTTTTCCACCTGCCCGTCCAATGTGATCTGGTCGGCATAGGTCAGGAAATCCGCCTGATTGTCGATGCCGAACACCCACATCACATGGTCCCAATAATGAGGCACCGGATTTTCGCCTTCATTGGCGACGCGCTCGCGCTGGCGCTGGCCCCAGACATGGTTCGCGCCCATCACCGCGCACAGCGCATAGCGCGGATCATTGGCGGCGATGCGCGGCGCATGATAGCCGCCGAAGGACAGGCCGAATATGCCGATCCTGTCATGGATCACGTCGGACCGGGTGAGAAGATAGTCGAACGCGGGCGATCCCCACCGTTCCGCGTCGAACACCGCTGTCAGCCCGCGCTTGCGCAACGCCTCGCCGGTGCCGGGCTGATCGACGAACAGGGTGTTGATCCCCCGCTCCAGATTGGCCGCGCCATGACCGGCCATATTGACCTGCTCCTTCATCGAATCCAGGCCATTGACCGACACCAGAGCGGGGCGCGCCGTTCCCGATCCGTCATGAACGAACAGGGCAGGGTAGGCGCTGCCCTCATAGGCTATCTCGACACGATCGACATGCAATCCGCGCAGCGCTGCGCCTTTGGCATAGAGGTCCAGCCCCCGGTCATAGGCTGCCCAGCGTGGCGCATAATCGCGGCTCTGCATCCGTTCTGCGGCCAGGTAATAGCCCGATGCGCGCAGATATTTGGTCCCCGCCGACAGGGCATAGCCCGCCGCCTCGTCCGCCGCCGCATTGGCCGCGACCTGATCGGCGACCGCGATCCAGCTATCGAACATCCGCGCGCTGCCCGCGTCCGCCCCGGCCTTGGCCGCCTCAATGATCGGCCGGTTCGCTTCGTCAATCTCGCCATGATTGCCGCCACATACCAGCGCCAGATTGGTGGCCAGGTTCCAGACATAATTTCCGGGGAATGGCTCGAACATGCAAATCCTCTCAAATGTCGCGCCCTCCGCGCGGCGCGGCTTCATTCATCCCGCCACAGACGGCCTCGCGCGGCGGGGATCAAATTGAAACGCTGGAACTCGACTATCCACGCTTTGACTTTGACCCTGTCTCCGCCCTGTCCCATCGCCGGTCGAACACAAGCCATGGAAGAGGAGAGACGATGCGGCTCGCAACGCGCAGGGATGGCAGCAGGGATGGGCGGCTGATCCTGCTATCGTCCGATGGCAGCCATTTTGCCGACGCCCCGGTCGCCACGCTTCAGGCGGCGATGGAGGCGTGGGCTGATGTTCATCCCGCCCTGTCCGCAATTGCCGACTTCCCGCATCCGCTCGACCCCGCCACGCTCGCCGCGCCCCTGCCGCGTGCCTGGCAATGGCTCGACGGATCCGCATTCGAAAGCCATGGCGCGCTGATGGACAAGGTGCTGGGCGTCGTGCCGGAAAAGACCGGCCGCCCGCTGATGTATCAGGGGGTGTCTGACCATTTCTATGGCCCGCTGGACGATGTTCCCATGCCTGACGAGGCGCTGGGCATAGATTTCGAGGGCGAGTTCGGCGTCATCGTAGACGCGGTGCCAATGGGCGTCACGCCGGACCAGGCAATGGCGTATATCCGCCTGATCGTCCAGATCAACGACTGGTCGCTACGCGCACTTGCCGGGCCGGAAATGAAAAGCGGCTTTGGTTGGGTGCAGGCCAAGCCGCCCTGCACCATGGCTCCGTTCGCGGTAACCCCCGACGAACTGGGCGACCAGTGGCGCGACGGGCGCGTTTGCATGGACCTGCTGGTCGACTGGAACGGCACCCGCTTCGGCGCCGCCAATGGCGAACCGATGGGTTTTGGCTTTCATGATCTGGTTGCCCACGCCGCGCGCACCCGCCCGCTGGTCGCTGGAACCGTGATCGGGTCCGGTACGGTATCGAACCCCGATTTCCGGCGGGTCGGCTCCTCCTGCATTGCCGAGCGGCGCGGGATCGAGATTGTGGACGAAGGCGCGGCCCGCACGCCCTTCATGCGCTTTGGCGACCGTGTCCGCATGGAAGGACGGCTGCCGGACGGTCGCGCGCTCTTCGGTATCATCGACCAGCAGGTCGTCGCTTATGCAGGAGCATCATCATGACCGAACTAAGCGATTCAGGCCTGCCCCCGGTCCAGCGCGTCGTCACCGGCCATGATGTCGATGGCCGCGCCATCTTCAAATCGGAAGATATAACGCCGACCCGGATGATCCCGTCGGGCGATGCGTCCTTCCTGCTGCTCTGGACGACGCCGACCGTCCCTGCGGACAATAATGACGAAACCGACGGCCGGCTGCGCGACGCTGGCCTGACTCTCAACCGGGGATCGGTGATCCGCATCGTGGACATGCTGCCCGGCAAGCAATCGCCGATGCACCGCACCAACAGCATCGACTATGGCATCGTCATGTCGGGCGAAATCGAACTGGAACTGGACGATGGTCAGGTGACGACGGTGCGCGAAGGCGGCATCATCGTCCAGCGCGGCACCAACCATCTATGGCGCAATGTCACCGACACGCCGTGCCGCATCGCGTTCATCCTGATCGAGGCACCCGCCTATCTGCATGATGGCCAGCCGTTGCCGGAGGATAAGCCGGAGGATAAGCATTGAACCTGTTCGACCTGACCGGCCAGGTCGCGCTGGTCACCGGATCGACGCGCGGCATTGGGCTGGCCATCGCGCGTGCGCTCCAGTCGCACGGCGCGCAGGTGGTGATCTCCAGCGAGGATGCCGCCGATTGCGCCCGCGTCGCCAATGACCATGGCACAATGGGGATTGCGGCGGACGTTGCCGACGACGCGCAACTTGCCGCCTTGGTCGATGGCACGATCACCCAATTCGGGCATCTTGACATCCTCGTCTGCAACGCAGGCATCACCGGGCGGGCAGGGCCATTCGCCGCGATCGACATGGCCGACTATGCCCGTGTGATGGCGATCAACCTGCGCAGTCAGGTGCTGCTATGCAATCTCGCCTTGCCGCATATGGCGCAACGGGGCGGGGGGGCGGCCATTCTGGTTTCCAGCCTGTCGGGGCTGCGCGGCAATGGCATGATCAACGCCTATGCACTGGCCAAGGCCGCCGTGGCGCAACTCGCACGCAATATGGCAGTCGAATGGGGACCGCGCAATATCCGGGTCAATGCCCTGTCGCCGGGCCTCATCCGCACCGAACTGTCCGCGCCCCTGCTCGCCAATGAAGCCTTCATGGCGCGGCGGATGCAGATGACGCCGCTGCGCCGCCCCGGTGAGATGGAGGAGGTTGCCGGTGCCGCCATCTTCCTGGCCGCGCGCGCCGGGGGATTTGTCACCGGCCATAATCTGGTCGTGGATGGTGGAACACGCATCACCGATGGCAGCTGAGCGCCGGGCTGGAAATCATCCGGCTGGCTGTTCACCTGGCGAAAACCATATCGGTGCCGGATTGCCAACCGCCTGTCGCGGTCCTTAACGTGACGGGATGATCCCAGATACTCCTCACGCCGTCAGCCGGGAATTTGCGCTTGGCTGGCCGTCCGTCCTCATCGCGGCGCTGGCGATCAGCGTGGGCATGACTGGCATCGGCTTCTATTCCCTCGGCCTCTTCGTAAAGCCCTTGCAGGCCGAATTTGGCTGGAGCCGGGCCGCGGTTTCGGGCGCAGCAACCTTTCAGCAATTCGGCATTTTCCTGTCCGCGCCGATCATCGGCAGGCTGGCCGACCGGATCGGCGCGCGAACCATCGCCATTGCCAGCTATATCGCCACGCCACTGGCGCTGATTGCTCTGGCGCAGGCCGGGCCGTCCATTCCGGCATGGTATGGATAGTGGCTTCTGGTATCGCTGGCCGGATGTGGCACGACGCCTGTATCGACATGCCGCTTGTAGACCAGTTTCTGGAATGTAGTTTTCTGGAACGTGAATCGCTGGCACCTGCCAAAATGCCGCTTTCACCCTGACATGCTTGGCATAATTCGGGGGACTGTCGACGATCCTATCATAGCGGGTCGCCGACGTGCGGGGTTCCGGGGCTTTTTCAAACTGCGGCCGATCAAGCCGCGACGGGAAGCGGCGACCTGCTGGAGAAGCGGTTGCGATATTCGCCGGGAGACCCAACAGGCGATGGAATACCCGGCGGAAGGCCGTTGCATCTTCATACCCGACGGCCCAGGCTACCTGATCAATGCATCTCTTCGTGAATTCCAGCAGTTCGCGCGCCTTCCCAACCCGTAGATTCTGGACATATTCGATCGGTTTCAGCCCGGTTGCCGCCTTGAACCGACGCAGGAAAGTGCGCTCCTCCAGTCCTGCCGTCCTTGCCATGTCGACTACCGTTACCGGCCGTTCGGCCCGGCCCTGTATCCAGTGCTGGACTTTCAATATCGCTTCGTCGCCATGAGTCAGGCGCGGCGCGAAGCTGCTGTAATGGCGTTGTTCCCGGCCCGAAGCGTCGATCAGCAGGAATTTGCCCGTCTCGATCATGATCGTGGGACCAAGCAGGCGATCTACGATGCGCATACCAAGGTCGGTCCATGCCATCAGCCCGCCAGCGGTGATGATGTCGCCATCCTCGATCACCATCTTGGCGATGTCGAGCCGAACATCGGGGAAGCGGTCGCGAAACTGGTCCGCGAACAGCCAGTGGGTTGTTGCCGGTCGCCCAGCCAGCAGGCCGGTTGCCGCCAGAAGAAAGGCACCGCCGCAGGTCGATGCCAGCACGACACCCCGTGCATGGCGATCCAGCATCCAGCGGGCATAGGGGGCCGCTTCCTGCGCGTCAGGCGGGCCGGTCAGGCGGCCGGGACTGATCAGGATTCCAGGCACGGTCGTTTCCTGCGGATGCGTGTCGAAAGCGCGGCTGAAACAGCCTTCGCCATCCATCGCCCAATGGCTGACGCGCAGAGCCTGTCCGCCCCGGTCCATCGAAAATTGCGAGGCGATGGCGAAGAGATCTGTGATCCCATGCACCATTGCCATCTGGCAACCGCTGTAGAGGATCAGCCCTATTTCGGCACTCACACCAGCAGCCGCCTGCGCCGCATTCGTCATGCTGAACTCCCCTTTGTCGGATTTGGCCTGCTTATTGTCGGAACCGCCGATCCCGCTATTCCCTGAACGATAATATTCCTTCGATCACAGGGCGCAACTGCCCGTCGAACGAAAGGATCACACCATGACAATCATGACCAGCAACGACGGCACCGGCATCTTCTACAAGGACTGGGGATCGAAGGACGCGCAACCGATCGTCTTTTCCCACGGCTGGCCGTTGAGTGCCGACGCATGGGACGCGCAGATGCTGTTCTTTGCCGATCAGGGCTTTCGCACCATTGCCCATGACCGTCGCAGCCATGGCCGGTCGGATCAGGTGTGGGACAATAATCATATGGACCAATATGCCGACGACCTGGCCGATCTGATCGACACACTCGACCTGCATGACGTCATTCTGGTGGGTCATTCGACCGGCGGCGGGGAAGTCACGCGCTATATCGGTCTTCACGGCACGGCGCGTGTCGCCAAGGTAGCGCTGATCGGCGCGGTGCCGCCGCTGATGCTCAGGACCGAAGCCAATCCCGGCGGCCTGCCCATCGCCATATTCGACGCTATCCGCAAAGCACATATGATAATCGCAGCCAATTCTTCCGCGACCTGACCATCCCCTTTTACGGCTATAATCGCGAAGGGGCCGTCGTTTCCGAAGGCATTCGCGCGGATTTCTGGCGGCAGGGCATGATGGGCGGTCTGAAAGGGCAGATCGACAGCATCCGCGCCTTTTCCGAGAGCGATTTCCATGACGACCTTGCGCGGTTCGACGTGCCGACATTGGTTCTGCACGGCGATGACGACCAGATCGTTCCGATCGGTGCATCCGCGCATGAAACGGTCAGGATCGTGAAGCAGGCGGTGCTGAAAATCTACGAAGGCGCCGATCATGGCCTGACCCAGACCCATCAGGACCGTTTCAACGCCGATCTGCTCGACTTCATTCGCAACTGACGCGCCAGCGTTCTGGCCCACCCGTTATTTTTTATGAACAGGAGCATGTGACATGACCAAAGGCACTTTCCTCATCACTGGCGCGTCCGACGGCATCGGCGCTGTCTATGCCGACCGTCTGGCCCGGCGCGGCCATGATCTGATCCTTGTCGCGCGCCGTGCCGACAAATTGGCGGCGCTGGCGCAAAAGTTGACCGTTGAAACGGGCGTTTGCGTTGAGACGATGAGCGCCGACCTGTCTGCGCCGGACGGTCTTGCCGCAGTGGAGGCGCGGTTGCGCGGTGACGCGACGATTACCGGGCTGGTCAACAATGCCGGCATCGCGGGCGAAACGACGCTGGTCGATGCGGACTCGGCCTATCTGACGGGGATGATCAGCCTCAATATCCTGGCGGTAACGCGCCTGACTGCTGCCATCGCGCCGCGCCTGACGGCGCTGGGCGCTGGCACGATCATCAACATGACGTCGGTGACCGCGTTGATGCCCGATGGCTTCACCACCGTCTATCCCGCCAGCAAAGCCTTTGTCCTTGCCTTTACCGAAGCGTTGCAGGGAGAATTGGGGGCAAAGGGCGTGCGGGTGCAGGCCGTGCTGCCCGGCATCACACGCACCGCCATCTGGGACGATGCGCAACTTGCCCATATTCCGGCCGACATGGTGATGGAGGTGGATGATATGGTCGATGCTGCCATGGCGGGCCTTGATCTGGGTGAGACGATCACCATTCCCGCGCTGCCCGATATTGCCGATCTCGACGCCTATCTGGCGGCGCGCGCGGCCCTGCGCCCCAACCTGTCCCGCAATCATGCTGCTGCGCGCTACACCGCCTGACGCAGCGCATCCAACCAGGGAGACATGTCATGACCCGATCGAAAACCATTCTGCTCGTCCACGGCGCCTGGCTCAATGCCAGCAGTTGGGACGCCGTGAAGGCCCGGTACGAGGCGCGCGGATATACGGTCATCGCGCCCGACTGGCCGCTTGATGATCGCGACCCCGCCGCCCTGCGCGCAAGCCCGCATCGGGGCCTGCGCAAGATTGGCCAGCGGGAGATCGTCGCCCATTATGAGGCGATCATTCGCGCCCTGCCGGAGGAACCGATATTGATTGGTCATTCGGTTGGCGCTGTTTTCGTCCAGCATCTGATGGACCGGGGACTTGGCGTGGCGGGCGTGGTCATCCATCCGGCACCGACGCCCGGCATAGCGCTCTATCCCCATGCCATTGTGTCTGCCCTTCCCGTTTTCCTCGACCCGTTCAGCCGGAACAGAGTGAAGCACATGTCGCGCCGCTTTTTCGCGCGGCGATTTGCCCAGACTGTTGCGGCGGACGAAGCCGACGCCCTGTATGACCGTTTCATCGTGCCTACGCCGGGACGAGTCTATTGGGATGGCGTCATCAAGCCGATGACGATCGACTGGAGCAATCCGGCCAGGGCGCCGATGCTGCTGATCGGCGGCGGGAAGGATCTGATTGCGGATGCCGCGATGACCCGCGCCATTTTTACCCGGCAGAAGCGAGCGCCTGCATTGACCGAATATCAGGAATTTCCGGGTCGTTCGCACTGGACATTGCTTGACAGCGGATGGGAGGATGTTGCCGATCTGGCGATCGACTGGGCCGAGCGTCACCAGCGGGAAAGTGAAGCGTTTAGAGGGAGTTGATGGCGCGAAAGGCGATCGCAATCGCGACAGCGAGATGGACATAGATGGCGCAATTGCGCAGCGTTCAGGACGGCGTCATTTCCGTGCCCAGCCGTTCGAATATGCGACTGCTTCCGGTGGCGGCATGGGCATGGGCGCGCATCAAACCTTCGGCGTCCTTGGCGCGTCGGTCGCGAATGGCATCAACGACGGCATGATGTTCGCGATGGGCGCCGATCAGATGATCATATTCCGCGATCAGATCATCCCAGTCCAGCGCCAGCGCCGCAGCCGACGCGAAGGGCAGGTGATTGTTGCGCGACAGGGCGATGCCGATCGCCGGATTGCCACATGCCTGCGTCAACAAATCGTGGAACCGTAGATTATAGGTATAAAATCGCTCCAGATCGCCTTCGGCCAGATGCCCCTTGGCAAACAGCGCGTCGCCCTCCGTCAGGCACAGCGCCAACGCCTTGTCCGTTGCCCGGTCCAGCCCGCGCAGCGCCAGCCTGTGCGCCGCTAGCCCTTCCAGAGCGCCGCGCACTTCGATTGCCCCTTCGACCTGCACGGCGGTTATACCGCGCGCCGCATAGCCGCGCGCGCCCAGCTTCACGACCAGCCCTTCCTGCTCCAGCGCGCGCAGCGCCGTGCGCACCGGCATCCGCGAAACGCCCAGCCTTTCGGCGGTCGCGATTTCGCCGATTCTCTCGCCATCGCGCAGTTCGCCCGACGCGATCATGCCGCGCAGCGCGACGATCACTTTTTGGCCGGGCTTGATGCGTTTCTCCATATTCGTTCCCTAACGCGCCGCATCGTCCTGACAAGCATCCTGCGATCGCGATCCGCTTGACAGTCTGCCCAAATATCCATTATTGGATCCAATAAGCGCAGCAACCATAGGCTGCGATTGCAGGAGATTGTCATGGGCGCCGCGCATCATTCCGTTTCCGAACCGCAAGCCGCACCGGCCATCTGGCCGAAAAATGCCTGGTATGTGGCCTGCACGCCCGATGAAATTGACGGCAAGCCGCTGGGACGGATGATCTGTGGCGAACGCATCGCCTTCTTCCGTAATCAGGATGGCGAAGCCTCTGCCGTGGAGGATTTTTGCCCGCATCGCGGCGCGCCACTGTCGCTGGGTTTCGTGCGCGACGGCAATCTGGTCTGCGGCTATCATGGCCTTGCGATGGGGTGCAAGGGGCAGGCGGTCGACATGCCCGGCCAGCGGGTCAAGGGCTTTCCGCCGATCCGCCATTTCGCCGTCATAGAACGCTATGGCTTCATCTGGATATGGCCTGGGCGGGCTGACGAAGCCGATCCCGCGAAACTGCACCATCTCCATTGGGCGGAGGATGCAGGCTGGGCCTATGGCGGCGGCATGTTCCACATCCAATGCGATTATCGCCTGATGATCGACAATTTGATGGACCTGACGCACGAAACCTATGTCCATTCCTCCAGCATCGGACAGAAAGAAATCGACGAAGCGCCGGTCAAGACGCGCGTGGAGGGAAACGAAGTCCATACCAGCCGCACCATGGAGGGGATCAAGGCACCGCCCTTCTGGCAGATGGCGCTGCGCGGCGCGGGATTGCCGGGCGACGCCGATGTCGATCGCTGGCAGATATGTCGTTTCTCGCTGCCCAGCCATGTCATGATCGAAGTCGGCGTCGCTCTGGCCGGGACGGGCGGTTATGATGCGGAGATCGCCAACAAGGCATCGAGCATCGTCGTCGATTTCATCACGCCCGAAACCGAAACCTCGCACTGGTATTTCTGGGGCATGGCGCGGCAATTCGCGATCGATGACGCCAGGCTGACCGACACGGTCCGTGAGGGGCAGAACACAATATTTAGCGAGGATCTCGAGATGCTCGAACGGCAGCAGCAGAATCTGTCGCTCTATCCCGACCGCCGCCTGCTCAAGCTCAATATCGACGCAGGCGGCGTGCGTTCGCGGATGATGATCGACCACGCCATTGCTCAGGAAAGTAGTGACCATCTCTCTTGTGAGGAGGCGTAGGTTGCCTGAATCGCCCCTACAGTGCCGTTGCGTAACGGCCCGGCTACTCTTGCCGTTCGCGCGCGGCCACGATATGGAACCGCCATCCGCATGGGCCCGGTGCAATTCCGGGTGGCTATTCCGGCCGCCGATCCGCTGGACAACGCATGTCGCGGGGCGTTTCGCCCATCTGGACGACCCGTCTCTGCGGCTGACGTTGGTATATTCACAAACAGCAACATTTTTTCGCGCTACCGCGCTGAATGGTTCGATGGCGCGGGCAATGCCCGGCGCGACATATTGGCCGGAATGGTCGGCACCTTCGCGCTTATACCCGAAGTCATTGCCTTCTCCTTTGTCGCGGTGATAAATCCGCAGGTTGGCCTGTTTGCTTCCTTCATCATCGGCATCGTCATTGCCTTTTTCGGGGAGGCGTCCCGCGATGATTTCCGGCGCGGCGGGATCGGTGGCGCTGTTCGTCGCCGCGCTGGTCCAAAGCCATGGCCTGCACTGTTGAGTTGCACTGAGAAGTGACCCGGGAGGGTTATAAGTTTTCACTGAGAATTGACCCATGTTTTCCTAGCCCCTGGCTGACAGTCAGGAGGCATCGGAGTGATCGACATGGACTTACTCAGTGTGATCCGCCGCTGGCATTTTCGGCAAGGCATCCCCATTCGCGAGATCAGGCGGCGGACTGGATTATCGCGCAACACGATCCGCAAATATCTGCGCGATGACGCGGTGGAGCCGACGTTCAAGGTTCCCAAACGGCCGAGCAAGCTTGATCAGTTTGCAGAAAAATTGACGACGTGGCTGCGGGTGGAATCCGGCAAGTCGCGCAAGCAGAAGCGGACAGCCAAGCAGCTATATGCTGATCTGGTTAGCCCGGCAGTATGATGTGTCGACGGCGTTGGTTTACACTTGGCGCCGCAAAGCTGAAATGCAGGCCGCTGCGTCGCCGGCGGAGGTCGGCTTCGTCGAAGCTGTCGTGCTTGACGAGGCAGGCGGCAACCAGTTGTCATCTGCGCCAGCTGTTGTGGTGGATTTGCCTGGCGGGCGACGCGTGAACATCTTCGCCTCGGCGCCGCCGGATGTGGCCGCTGCTGTTCTGAAGGCGCTGATCCGATGATCCCGGTCCCGAGCGGCGGTAAGGTCTGGCTCGCGCTAGGGCATACAGACATGCGCCGGGGAATGAGGTCGCTGGCCTTGCAGGTTCAGCAGTCGCTGAACAAGGACGTCCATGCTGGTGACCTTTATGTCTTCCGGGGCCGGAGCGGGTCGCTTTGCAAAATTCTGTGGCATGACGGCCTCGGGATGTCCTTATACGCAAAACGTCTGGAAAAAGGACGTTTTGTGTGGCCCGCCGCAAAGGACGGAACGGTCGCGATCTCGGCTTCAGCGATGGCCTGCCTGCTCGAGGGCATAGACTGGCGTAACCCCCAGGAGACCTGGCGCCCGACGCAGGTCGGCTGATCCCCAGCGTCAATCAAGGTGAGAGAAATCCCGCCTGTCCAGGCACCTTGGCGGGAAAAATATGCGGGAAAACTGGCTTAAATCCTGGGGTTTTCGGCAAGTTCGTGCTATAAAAGAGCATGGCCGCAAGCGACCCATCCGACGAGCTCGTCCAGCTTCGCGCTGAGGTTGCCGTCGTTCGGGAGCGGGCCGAGCAGGCCCAGGTAAAGCTGTTCGTAGCCGAGGCCGAGGTCGCGAAAGTTTGGGCGATCAACGCTGATCTGCTGGCCCGCAACGCCCACCTCGAACTGATGAACGAGACGATGCGCCGCGACAAATACGGCGCGAGTTCCGAGCGCAGCCGGCGTCTGCTGGGTCAGCTCGAACTCACCTTCGAGGAACTCGAGGCCAATGCCAGCGAGGCCGAACTGCTTGGCCAAATTGCAGCCGACAAGACCAGCACGGTTGCAGCGTTCACCCGCAAGCGTTCCACCCGCCGCGACTTCCCGGCCGACGTGCCGCGCGAGAAGGTCGTTATCCCGGCGCCAGAACTCTGCCCGTGCTGCGGCTCGGACGATCTGAGCCATCTGCCCCCGGCGATCACCGAAACGCTCGAGAGAGTTCCCGCTCGCCACAAGGTGATCCAGACGGTCCGGGAAAAGGTCTCGTGCCGTAAGTGCGAGAAGATCAGCCAGCCACCGGCACCCTTCCACGTGACGCCGCGCGGGATGTTCGGGCCGCACTTCCTGGCAAACCTGGCCTTCCAGAAGTACGGTCTGCACCAGCCCCTCAATAGCCAGCGTGATCGACTCGAGGCCGAAGGCATCCCCTTGAGCCTCTCGACGCTCGCGGATCAGATCGGCGCGATCTGCGTGGCGGTGAAACCCCTGTTCCTGCTGCTGGAGGCTCATGGGCTCGCCGCTGACCGCCTGCATGCCGACGACACCACCGTTCCACTTCTGGCCAAACTGAAAACCAGCGTGGCGCGGATATGGGACTATGTGCGCGACGATCGCCCGTTCGGCGGCCCGGCGCCGCCAGTGGCGCTGTGCTACTACTCCAGCGATCGCAGGGGCGAGCATCCGCGCGCCCACCTGGCCGGCTATACCGGTATTCTCCAGGTCGACAGATATGCCGGCTTCAATGCCCTGTTCGCGGAAGGCTGGGCGGATAAGCCCATGACGCGCGCAAATTGCTGGGTTCATGCACGCCGGGAATTCTTCAAGCTCGTCGACATCCGGCAGCAGCTCAAGCGCAACAAGAAAAAGGGCACCGCGCCGCTCATCTCGCCGCTGGCGACCGAGGCGCTCGAGATCATCGATCGGCTCTTTGCCATCGAGCGCGACATCAACGGCAAGCCTTCCGCCGAGCGCCTGGCCGTTCGCCAGGAGCTGTCCGCTCCGATCGTTGCCGAACTGGAGGCCTGGATGCGCGAGACGCGCAGCAAGCTCTCTCGTCACGATGCCGTGGCCAAGGCCATCGCCTACCTTCAGAACGACTGGGCGGGCTTCACCACATTCCTCGCCGATGGCCGGATATGCCTCTCGAACAACGCCGCGGAACGCCAGCTGCGCAGCGTTGCCCGGGGAAGAAAAGCCTGGTTGTTTGTGGGCTCAGACCGCGGCGGCCAGCGCGCCGCGATGATGTTCAGCCTGTTCGGCACGGCTCGGCTCAACGACGTTGATCCGCTCGCCTGGTTCACCGACGTCCTCGCCCGGATCGCCGACATCCCACAGAACCGCCTTCACGAACTCCTCCCTTGGCATTGGAAAGCTGCTCAGCAGCAGGCCGCCGAAGAAATCGCCGCCTAAACCCCCGCACCGCGACAACTCGCGGCGGCTATCGGATGCGTACGAAGCTTATCACTGACCTTCCCATTACGTCGCTGGAGGCATCCGTCAACCAAATCACCCGCAGAATCGCACGCGACTGTAATCAAACCGCTTCTTTATGAGTCAGCCTCTAAGACCGGTGAATAAGACGGGCTAGCTGACCATCACCCCTCGCGATTGCAAAGGCTGCCAGGTGCTATTGTTCGTGGAACGACCGCGAAAAAGCCTCAGTCAGAGGGGAAAGCAGATATTGCAGTGCCGTACGCTTGCGCAATTTGACAACTACGGAGACCGGGACACCGGGTCGGATTCCAAGATCAGGGCCACGCACAGTCTTAAGAATCGCCAATTGGCTCGTTGGAACGACAACTTCGGCTGCGAAATAACTTTTCCCGCTCTGTTCATCACGTAGACTGTCTGCCGAGACATTTTTGATCGTGCCGAGGAGTATCGGCAAGTCGCGTTCATGCATCGATAGAAACTTCACTTCTGCGCTTTCGCCTTCGCGAACGCCGTCTATGTCGCCTGGCGCGAAATTGGCCTTGACGATCAGAGGCGCGGCATCGGGAACGATGTCGAGAATGGGAACACCGGCATTGACGACACCGCCGACGGAAAAATACCGCAAGCCCACCACCCGTCCCGCCATAGGCGCGCGAATGATCGTGCGTTCAAGTTGCTGTTTTGCAGAAATCCACTTCGGCATGGTCTCGTTGATTTGGAATTGCGTGTTACCCAGTGTCTGAGCACTGTCCTCGACATATTTTCTAGTCGTACTGACGGCCTCCTGCTGGGTTTGACCCACTTGCGAACGTCCCGCAGCGGCGCGCGACGCATAGTCCGCCGATTGACCCTGCAGAGCTTGAATCTGACGCTCGATCGCACGCACGGAGTTGACGGACGCATAGCCTTCCTGCTCGAGCCTTTTTGTGCTTTCCAGCTGTGCTTGTAAAGAAGCAAGCTGGCTCGCGCTGGCGCGCGCCTGAGCGGAAAATCCTCCCGTGGTCTGCGCATAGCCCGTGGCCTGTTGCCGAAGTACGGATCGACTTGCCAGAAGCGCCTGTGAGCGGGCTTTAAGCAGATCGCTCTGAAGCGCCATGGCGCGTTTCGCGAGGTCCTTGTCGTCGCCTGTGTAAGAAGCAAACTCCTTAGGCGATGCAATGGGTAAACCCCGCACCTCTGCTTCCAGTCGCGCGCGTTGCGCCAGTAAGTCGATCATGCTCCCGGCAAGGGCGCGTTCGGCTGCTTCGACCTCGGCGCCCTGCAGCCGGATAAGCACTTGCCCGGCTCCAACATGCTGACCTTCGCGAACGGAAAGCCCCTGTATTATGCCACCCTCACGATGCTGAAGGGTCTGGCGATTGCCGCTCACCGATATCTGGCCTTCGCCATAGGCAGCTGCGTCAAGCCTGGCGAAGGCAGCCCAACCCAGCAGGATGACGAAGAAGAAAACCGCTACGCTTATACCGATCTTGAGCGAATGATCGGGCGAATCATCAAGTTGGGCCTGCTCTGCGAAACCCGTGTCAACGACGGGGCCAATATCCTGCGTTTTGAAGAGTTTCAAATTCATCATGCGTCACCCGAATTTTCAGCAGGAGACGCTGACTGCGGCGCGATCGAAGCGGTCTGTGCTTTGCTTCCGGGCGGCGGTGGCTTCGCGCCACTCTTTTGCGCTTTGCTCGGGGCTGCGCGATTGCCCACAGCTGCGGTTGGACGCACAAACTCGTCGCGCGTTCCAAATGCCTGCAGAATGCCATTATTGATGAGCATGATTTTATCGACACATTGCAGCAGTCCCGTGCGGTGTGTGGACACCACGACTGTAGCGCCTCGCTTCTTAAGATCGGTGAGCAGTTCGAGCATTTTGTTCTCGCCGTTCATGTCCAGATGCGCGTTCGGTTCATCAAGAAATAAAATTTTGGGATCATCAAATAGTGCCCGGGACAAGGCGACCATCTGCCGTTGTCCAGCAGACAGTCCGCTGCCTTCGCCGATATTCAGCATGGTATCATAGCTTTTGGGAAAGCGCAGGATAAGCTCATGTGCACCAGCCTTCGTGGCTGCTGCGACCACACGTTCGTCGAGGCGCTCCTGCGTGCCTGACTCATAGGCGCGAAATCGCGATATGTTTGCATGTACGGTAGCCGGGAACAATGTGGGAGTCTGCGGCATGAAACCGACATGCCGAGCAAGCGCTTCGCGGTCCCAATCTTCCAGACGCGCTCCGTCGATGCGCACCTCTCCTTCATCGGGTGCCAGTGCACCGGCCAGTACGCGCAGCAGGGTAGATTTCCCGGCTCCGCTCGGACCTAGAAGCGCGATTATTTCACCGGGCGTGATGGTGAAACTGATATCGGACAAAATGAGCTGGTCGGATCCGGGCGCCCGGACTGTAACGCCTTCCAGCTCCACCATTCCTTCGGGAGCTGGCAGACTGGTGTACTGGCGCGCCAATTGGGGTTGCCGGCAAAATCCGTCTAAATTGCGATAGGCGGTACGAGCGTCCATGACGTTTTTGAACGCATTGAGAATCTGCTCGACAGGTTGCAATGCCCTCCCCAGAATAAATGACGCTGCGAATATTGCCCCCGCTGAAATGCTCTGGTTGATGGCGAGCCATGCACCTAAGGCCAATGCCATCGACTGCAGCAACAGGCGCAGAAACTTGGTAATTGCCAGAAAGTTTCCAGACATCGCCGCGACCGATGTCTGACTGTTGGTAATCTCGATCCGCTCGGTAAGATGTTTGTTGACTATGGCTTTTCGCATTCCAAGCGTGCGTACCACTTCGGCGGACTGGATCGAGAATTCCTGATATCGACTGGCCAGTCCTGTTTTCTGCACTGCCAGCGCCAGCCCCTGCTTGGTGGCGTAATTGCTCGCAATCGCGACGCCCGCTAGCAAGACGCAGCTGAGCAAAGCGAGAAGGCCAATCAAGGGATGAAGCAGATAGGATATGATGATGTAAATGGGTGCCCAGGGTGCATCGAACAAAGCGACGATAGCCGGGCCAGTGAGTGTTGCGCGCAATGTGTCGAAATCCCGCATGGCCTGAGACCGTTGAGCAGGCGACGTATCCCCTGCAGCGAGAATTCGGTCCAGGATCGCAGGCGCTGCGCGTTTTTCCAGGCGTATGCTGGCGCGAAGCAAAAGCCGCAGGCGCACTGCATCGAGAATGGCAAAAACGACAAGGGACACCGTCAGGACGACTGTAAGCAAGAGAAGCGTCGCGCCGCCGCGTGTCGGAACTACGCGATCATATACCTGAAGCATGAAGATTGAGGGAACGATGTAGAGCAGATTGATGAGGCCGCTGAATATGGCGGCATAAACAAAATGGGTTTTGCATGCGCGCAACGCTGTCAACAAGGGGTTGTCGAGCTCGACATGGCGCATCGTGAGATTACCGTTCCTGACACATGGGGATAACAAAGCAGCAAATGCTTTTTAGCCGGTGTTCCTTCAATAGCGAAGCCTTATGCGACCAATGCTTAACGGAATAACAATTTTAGATCATTATAAAAGAATGACCAATGCTAGCCCATCGCCGCGCGCGACCGCAATGGAGATCAGCGTTCGACCTGTCCTCCTGACCGACGGGAATGGGATCACTGCTAGCGACTAGCACATTGTGCCCGCCGCTATTTAGAGGCTGACCGAAAAAGAAGTTGGGTGATATCAGCGAGATGTGATTCAGTCGGAGTTGCGAAACGACGACGGAGTGACACATGTGGACCGACACCACCCGGCGGCAGTATGCCAGAGCCGAACTGCTTTTGCCAAGTGATCTGACTGACGCGGAATGGGCGATTTTGGAACCGCTGCTCCCACCGCGTTCGAAGCTCGGTCGTCCGCCAGTTTGGGATTACCGGCAGATTGTCGAGGCGATCCTTTATCTGCTTCGGGGCGGCCTGCCGTGGCGGATGCTGCCGCCAGGGCTATTTCCGCCCATGACCACGGTACAGCATTATTTCTACCGATGGAGCGCAATGGGTGTGTGGAAATCGATCAACCACGCCCTGCTGCTAATGGCACGTGAAGCGATGGGTCGGGAAGCTTCTCCCAGCGCGGGTGTCATCGATAGCCAAAGTGTGAAAACGACAGAAAGGGGACTGTCAGGATTTCCGTGTGTGACCGGGCATAATGGGCAACAAGGAGTCCCACTATGTCACGACGTAAAGAACCCGTTATTCCCCATGCGCTTCTCGACCAGCTTTTGGCCGGAGGCGCTGCCAGTGCCGCATTTGAACAAGGTGGCTTGTGGATCGGCCCTTTAATTGCGGGTAGCTGTCAACCTCAGTAGTGCTGGACCGTCAGGGTCATGGTCCTTTTCGAGGTCAGAGCCTCATGATGGTTTTCGGGGCGAGGGCCTCTATGTGTGCAACGATGTTGGCCAAGGCCACAACAGCCGATCCAGCGAGGTCACCATCACCACCGTCCTGACGACGGCACCACTGGCGTTTTGACTACACGCCGGTGATTTTTGGGCGGGTTAAGCAGGCATCATTGCACTCCCCTTATCCCATTCAAATTCGGTACCGTCAGTCCAGATGCAATGCAAAATGATGGCCAGCTTGCGTGCCACTGCGACGTGCGCCTTTTTCGATCCGACGCGACGGGCAAGCTGCTCGCCCCAATCCTTGAGCTGCGATCGCCGCTTCGTCCTGTAAAGTAGGACCGTAGCCGCCTCATAGAGATAGCTGCGGAGCGCCCGGTCTCCCCACTTCGACACTTTCCCTTGTATGTCGATGTTTCCCGACTGAAATCGTCTGGGCGTCATGCCCAGATAGGCACCCACTGTTTGGGCAGATTTAAATCGAGATGGATCGTCAATCGCGTGCCGGTAAGCCAGGGCTGTCACCGTTCCGATGCCTGGAACCGTCATGAAACGTCTCACTGTCTCGTCGCTACGCGCGAGCTCTCGGAGCTTCCGATCAAGCTTTGCTTCTTCGGCGACGACGTTGTCATATACGGCCAAAAGATGATCGGTCAAAGGTCGCACATATGCGACTGTGTGCGTCACGCGGGGTCTATGTTCGGGCCTATCCTCGCGAGAGCCAGGAGATGCTGTTCGACGCGCATGCGCGCGGCTTTACCTTCTTCGGCGGCGTGCCAGGGCGCGGCATCTACGATAATATGAAGACGGCTGTGACGAGCGTGTTCACCGGCAAGGAACGCGTCTTCAACCGGCGGTTCCTGATTATGACCGACCATTATATGGTCGAGCCCACGGCCTGCTCGCCTGCGGCGGGATGGGAGAAGGGTCAGGTCGAGAACCAGGTGCAGACGATCCGGGGTCGCTTCTTCCAGCCCCGGTTGCGGTTCGCCAGTCTCGAAGAGCTCAATGGCTGGCTGGAGGCCGAGTGTCGGCGCTGGGCGGAACGGCAGCCCCATCCTGAACAGGGCGAGCTGACCGTGGCGCAGGTGCTGGAGATAGAACGATCTGCGCTGCAGCCGATGCTGGGACCGTTCGACGGCTTCAATGAGAGTGAGCATGCCGTGACCGGCACCTGCCTGATCAGCTTCGACCGCAACCGCTACTCGGTGCTCTCGACGGTGGCACGACGCACGGTGCAGGTCTGCGAGCGGAGGCGACGCATCGTCATGCCGCGTCGATCCGATACCGGATGGCCGCTGCCAGGCTGCCAGTCGTGAAGGACATCGACGCCTTCCGGTTCGAGGGCACGCCGATCAACGAGGGGCTGGTGCGTTCATTGCACAGCGGCGCGTTCCTGCCCGCACGGCGCAATATCGTCCTGGTCGGCGGCACAGGCACAGGAAAGACCCATCTGGCCATCGCCATCACCGCCAATGTTGTGCGCTCCGGCGCCCGGGGCCGCTACTTCAACACGGTCGATCTGGTGACCCGGGGTCGACTGTCGGACATACACCACAGCTTTGCGCTTGAGCACCGTGACTGGAAGGAGATCATTGCCCGTCATCGCTGGCCTCCTTCGCCGCGACGCCGGCTGCGGCCATCAAGAGGGTCGCCAGCCTGGCAACAACGGCGCTTCGCTGCGCCTCGCTCAGGCCTCGCATCTGCGGCGTATCGAGCGGCATGCTCAGCTGCTGGGTCAGCATCGATAGCGACGAGGGTCGTGGTAGTGCCTTCATGGCGCGCCTCCTGGATGGCCGTGAGTCCATCCGTCGAAGTCTGCCTGAAACCGCGATCGGTAAGCAGTCCATGAAGCTCTACAAGCCCAATCACCGCAACGCGCGGTTCGCCCATCTCCATGTCGGCGCACAACGCCCTGTCCAGCATCCACTCTGCGACCTGGATGATCTCACCCGGCCTGATCTCTACCCGGATGATCGCGCCATTGGCCCGGTCCTCGCGGCCTTCATGCCGAAAACGACCGCCGTAATATGGATGCCAGCGATAATGAAACTCTACCATCTGCCCGACATGGGCAGAATGACCCTGCGATGGCCCTGGGCAGAAAATCCTGGCTCTTTGCCGGTTCAGACCGAGGTGGCCAACGCACCGCCTTCATGCTCAGTCTCATTGGTACCGCGAAGCTCAACGACATCGATCCGCAGGCCTGGCTCGCCGACGTTCTCGCGCGCATCGCCGATATCCCACAGAACCGTCTCCACCAACTGCTGCCCTGGAACTGGTGCGCTACCGAGGACCAACGCGAAGCCGCCTGATCCGCGGTTCTCACCGGATGCATACTGACCAAACCCCGATACCGTGAAAATAAAATACGTCGTTTACGGCTCTGACAAAGTGCGCGAGATCAGGTCGGAACGCTGCGCGGCTTCGCCTCGGAATCCCTGCGCGGGATCATCGGAATCCGCACCTGACAGTCCCACAGAAAGTGGCGGCCCACGGGGCTTTGACGCGGGCAAGAAGATCAAGGGTCGCAAACGGCACACCGTCACAGACACGCAGGGCCTGCTGGTCGGTGCCATCGTTCACACCGCCGATATCCAGGATCGCGACGGTGCGCCTGACGTCCTTGCCAGCATCCGCCAAACCTTCCCGTGGTTGCGTCACGTCTTCGCCGATGGGGGATATGCCGGGGACAAACTGCGCACCGCGCTCACCAAAATCGGCACATGGACCTTGGACATAATTAAGCGCTCCGACGCCGCCAAGGGCTTCAAGCTTCTGCCACGCCGCTGGGTAGTCGAGCGGACAATCGCATGGCTGAACCGCAACCGCCGCCTCGCCAAGGACTTCGAGCGAACCATCGAAAGCGCCACCACCTGGCTTTTCATCGCATCCGTCAACCAAATCACCCGCAGAATCGCACGCGACTGTAATCAAAACGCTTCTTTATGAGTCAGCCACTGACGACAGCTTTGCAATTTCCTGTGCAACCAGCTTGTCCACTATGTCAGGAACATTTGCGTTAAACCATTCCTGCAGCATCGGTTTTAGCATTTCCGATACTAGACCGGCGAGGCTATCGGGGTGCGCCTGAGGCTTGGAGAGAGCCAAGCTAAGCTTCATCATTGCCTGGCGAGCAGCCGCTTCACTCGACCCGGTAAGCAAGGACTGCGGTTCCATTTTCGTATCTTCATTTACGGCAGCCATGCTTATATCCCCTGTAACAGTAACCGTTGCTTGCTCTCTTATACGCTTCAATCTTTCAGACACGCCCGTCATAGATTTCCCACCCACCAGCTGTCGACCCGCTGCACCACATACACCGTGTCGGCATCGATATTGTCAAGCGTCTGCACCGGGCTTGCCATAGCATTCTGTCAATATTGCGCATCCCGGAAAGCCGTTTCTCCTCCATCCCAATCGAAGTGCAAAGCGATGCCCTCGATCCGTGCCAACGTTGAGGATCAATAAGCTGTAGCCCGTGGGCCGACACTGCATACCGCTCCAGAACGAACGAAACATGGCTGGCCGATCGCATGTTGACCAGTCGCATCCACCGTCGCAAGCCCAAGGGAAAGCCGATGCCCAGGGCCACCGCCCGCGCCAACGCCGCAAAGTCCGCTATCCGGGCTAGGATCGAGCATGTGTTCGCGCATCAGAAAAACCGGTTCGGGCTGTTCATCCGCACCATCGGCATCAAGCGGGCAGAGGCGAAACTCACCCTGGCCAATCTGGCCTATAATTTCGACCGCCTGAACGATGGCACCGACCAGCAGGCCCTGCGTGTCTGTGACGATGTGCCGTTTGCGACCCTTGATCTTCTTGCCCGCGTCAAAGCCCCGTGGGCCGCCACTTTCTGTCGTTTTCACACTTTGGCTATCGATGACACCCGCGCTGGGAGAAGCTTCCCGACCCATCGCTTCACGTGCCATTAGCAGCAGGGCGTGGTTGATCGATTTCCACACACCCATTGCGCTCCATCGGTAGAAATAATGCTGTACAGTGGTCATGGGCGGAAATAGCCCTGGCGGCAGCATCCGCCACGGCAGGCCGCCCCGAAGCAGATAAAGGATCGCCTCGACAATCTGCCGGTAATCCCAAACTGGCGGACGACCGAGCTTCGAACGCGGTGGGAGCAGCGGTTCCAAAATCGCCCATTCCGCGTCAGTCAGATCACTTGGCAAAAGCAGTTCGGCTCTGGCATACTGCCGCCGGGTGGTGTCGGTCCACATGTGTCACTCCGTCGTCGTTTCGCAACTCCGACTGAATCACATCTCGCTGATATCACCCAACTTCTTTTTCGGTCAGCCTCTAAGCTCGGCTTTGTACGTTTTTGGTCAGGTCCAGGTCCAGAAGATGCTGTTTTCAGCGATGTGGTCGAGGGCTTGATCGAGGGGCAAGACGCATCCGCCCATATCGTCGATATCTTCCCATTTTCGCCGGTGTGACCAGTAGCCGAGCCTGATTTCGTCGCGCGTGCCGACAGGCTTGAGGCGGGCGATCGGTGCCTCGGTTTCCAGCAGATAGAGATGGTAAGCGCCCTTGTCCTCATACCATCCGACGCCGCCGCCGTTGGCCGCGTCGAACGTCTCGATGCGCAGAATGATTTCCTCGTCTTTCATGGTGCATCCATAGCTGCCGTCGGGTCACAGCATATTCGAGTCACCTCGCCGCATGGCAACAGCCTAAGCGTTGCAACGTGCTTCAGTCAGGATTCGAAGCATGGAATGCTGGACCAGAACAAGGCCGTTATCGGCGATCCCGTCCCCCAGATTCTGCGCCAATGGCTGCAGGCATGGCGTCCCTGCTTTACGGCTCCCAGTTGGGAGCATGTACTTGTTCTTGTGATGGGCGGCCTGCTGGCCACGGGCAAACGGACCGTTACGTCTTGCCTGCGTGTGACCGGCCGAGCCGATGCTGCCAACTTTGCAACCTATCACCAGATCCTCAACCGCGCCCGCTGGAGTTCGCGTGCCGTTGCCAGGCGTTTACTGGGCATTGTGGTCGAACGGCTCGTGCCCGATGGTCCTGTGGTCATCGGTATGGACGACACCATTGAACGGCGATGGGGGCGCCGGATCACCGCACGGGGTATCTACCGCGACCCGGTCCGCTCCAGTCACGGCCATTTCGTCAAAGCCAGCGGACTGCGCTGGCTCAGCTTCATGGTGCTCACCCCGGTGTCATGGACCCGCCTGATCAAGGCACTGCCAGTCTTGACGTTGCTCGCTCCTTCGGAACGATCGAACCGTCAACGCGGCTGTCGTCATAAATTGCTGACGGACTGGGCCCGGCAGGGCGCGCTGCAGCTGTCTCGCTGGCTGCCGGGTCGGCGGATCATCTTCATTGGCGACAGCAGCTTTGCTGTCCACGAACTGGCACATGCGATCGTCCGCCGGGCCACACTCATCAGCCGACTGCGGCTCGACGCCAACTTGTTTGCGCAGCCTGCGGGGCGAACGGCACGCACGATGGGGCGACCGGCGCAGAAAGGGCGAGCATTACCAAAACTCAAGACCCTGCTCGCCAACCCGGCGACACGCTGGACCAGCATTCTCGTCTCTGCCTGGTATGGCCATCTCAACGGCAAGATGCTCGAGATCACATCTGACATCGCCTTATGGTACAGGCCCGGCACTCCGGTCTTGCCGGTCCGATGGGTCCTGGTTCGCGATCCTGAAGGAAAGCGCGGCCCGCAGGCCTTCTTCAGTACCGACATCACCCTCGAGCCCGCCGAGATAATCGCCCTCTACGTCCGCCGATGGCAGATCGAGGTCACCTTTGCCGAAACCCGCGCGCACTTGGGTGTCGAGACACAGCGCCAGTGGACCGACAAAGCCATAGCGCGAACCACGCCGGCGCTGCTGGGTCTCTACAGCCTTATATCGCTATGGGCCTGCGATCTGTTGACCACTAAAAGCACCCCTTATTCCGCCGCGTGGTATCGAAAAACCAGCCTGACATTCAGTGACGCCATCGGAGCCGTCCGCCTCCAACTCTGGGTCGGAGACATTAATCAACACTCCCCGCCGCACCCAGAACCGCACTATATTCCCACAACCCGCCTAAAACGCATGGCACAGGCACTATGCTTCGCTACCTGATCGTACAAAGTCGAGCTTAGGGATCAGCCCGATCTCCCATACACTTTCCTCCCGCAGGTGGCCGAGCATGCCGACAATTCCAGAACATTCGGTGTGATCCTTGTGCTTCGTCCTGCACATAGTTAAACGCCATCGAGGAAAAAACACCGCTTTTGAGTGGGAACCCCGTCGGTGCGTTGGCGCTGGACTTCCAGATCATCAGATTGCATTCCCGATAGGCTTTGCACAATGTCCGCGCGACCTCACCATATGCACCGGTATCAAGACTGTCGGGAAACTGAATGATAAATACATTGGCATCGGGCAACCGCGACACAAGTTTAACGCCATCGGGAAGCTGGCTACCGTCGGTTAGCACCAGTGCCTTGGCGACGGGCGGTTGGCCGGATACCGTATCGGCAGATGGCAATAATGCTGTCGGAGCTAATAGCCCGATCATTCCATCATGCGCTGGAGAAAGCTGAGCGAGCGACTTGATGCGCGGCTCGACGAGTTTTCCGCGCCAAGAGAAGGCCGCAGGGCGTCCCCAGCTGCCGGTCCAGCGAAAAAACAGATGTGTGTCCACCGCTACGATCTTATCGAGCGTTTCGCTCCAGTAGGGTACGACCCAGTCTGTATGATAGTGCGTTGCGTAGCCGACAGGCTTGAACACCGCTCCGGTCAACATGTCCTTGGCAATGACCCGGGCGGCGTCCCAGGCGGCCTTAGAGGTACGTCGTGCCATGGCGCCATCGCATGTGAAGGTAAACTGACAACCCGTACTGCGTTCGGCACCTTGAAATACCACGGCACAAACCGATTTGGGGAAAGCTGGATGTCGAAGGCGGTTCAACACGACCTGCGCCACAGCCCGCTGCCCCTTCTGATCCCCTCCAGCCTCGTACACCTGTGCCGCTGACAGGCAGCTTAAGGCCCGCTCAATATCGTCGGGCAAGCCTTCAATCAGAAATGGCTTAGCCGCCGGGTTTGGCTCGCTGGAGAAGGGGACACGCGCATTGATCGCGCGCGCCGTGTCCGGTGCCAGAGCCTTGATCGTGTAGGGAGCAACAATCAGCTGGTCAGCCGTAGCGGGCGGCACCTTGAAAGCCGACACCTTGCCTTGGCGGCCAGTCGCTGGCCCCATGGCCTGCCTGACCAATACTCCACCCAAACAGGCAAGCAGTGCTGTCACGGCTACTGGCAGGACTAATTTAAGCCATTTCTCCGATCGTGGTGCCCAGACAGTCAATGGCAATGCCCGTCTGCGCAAGCATTGCGACAGGCGTGCACCCCTAAGGCTCTTCCACAGGAGCTACGTATCAAAAGCGTCATGAAACCTAAATACTCGCAATGGCATTATGGATATTCCGACCTTGATGTGATCGGGCTGGCGACCTAGACCCGGTAATAGTCCTTGTACCATGCAACGAACCGCTCCAGCCCCTCTGCCAACATGACCTGCGGCTGATACCCCGTGAACGCGTGAAGTTTTGAGACATCCGCATATGTCGCCGTGACATCGCCCGGCTGCATAGGTGGGCCCCGATGACGATGCGATCAGGGCGCTTAAAATCATCGATCGCCGCGCCTTCTCGCAAAAATTCCGGGTTCGAAACAACCGCAAATTCAGCATCGGGATTTGCGTTGGCAACGATCCGTTCAACTTCATCGCCGGTGCCAACCGGGACGGTCGACTTGTTGACGATCACCGTAAAGCCGGTCACTGCCTGACCAACTTCTTCTGCGGCAGCGTACACGTAGCTCAAATCGGCGTGCCCGTCGCCGCGGCGGGATGGCGTGCCGACGGCGATGAAAACCGCATCCGCCCCGGCGACAGCTTCCTTGAGATCCGTTGTGAAACGGAGCCTCCCAGCCGCAACATTCGCGCTTACAAGATGATCGAGCCCGGGTTCGAAAATAGGCATCCTGCCAGCAAGGAGCGAATCGATCTTCGAACGGTCCTTGTCCACGCACACCACATCATGGCCAAAGTCGGCAAAGCATGCCCCCGAAACAAGTCCGACATACCCCGAACCAATCATCGTTATGCGCATATAGTTTCCTTAAATAATAGGTAATGAAGCGAGACAGACGGAAATGCTCGGCCGAAACCTTTCATATGGAAAACAAGCAAACATACGGCCGTTCTTGCAGTTATGCCGGATTACTGTCGGTACGATCTCCATAGGCAGGGTACGGATAGAATGCCAGCAAAAGCGCAACGACAATCAAACTAGCAAGCTCGTTTCAAAGAACGGTTTCTGTAAGAGGCTGACCGAAAAAGAAGTTGGGTGATATCAGCGAGATGTGATTCAGTCGGAGTTGCGAAACGACGACGGAGTGACACATGTGGACCGACACCACCCGGCGGCAGTATGCCAGAGCCGAACTGCTTTTGCCAAGTGATCTGACTGACGCGGAATGGGCGATTTTGGAACCGCTGCTCCCGCCGCGTTCGAAGCTCGGTCGTCCGCCAGTTTGGGATTACCGGCAGATTGTCGAGGCGATCCTTTATCTGCTTCGGGGCGGACTGCCGTGGCGGATGCTGCCACCAGGGCTATTTCCGCCCATGACCACTGTACAGCATTATTTCTACCGATGGAGCGCAATGGGTGTGTGGAAATCGATCAACCACGCCCTGCTGCTAATGGCACGTGAAGCGATGGGCCTGAGGCGGGCGATCGGTGCCTCGGTTTCCAGCAGATAGAGATGGTAAGCGCCCTTGTCCTCATACCAACCGACGCCGCCGCCGTTGGCCGCGTCGAACGTCTTGATGCGCAGAATGATTTCCTCGTCTTTCATGGTGCATCCATAGCTGCCGTCGGGTCACAGCATATTAGAGTCACCTCGCCGCATGGCAACAGTCCAAGCGTTGCAACGTGCTTCAGTCGGGATTATCAAGCATGGGATGCTGGACCAGAACAAGGCCGTTATCGGCGATCCCGTCCCCCAGATCCTGCGCCAATGGCTGCAGGCATGGAGTCCCTGCTTTACGGCTCCCAGCAGGGAGCATGTACTTGTTCTTGTGATGGGCGGCCTGCTGGCCACGGGCAAACGGACCGTTACGTCTTGCCTGCGTGTGACCGGCCGAGCCGATGCTGCCAACTTTGCAACCTATCACCAGATCCTCAACCGCGCCCGCTGGAGTTCGCGTGCCGTTGCCAGGCGTTTACTGGGCATTGTGGTCGAACGGCTCGTGCCCGATGGTCTTGTGGTCATCGGTATGGACGACACCATTGAGCGGCGATGGGGGCGGCGGATCGAGGAAGCCAGCCTGTCGAGTTCGCCGCTGGCGGCCAACACATCCTTGCGGCCCAGAGCCTTGATCGTGCGCTGGCGGACGGTTTTGCCCTCGCGCACGCTCTCGACCAGGTACAGATAGCGGTGCCCGCGCGCGACTCGTTCGACGACATACATGGTCAGGTTGTTAATGCCTGCACCCGTAAAAATAAACCAAACCGCCAGTCACAGGCAAAATGTTATTAGCACACCCGGTTTTGCCACCAAATCCACGCCCAGCAATATCAGATATTTACCAGCTCACGTTCTCTGCGTGTTCCGCTGGAACTGTTCAACTTGGGCCAAAACTCAAGACGCTGCTCGCCAACCCGGCGACACGCTGGACCAGCATTCTCGTCAAGACATGCAGCAAGCTGGGGGTGTCGTTCTACCAGTTCCTCGGCCATCGCTTCGCCGTCGCCGGCGCGCCCGTTGTCCCGGCGCTCCCGGACCTCCTCAGGCTCGCGAAAGCCTGACTGCCCGGCAATCTGCCCCGGTTACTACAAAGTCGTAGCCGGGGCAGATTGCCGGGCGGGGGGTTCACAAGAGCACCGAGTTCTGATTCAAGATACCCGTGAATCGAAACGGACCCGCTCTTGATAATGACCCCTCGCTGTCGGATCTTCGACGGGTGGTGGATACGCTGGTCGGTGAAGTGAAGCGTCTTCAGGACACGCTGGTCGAACTGCAGGAAGAGACCAGGGCGAAGCTGGCGTTGAAAGACGCCGAGATCGTAATCCTGAAAGATGAGATCGCTCGTCTGAAGGGTCTGCCGCCTCGCCCCAAATTCGGTCTCAAGCCATCGGGCATGGAAGGCGCCACCACGAAGTCGTCGGGCAAGAAAGCGCGCAAGCGCCCGCGCGGCTTGGTCCGTGACAAAGTCGTGGTGACGTCCGAGGTCACATTGAAGGCGGCAGCGGTGCCGCCTGGCGCACGCTTCAAAGGCTATGAAGATGTGCTGGTGCAGGACCTGCGGATCGCGGTCGAGGTGGTCCGGTACCGCCGAGAGCGTTGGGAAACGACGTCTGGAGAACGGATCGTGGCGCCGCTGCCGTCGGGTATCCTCGGCGGCTTTGGTCCTGAGTTGCGCCGGTTCATCGCGGCGGGACACTTCCAGGGCCAGGTGACCAGCGAGCGGCTGACCGCGCTGCTGAACGGCATGGGCCTGCGGATCTCGAAGCGGCGGGTGGTGCGCCTGCTTAGCAAGGGACTGGAGGCGCTGGTGGCCGAAGACGAGGCCGTGTTCCGCACCGGTCTCGATACCGCGCGCTGGATCAGCGTCGACGACACATCTGCGCGCCACGCGGGCAAGAGCGCGTTCGTGACGCAAGCCGGCGACAATCGGTTCACGATCTTCAGGACAACGCAGTCGAAGTCCCGCCGCGCTTTCCTGCGGACACTTCAGGCAGGACGTGCCGATCACGTTGTCAACGACGCGGCGCTGACCAAAATGCACGCGATGGATATGGCGGCGGCGCAAATCACCCAGCTGGCCAATCATCCAACCCGAAGTTTTGCCGACGAGGCCTCGTGGCGCGCGCATCTAGAGGCGCTGGGCTTCGACAAGCTCACCATCCTCCCAAATCCGGTCAAGGTCGCCACCGAGGCGGCTCTATGGGGCGGCCTGTGCGAACAGGATTTGTTGCGCGACACCGTGATAGTCTCGGACGGCGCCGGGCAGTTCAAGCTCGGGTGCCACGCACAATGCTGGGTGCACGCGGAGCGGTTGGTCTACAAGCTCCAGCCGACCTACGCCGCGGATCGTCGCGCGGTCGAGATCCGGCGCGGGCTGATCTGGTGGTTCTATGCAGATCTCAAGGCGTATCAGCAATCGCCAGACCCGAAGCGAGCCCGCATGCTGCGGGCCCGCTTCGACAGGATCTTCACGGCGAAAACGGGCTACATCATGCTCGATCGCCAGCTCGCCAGACTGCACAAACACAAAAGCGATCTGCTGCGCGTCCTCGATCGACGCGAAATCCCGCTGCACACCAACGGGTCGGAAAACGACATCCGATCCGTCGTCACCAAGCGCAAGATCTCCGGTGGAACCGTCAGCGAAAATGGCAGAGTCGCTCGGGACACCATGCTCGGGCTGCTCAAGACATGCAGCAAGCTGGGGGTGTCGTTCTACCAGTTCCTCGGCCATCGCTTCGCCGTCGCCGGCGCCCCCGTTGTCCCGGCGCTCCCGGACCTCCTCAGGCTCGCGAAAGCCTGACTGCCCGGCAATCTGCCCCGGTTACTACAAAGTCCAGCTAAGTTTCTGGCATGGAAGAAAATTCGGCTGTTAATACGAGTTAAGCATAGTCCTTAGCCTGCGCTTAGCGCCCCTACAGTAGCATTAACTACATCGGACGACGGCAAGCCGAACGGGATGCTGGCGTCGTCTCGGATAAATTTAACGGGGCGCTTCGGGGGTTTTTTATGGCACAGCTTGCAAATCTAGTTGCATCGACGGAAACCGATACACTACGGGTAGATTTGGCAACGGGAGGTGTTCATACCTCGGGCATATCTGAAAGCAGCGACATTTTGAACAGTTCAAACAGCGCTATTCCAAAGAACGCACTTGATGCCAAAGATTTCCCGTCGATTGATGCCTGGCTTGATGCCTGCATTGAACAAGGCGCGCCTGGAAAGATTGGCTCGGGCACCTATGTGGTCGACGGCGATCCGCGTTATGCTCCCATGGGCATCTACGGCTATGGCGATACGCAGCCCAAGTTCGTCGCCCAGAAGGTGGACGCCTGGCTCTATGTCAAGGATAGCGATGTTACCATCAACAACATTGCATTTGAAGGTTTTGGAAATGTGCTTGTCGGCGCGGTCGAGCTGACCGATGGCAAGCCCTTTCACAATACCACAGATGCAGGCTTCAATCGGATGGATACCGACAAAGGCGCGCTTGCAATGGACGTCGAAGGCAGCATCCTCGAGGTGTCCCCCGATGTAACAATCACCAATTCAACTTTTGTCAACGTCAACAACGTCTACACCTATGTTTCGGATACCACGCAGGCGGGCAAGGTCGAGTTCCACGACAACAAAGCTGTCGGCACATGGGGCCTGATGGATATCAACTCGCCATTGTGGACCGAGGTCAATGCGACGGGCAATGAATGGTCTGACGCCACGGGCGCGCGCGCGCAGCCCAGCGCTAAGAACAATGGCTATCAGACCGGTTTCAAGATCGGGACCGAGAAAAATATCGTCGTCGATGGACACACCACAAAGCTCGATATCAGCGACAACTACGCGCATGATATCGATTCCTATTCTGCATCATCGGATTACAATGCGGCTGTTTTTGCCGATGTGCGCGGTGCAATTTCCGGCGAGCGGGGCGACAACAGCATATCGTTCAATGAAATCGTGAAGCTCAAGGGCGTGCTGGGGCAGGAAGACTCCAATGCGATTTATGCCAAGGCCTGGGGTCTTGTCATCGAGGGCAACCATATTGTCGACAGCGGGGCAGATTATGTCTCTGCAGCGAAGAATGGATCAGAGGCGACGGGCATTTTGGTCAAGCCTTTGCGTGATGGCGTCGCCAAGGACATTGAAATCATCAATAACGTCTTTGAAGACATGCCTGTTGTGAAGGCAGGCATGGTCAAGGATCTTCCGGTTATCAAATTGTCAGAAGCGGTAGGCAACTCCTCGATTAGTGGAAATACCTTCATTGGCGGCGGCAATCTCAGTTCAAGCGATAGTGCAGGGATTATCCGCTATTATGGTACGCTCGAAAAGCTTGAGGTCGTCGGAAACAAGTTTGTCGATGTCGAGATGGCGAAAGATGCGCAGGCCATCGTTTTCAACCAGCTCACAAAATATGGCACTGTTGAATTGGAGGTGTCTAATAACTCGGCCACGCTTACCGATGGCGACTACAGCGCGAACGCCTCGTGGATCGGGTTTACCTCAAAGGTGCCCGGTAAATATGTGGTCGGGTATAATACGCTGGGCGACGATCATGTGATGCTGTCGGATCGCCCGGGCAGCGCAGCGCAGCCCCTCGAACAAGCTTCGGCACCTGTCCTCATTGGGAATGTGACAGTGAGCACCAAGGCAACGCTGGAGTTAAGCGATGACCGGTTCAGCATCGAAAATGGCAAGCTTTATCTCCAGGAAGCCTATGTCGACGACTTGAAAAATGGAAGTGCAATTGAACTCGTGCTCGTTGCGCGGGAAGGCGCAGGCTGGAGCGCCGTCGTTCTTAACGTGGGTGCCAAAGGTACCTCGCAGAGCAAGTTCGAATATGGATTGAAGAACATTGCAGACGTGCGCGAAAACAGCACGACGGAAATTCGTGTCGCGACGATCGATATGACTGACATCGATGCAAATGCCCGTTTTGATGTAAGCGACAGTCGCTTTACGGTGCGCGATGGCGGCGTCTATCTTAAGCAGGGATCGTCGCTCGACTATGAACAGGCCGCTCAGGTGGATCTTCAGATTACGGCCCATATCGGGGACGTCGCTCTTGTTCGTGCCGTTGAGATCGATGTCATTGATGTCAATGAGGCACCGACATCTCTGACTTTGCGCAACGTACAAGCACTGCCTGGTTCACCGAACGGGACGGCTAGCCTTGTTGCTGCAAAAGCAGTGCCTGCGGACACGCGCGTGGCGGATGTAATTGTGGAAGATCCTGACTCCAACGCGCAGTTCAAGACCTATCACTTCGAGACAAGCGACAGCAGGTTCATCGTTCGCGATGGCGGGCTGTATCTAAAAGCAGGCGCTACGTTCGACCCTGCCAAGGATGCAGCCGTCAGCGTCAAGATTACGGCCGATGACGGTACCTTTCAGATAGCGGCTTCGGTCAAGCTTGAGGGAACCGCCGCGCCCGAGCTTCCGCAGTCGCAACCCGAGTCCAATGGAGTGCAGGGCACCGAAGCTAAGGATGTTCTGAGAGGGACATCGGACGCCGATGCCATTTTCGGTCATGGTGGCCAGGATACGCTCAATGGGGGCGCCGGAGATGATGTTCTTGATGGCGGCGAAGGCGCCGACCAGCTCATCGGTGGCGCAGGAAAGGACACTGCTAGCTATCAGTCCGCAAATGCGGGCGTAACTGTTGACCTCATGAAAACAACCGCAAACCAGGGCGATGCCAAAGGCGATAGCTATTCATCGATCGAAGACATAGCTGGAAGTCAGTTCGACGACCGCCTGTCCGGCACGCACGGCGCCAATACGATCCAAGGTGGTGACGGAAACGATCAGATCTTCGGCCGTGGTGACAGCGATGTCTTGGTTGGGGGCGCAGGTGACGACTATCTTGCCGGCGAGGGCGGCAATGACCGTCTTGAAGGCGGCTTGGGCAATGACATCCTTAATGGTGGCCAAGGCGGCCGGGATGTCTTTGTCTATCAGACTGCTGCTTGGGGGAACGACAAGGTTGTCGCATTCGAGCAGGGGCTCGACAAGTTCGACATGCGCGGCACGGGCCTGGATTTTGACGACCTTGATATCAGTCAGGTGTCGGCGGGAACGATGATTGCCGTCGACGGCGGCCACAGCATCCTGCTCGAGCAGATACTGGCATCGCAAGTGACTTCTCAGGATTTCATGTTTTAATGCTTGGCCAGAGGGCGGTCGGTCCGTAAATGTGCGCATTGCTGACCGACCGCCATCAGGCAAATGTCAGCAACGGGGTTGCATGCAGCTTGGCTGCGACGTCGGCAAGCTCTCCTGCAACGTTGCTGCCTTTAATTCCTTCAAAGTCTCCACATTGAGCAGGTCATGCGGTTGCAACGCCGGAGCGCGCGCGCGTTGAACAGGCTTGCCAGGCTTGATTGTACCCGAGGGCTTCAAGGTCGCATCGAAAATCTTTGCAACGGGTTCGAACAGACGTGACCCATCAATTTTGCTCCGCTTTTTTGTAGCGTCACCTGGACGGTAGATCGGCATCGCCGTCATCATTTTACCGGCCTCGAGGTTGCCGATGGCAGCCAATAACTGCGCCTGGCCGGATATCTGCCTGTACCGCGCCTGCTCTACGATGATGCTGGCATCCAACAGTCGCTGCTCTTCGTTGAGAACTTCAAAGGTCGATCGAAACCCTTCACGATATTCCTTCCGGCTGCCTTCGGATGAAATAGACGCGGCCCTGACCGCCTCTTCGCCAGAGCGAAGTTGTATAGCGGCTGTCACAGTCTGATTCCAGGCGTTCTGCACCTGTTGGTTGACGGTGCGTAGTGTCGTTTCAGCGTCAAAACTCACTTGCTCCCGAACCGCCTTCGCCTGTCTCACGCGGGATTTGACTATCCCGCCCTGCATGATCGGTACCCGCACATTGACACCGGCATTCCACACCTTGCCGACATCGCGGCCTCCCAGCTCGGGCGGACCGCTATAACCTATTCCGCCGTTCAGGCTGACCACGGGAAGACTTTCCGCGCGTTCGGCCGCCACGCGTGCGGACGCGGATCGTTCTGCCAGGAGGGCTTGCTGCAGGGCAGGGCTAAGCACTTGGGCCTGTCTGAAAGCGTCCTCGGCATTCTGCGGGATCAAGGGCAGGGGAGGGGTGGGCTCAAGCGGCCCGGGATTGCGCCCCACCACGACGGCGTATCGCACCCGACTACTTTGAAGGTCGAACCTGGCTTGATCGAGCGACACCTGGGACAATGCAAATTGTGCTTCGGCCTGGCCAATATCCGTCAAGGTAAGATCGCCTCCCCGTCGTCTCGCTTTTGATTGCTCCACTTGGCGGCCGAAGGCATCGACTGAACGCTGCCGTATGGCGACGATATGCTGGTCACGCAGCACTGATGCATATGCGTCGATCACTTCAAACAGGATATCATTTTCGATTTGGCGCAACTCTTCCCGACCGCCAAGCACTTCGGCTTCCGCTGCCGAAACCTGCGCCGCAGTTCGTCCTCCGTTGTACAGAAGCTGTGAAGCGCTTAACGTGATCGTCGTGCCATCGGACCGATTGGGCATATATACGCCAGAGGCGTTTTCAAACCGCTGGCGCGCCCATTGGGTGGATGCATCGATGCTGGCGCTGAGGCGATAGGGAGCGCCGGCTTGAGCCAGAGTCTCGTCGATCGCGCGAAGCTGCGCCCGGGCCGACCCAAGGCGCGGGTTTTTTGCATAAGCATCTGCAAGAGCATCTGCGAGTGTCTCGGCACCCGCGATGCCGGGAAGTGCGAGCGTCGCCAATGCGCACATGGCAGCGCGAAAACGGTGATGCTGCATCAAATCCCCCGGTTGACCAATTAATCTGGCTATAAATCGCTGCCAGTGGCATTGCAAGTTGCAGGGAGATTTGCTGGCGGATACACAGAATCGTCAATTAGTCGCAAACAAGGGAATGGCTTGCAGAACACATACGGTCACAAAGTGGCGAGCGCCATTCGCCATGAGGGGATGTCAGTTCCATGCCTGACTGTTTGCTTGCCGGACACAAAGGGCGATGCTTTTGGAGGTAGGATTGGATAAGCGACCACCCCATTGGGATATCAGCGCTGGCTCGTCGCTTCCATCAGTCGGGACGGAGCGGACGCGGCGCTATTCTGGCCGTGAAGCGCGTATACTGTTGCCTCTGGGACTGTTAATGGCCGGTGGGGTTGCCGCATTTCGTCGTGTCAGCGACCAAGAGGCCATGGTGTCAGTGACCCGCTGGGATTACGGCCTGAAACGGACCCCCCCTTATGTGCCGCGCTGGATCCGGCCTGACACTGTCCATGCAGGAAAGGCATCGGGCGCGATCCCGTCGAATGCTCTTGCCTTTGAGGCAGGAAATGACGGTCAGCCCTTCGCCTCGCTTGAAGACTGGATCGATGCGTGCAATCGCCTCGACGTCGCTGGAGCGATCGAAACCCCCGTGACGGCCAAGACGCTCCGTCGGTGCTACATTTACCGCGGCCTGTATGGAGCGGGTAAGGAAAATGTTCGGTTACGCTGGACCGGGCGTGAGGAAGGAACGCGCCACTGTTGGCTTCACACCTATATCGATGATGTAGTCATCCGCGGCATAAACTTCGATGGTTTCAACTGCGCAGTAGGTACAACATTTCCTGCGCTACCCTTGCGCGAGAGTGCCGAAGGGAAAATCGATCCTGAACCTTATCATACATCTACTGAATCGGTGTACAAAAGTCTCAACGCGAGCGAGGATGGCGCGGCGTTTGGCTTTCATACGCGCCGGTTGGGTCGGATTATGCCATTGGGGCAATTTTCTATCGACGCGATAAGCGTGCGGCGCCAGATAGCCAGAACGACGGCCAAGGCCAATCGGCAGAATGCCAGTTATTTTGAAGATCTCGTATGGCAGTCAGTCCTCGAAACGGTATCTTTGTTTTCCGGCGTTCGCTGTTCCACAGTACAGGCGGTTGTCGCAGCCATCAACGCACAGTCCGACCGCACAGGCTATAAGGCACAATTTCGTAAAGACAAGGTGTTCATCTTGGCGGTCGATCATCGCAGCCAGGCTTTTGTCGAAATTGAACTCGAAGGAAACGGCACTTTTGAAAGCGACGTGCAGACGCCGGCGGTAGATATCAGTCATTGCACGTTTACCGACACAGATCTTGGCTATGGTGCTATTCTGGATGTGTCGCAGCTGGGCCCAGTTGTTTTCTGCAGAAACGATCTCGCAGGCACATGGGGAGGGGTTGGCGCGCTAGTGACTCGCTGGAGCGACATATATTTCGCCAATAACCACTGGCATGATTGCTCATCGAAACGTCCGCCGGCTAGGGGGCGTGCCAGTAGCCAGCTGCCTGCCGGATCAAGTCTCTCGGCATATAATACGGCGTGTCTCATCGGCACGAACAGCCCGGTCATGATGCGGTATCATCGTACGGGTAATACGGCTTTGATTGAGAACAACAAGGTCGACAACGTAGAGAGCCTTAATGCAAACGACACTGTAAACTGTGCGGTCTTGGCCGATGTTCGAAATGGCTGGCAGGTCACGAGCGCTTCGAAGATCATCCGCTTTGCTTACAATCATGTGAGCCACTTGATCGGCCTTGCCGGTGCACAGGATTGTAACATTATCTACGGCAAACTGCGCGGCTTTAGTGTCATTGCAAATTACTTCGAGAACTTTGGTGCCGGCTATGTCAATGCTGGGACGAACAGCGAAGGGTCAGAGGCCGCCTGTCTGCTTTTCAAGAATCCTGGGCCCTATAATATGCCTATCGATGGCCGTCCGGCCGAGCCCGCAATCATAAGCGGTAACATCTTTATCGACGGCCCTGTTGGCACACCGTGGGTAAAGGTGGACGAACTTGCGTCCGATCTTACGGTTGCAGATAATTTATTTCGAAACTGGAAAAACAAGAAAGGCGGACTGGCGGTTACGGCGGGACCAAAAGCAGGCCTGTTGCGTTTTACTAACCACCAACAAGGCGTTCGTATTCAAGGCAACAGTTTTGAGAACATTGCCGTCGACCAGTATCCAAGGTTCTTTCTGATCAACTTTTGGAACCTGTCGCCTTTTGCTCGATCCTTCGATTTTCGTCGTTTTGAGTTTTCAGGCAACACCCTTTTGAACGACGGCACGGACCAGTATCCCGTGCCGCAGACGTCTGTCGCTGTATTGAATTTTCAGTTCAATTCGGGAAATCCGCAAGATCCCAGAAATGCTTTCGCCCAAATTGCTACCGGACATAACGTGATATTATCCAAGCCAGGCAGGCCTTCAAGCAACGTGTTGCAGATGTTCCATGACAACGGAAAAGCTGTGTATCAAGGCACGCAACATGCGTCTGAGGCCAGGCTCGCTCCTGCCGATTATTTACGCTTTTATGGTAGTGCGCGCTGACATGCTGGCGGACGCACCGTGAGTGCTGCGCCGTACGCTTTTCGATAACGACGTCCTCGCTCGATCCAAGCATGAAAACGGGCTGCACGCCGTTGATCGGACGCCCAGCGATGGCGGCGATATCTACTCATTGTATACAGAACAAACGGCCAGAATATCGTCGCGACAATGTCAACGATAGTATCGTCAAGGCGCCAGGATCCGTATTGCAACCTGTTTATGCATTCATTTGCCAACTCGGCTGCGCACACAAGTTGGAGGGCAAGCAGGGACGCCCGCCTGGTGCGCAGAATAAACTGCACGATCACATAAATCGCCAATCCCGCATGGACATGAGCGAATGTGTCAGATCCTGCAAGTTCAGTCATTGCATGGGCAGCGGCTTGATAGGCATGTAATGATTCCATAGCGCCCAGATTATTGCGTAAATCTGGCAACATGGTTTATATCTAAGGTTAACCTGCTGCTAATACCAAGTCCCATTAATCAGAACCCATGTGCCCAGTGGCGCAAGCCGATGGACATGATGCGCCATGGCTGATCGATGGTAAGCGCCGACAGAACCTTTCAATGGTCGGTAACTCAGCCTATCGCCGCTATCTCAAGGCCAGCGGCAAGACCTTCGAGATCGACATGGGAAAGCTTGCCGACGAGGCGCGCTACGACGGCATCAGCGTGCTGCGCACCAATGCCCGGATCACCCCGCTGCAGGCCGTCATCCGCTACCGTGACCTGCTTCAGGGTACGCCTCCGTTGAGAGTCGCCTTCCCCCGGGCGTGATGGACCGCTCTTAAGTTCGCTCTTGAGAGCGGTCGTAGGAGCGGTTTTGTGGGTCAGATTACGGTTTTCGGCGGGCCTGAGCGTCGGCGACGCTGGCGTGAGGACGAGCGGGCGAAGATTCTGTCCGAGGCATTCTCACCGGGTGCCTGCGTAGCACGGATAGCCCGGCAGTATGATGTATCGACGGCGTTGGTTTACACTTGGCGCCGCAAAGCTGAAGTGCAGGCCGCTGCGTCGCCGGCGGAGGTCGGCTTCGTCGAAGCTGTCGTGCTTGACGAGGCAGGCGGCAACCAGTTGTCATCTGCGCCAGCTGTTGTGGTGGATTTGCCTGGCGGGCGACGCGTGAACATCTTCGCCTCGGCGCCGCCGGATGTGGCCGCTGCTGTTCTGAAGGCGCTGATCCGATGATCCCGGTCCCGAGCGGCGGTAAGGTCTGGCTCGCGCTAGGGCATACAGACATGCGCCGGGGAATGAGGTCGCTGGCCTTGCAGGTTCAGCAGTCGCTGAACAAGGACGTCCATGCTGGTGACCTTTATGTCTTCCGGGGCCGGAGCGGGTCGCTTTGCAAAATTCTGTGGCATGACGGCCTCGGGATGTCCTTATACGCAAAACGTCTGGAAAAAGGACGTTTTGTGTAGCGCGACGATTACGGAGTCCGGTCGGCGTCAATTTTGATGGCCGATAGGTGGCCGCGCCGGTTGGTGAATTCTGGCTACCATTTGCTGTTGCGAGGAGCAACCGTCGAGCGACAATTACGACGCTGGGTAATTGTCGCTGGCGCTGGCCGGAAGCGAGGGTTTGAAGCGCATGGGATGGTTGGCATGTAATTGCCGCTGGCGACAATTACCCGTTGCCTCAGCAAGGGTGCTCCCGAGCGCGAAGCCAGCGACAATTATGATGGCCGGTCCGGGGCGCCATTGGGCGGGTCGTAATCGCCGGCGTTGATGCGGGCGACGGCGGAACGCTTGCGGTAGCTTTCGCCGTTCATCTCGATGATGGTCGAGTGGTGCACGAGGCGGTCGATCGCGGCGACAGTCATGGCGGGATCAGGGAAGACGTTGTCCCATGCCGAAAATGGCTGGTTGGCGGTAATGGCGAGCGAGTGGCGTTCGTAGCGGTGGGCGATGAGCTCGAACAAGGCGCTGGTCTCGACCTGGTCCTTGCGGACGTAGGACAGATCGTCGAGCACGATGAGATCGAACTTGTCGAGCTTGTCGAGCATGGCGGGCAGGCTGAGGTCGCGGCGCGCGGACTGGAGCTTCTGGACCATGTCGGTGGTGGAGCAGAACAGGACGCGCCGCCCCGTGTCGATGAGGGCATGGCCAATGGCGGCAACTGCGTGCGTCTTGCCGGTCCCGCTCTGGCCGAACAGCAGCAGGTTGCCGCCGTTCTCGATCCAGTCGTCACCGGCGGCGAGGGACAAGAGGTGCGGTTTGCGGATGCCGGGGGCGGCGTCGAAATCGAAGGTGGCGAAGGTCTTGCCTGCGGGCAAGCCGGACTGGTCGCGATGGCGCTGGATGCGCCGGGAGGAGCGATCAGCCATCTCGATCTCGAGAAGCGAGGCCAGCAGGTTGGCGGCCGGCCAGCCATCGCGATCGGCGGTGTCGGTGAGGCGCTTCCAGTTGCGGTTGATGCTCGGCAGGCGCAAGGCCTTCAGCAGGGTAGGCAGTACGGCGGCGGCCTGATCCTTGGTGCGGGTCATCAGTGCACCTCCCCGCTGGCGATCAGGCTGTTGTAGCTGTGCAGATCGGGTGGCGGGATAGCGACATCGCGCTGCGATCTTGCGGTTGGCAGGAACTCGTCCCTGAGCGCATCGACATCGGGCAAGCGCCCGCTGTCGAGAGCCTCATCGATCCGCCGGGCCAGCACGTCGACACAGTCGCCCCTGGCGGCGATATCGAGCAGCGCGACGGCATCGCGGCAGGCCTGCCGTCCATCGAGTTGGGCATCGAAGGCTTGCCAGGCCCGCCGGTAGGCGTGATCGGGGAAGAGGGCTTCGCGGTAGACGAGGTTGCGCAGTGCACCGGGCTTGCGGCGCAGGTTACCGATCATGTGCCGGAAATCGATGCTATGCCCCCGGTGGGGATGACTGATCCGCACACGCGGCGTGGACATTACCCTGTCCGGGCCGAGGAAGAGCTCGATGCGATCGTCAAAGAGATGCGCGTTGAGGCGCCGTCCGACGAGGCGGGAAGGCACCGAATAGGTAACCCGATCGATGGCGACGGTGCCGTTGCGGGTGACATCGACGGTGACCATGGCGAAATCGGTGGTTCGCCTTGCGGGCAGCGCCTTGAGTACCCTGCGTTCTGCATCGATGCGCGCAGCATGCCGCCGGTTCTGTCTGGCGACCTGCGCCTCAACGAACTCGCGCCAGGCCTCGATGCTGACGAAATCGCGGCTGCCCCGCCGGCGTAAGGCCTGATCGAGCCGTCGCTTGAGATGGGCATGGGGACCTTCGATCGATCCGTTCTCGTGCGCCTCGCCGCGGTTGTTGCGGGTAGCAAGCATGCGGTAATGACGACACAGCTCGTCATAGCTTCGGGTGAAATCCCGCTGCGCATCGGCGTCGAGGTTTTTGTAGGCGGCTGACAGGGAATCGCTGCGGTGTTCGGCCGGCGCACCGCCCAGCTTCCACAACGCATCCTGCAGGTGCTCCGAAAGGGCGGCAAAGCTCTCCCCGCCCAGCACGACAGCCGCATGCTCCCAGCCACTCGCCGCCAAGCGGAAGTGGTAGAGGCGATAGGCCAGGGTCTCGCCGGCAACAGTGACCTTGAGACTGTCGCATACCGTGAAATCCGACAGGCCCTGCCGACCGGGCTCATGATGCTGCGGGAAGAAGATCTCCTTCTCGCCGCCGTGCAGTGCCCGCCAGCGGGCGATCCGGCGTTCCAGTGTTCGTCGTATCGCATCGGGAACAGCATCCTCGCCGAACTCGTCCTGGAGCGTCTCGAAGACCGTGACGGCAATGATACCGTCGATCTGGAGCAACTCCTCTATACGTGGCCAGAATGGCTCGAGCGGATCGGCGCGGGTGCGCCAGTGGCGCTCCTTCTTCTTCTGGGACGGAAGCTGCGGATCGTTCTCGATCCGGCGTGCGCTGCGTTCGCTGATACCGGCCTTGGCAGCCGCGACGGCCTGGGTGTGTTGGCGACGATGGGTCATGAAGAGAAATACCTGCTGATCGGAAATGTGGTGGCCCGGCATCGCAAACCCATCGCTCGTTGTTCGATGAGTGTTCCGATACCACCGCCCGCCACAGCCCCGATCTGCCCCCCGAAAGAAGGGGAAAAAGATCGCCACCGGTTGTCTGGTCCGCTCTCCGGTCGGGGCTGCGCCCCTCCCTACGATCAGACCAGACAACCGATCCTACCGGCCATCATAGTCGCCGCTCAACCGGCCATCGTAGTTGTCGCCGCGCATTTTGTGTGGCCCGCCGCAAAGGACGGAACGGTCGCGATCTCGGCTTCAGCGATGGCCTGCCTGCTCGAGGGCATAGACTGGCGTAACCCCCAGGAGACCTGGCGCCCGACGCAGGTCGGCTGATCCCCAGCGTCAATCAAGGTGAGAGAAATCCCGCCTGTCCAGGCACCTTGGCGGGAAAAATATGCGGGAAAACTGGCTTAAATCCTGGGGTTTTCGGCAAGTTCGTGCTATAAAAGAGCATGGCCGCAAGCGACCCATCCGACGAGCTCGTCCAGCTTCGCGCTGAGGTTGCCGTCGTTCGGGAGCGGGCCGAGCAGGCCCAGGTAAAGCTGTTCGTAGCCGAGGCCGAGGTCGCGAAAGTTTGGGCGATCAACGCTGATCTGCTGGCCCGCAACGCCCACCTCGAACTGATGAACGAGACGATGCGCCGCGACAAATACGGCGCGAGTTCCGAGCGCAGCCGGCGTCTGCTGGGTCAGCTCGAACTCACCTTCGAGGAACTCGAGGCCAATGCCAGCGAGGCCGAACTGCTTGGCCAAATTGCAGCCGACAAGACCAGCACGGTTGCAGCGTTCACCCGCAAGCGTTCCACCCGCCGCGACTTCCCGGCCGACGTGCCGCGCGAGAAGGTCGTTATCCCGGCGCCAGAACTCTGCCCGTGCTGCGGCTCGGACGATCTGAGCCATCTGCCCCCGGCGATCACCGAAACGCTCGAGAGAGTTCCCGCTCGCCACAAGGTGATCCAGACGGTCCGGGAAAAGGTCTCGTGCCGTAAGTGCGAGAAGATCAGCCAGCCACCGGCACCCTTCCACGTGACGCCGCGCGGGATGTTCGGGCCGCACTTCCTGGCAAACCTGGCCTTCCAGAAGTACGGTCTGCACCAGCCCCTCAATAGCCAGCGTGATCGGCTCGAGGCCGAAGGCATCCCCTTGAGCCTCTCGACGCTCGCGGATCAGATCGGCGCGATCTGCGTGGCGGTGAAACCCCTGTTCCTGCTGCTGGAGGCTCATGGGCTCGCCGCTGACCGCCTGCATGCCGACGACACCACCGTTCCACTTCTGGCCAAACTGAAAACCAGCGTGGCGCGGATATGGGACTATGTGCGCGACGATCGCCCGTTCGGCGGCCCGGCGCCGCCAGTGGCGCTGTGCTACTACTCCAGCGATCGCAGGGGCGAGCATCCGCGCGCCCACCTGGCCGGCTATACCGGTATTCTCCAGGTCGACAGATATGCCGGCTTCAATGCCCTGTTCGCGGAAGGCTGGGCGGATAAGCCCATGACGCGCGCAAATTGCTGGGTTCATGCACGCCGGGAATTCTTCAAGCTCGTCGACATCCGGCAGCAGCTCAAGCGCAACAAGAAAAAGGGCACCGCGCCGCTCATCTCGCCGCTGGCGACCGAGGCGCTCGAGATCATCGACCGGCTCTTTGCCATCGAGCGCGACATCAACGGCAAGCCTGCCGCCGAGCGCCTGGCCGTTCGCCAGGAACTGTCGGCTCCGATCGTTACCGAACTGGAGGCCTGGATGCGCGAGACGCGCAGCAAGCTCTCTCGTCACGATGCCGTGGCCAAGGCCATCGCCTACCTTCAGAACGACTGGGCGGGCTTCACCACATTCCTCGCCGATGGCCGGATCTGCCTCTCGAACAACGCCGCGGAACGCCAGCTGCGCAGCGTTGCCCGGGGAAGAAAAGCCTGGTTGTTTGTGGGCTCAGACCGCGGCGGCCAGCGCGCCGCGATGATGTTCAGCCTGTTCGGCACGGCTCGGCTCAACGACGTTGATCCGCTCGCCTGGTTCACCGACGTCCTCGCCCGGATCGCCGACATCCCACAGAAGCGCCTTCACGAACTCCTCCCTTGGCATTGGAAAGCTGCTCAGCAGCAGGCCGCCGAAGAAATCGCCGCCTAAACCCCCGCACCGCGACAACTCGCGGCGGCTATCGGATGCGTACGCTTCAGGTTGCGGATTCCGGGCTCATCGCGCGCAGTATTCCGACGTGATGCCGCGCAGTGTTCCGATTAAAGTCCGCGCAGCGTTCCGATTAATATCCGCGCAGCATTCCGAGCTGATGCCGCGCAGGTAGGGATTGTCAGAGCCTTGTCGATGAGTGGTGTTTTCTTCTGCGGAAGGAGACGCCGATGCCGACGAGGAGAATGGATATGCGCCAGGTGCGCGAACTGATGAGGCTCCACCGCGAGGCGGGGCTTGGAATGCGGGCGACGGCCCGGCTCGCGGGCATCGCGGAATCTACGATGCGGGACATGGTGAAGCGGTTCGAGAGTGCTGGCCTGACATGGCCGGTGGCCGCGGAGCTGAGCAACGCCGAGCTGGAGCACAAGTTATACGGCCTGGCGGGGCGCAAGCCAGGTCAGCGCAAGCTGCCCGAACCGGACTGGGCAATGGTGCACCGCGAACTGAAGCGCAAATACGTGACGCTTCAGACTTTGTGGGAAGAATATATCGAAGCTCATCCCAAGGGCTATCGATACAGCCGCTTTTGCGATTTATATCGTGGGTGGGAGGGGCGGCTGCCGGTCACGATGCGCCAGACGCATCAGGCTGGGGACAAGGTGTTCGTTGATTATGCCGGCGACAAGCAGCCGGTGGTCGTCGATCGTCTAACGGGCGAGACCCGTGAGGCGCATATCTTCGTCGCGGTGATGGGGGCGTCCAGCCTGTCGTTTGCGTGTGCTACGTGGAGCGAGACGCTGGCGGACTGGACCGATGCGCATGTCCGAGCCTTTGCAGCGTTTGGCGGTGCGCCGCGTTTGCTGGTGCCCGATAACGCCAAGGTCGCGGTAATCAAGGCATGCCTTTATGATCCGCAGGTCAACCGCAGCTATGCGGATCTGGCGCGTCATTACGGTGCCGCCTGCCTCCCAACGCGACCGCGTCGGCCGCGTGATAAAGCGAAGGTGGAAGCGTGCGTAGGCATCGTCGAACGATGGCTGTTTGGCCGGTTGCGCAATGTGATCTTCTATAGCCTTGCCGAGTTAAATGCGGCGATTGCGTTGCTGATTGCACGGCTCAATGACGAGCGGGTTCTGCGCCATTTTGGCCAGACGCGGCGGCAACTGTTCGAAGCGCTCGATGCGCCGCTTCTCACACCGTTGCCCGCCGAGCCGTATGTCTTTGCTGAATGGCGCGCGCGGCGTGTCGGCATCGACTATCATGTTGAAGTTGAGCATCATTTTTACTCGGTGCCGCACCGGTTCGCGCGTAAACCCGTTGAAGCGCGCCTGACGGCACGCACGGTTGAGATCTTCCTCAACGGCGAGCGTATCGCGGCCCACATGCGTGGCAGCGGCAATGGCCGGCATACGACGGTGCCTGATCATATGGCTTCCGCGCACCGCCGTTATGCTGACTGGACGCTGGAGAAAATCCTCGCCGAGAGTGCCCGCATCGGACCTTGTGCACAGCTGCTGTGCGAAAAGATCCTGGAGGATCGCCCCCACCCCGAACAGGGCTTCCGCTCGTGCAAGGGCATCCTTGGGCTTGAGAAGCGCTTTGGCGCCGCACGGCTTGAGGCAGCAGCGCAGCGCGCCCTCGAGATCGGGTCGCGCAACTTCCCCTCGCTCAAGTCCATCCTTGAAAAAGGTCTTGAGGGGCAACCGCTGTCGCCGGCGCCCGGCGACCATCAGCCAATCGAGCACGGCAATATCCGGGGCTCGAGCTACTATCATTGAAGGACATATCGATGCTGACACATCCCACACTCGATCAACTCAACCACCTCGGGCTCCATGGCATGGCCAAGGCGTTCGGTACGATGGCGGAAAATCCCGACGCGGCAACGCTCAGCCACGCAGAGTGGCTTGGGGTGATCCTCGACCATGAACTCAGCTGGCGGCAGGACAAACGCATGGCCATGCGACTACGCCATGCAAAACTGCGTCATCGCGCCGTTCCCGAAGATATTGATTACCGCACATCGCGCGGACTCGATCGCCGGTTCATGGAGACGCTTCTCAAGGGCGACTGGATCAATGGCCACGACAATCTGGTCATTACAGGCCCGACGGGCACCGGAAAAAGCTGGTTGTCCTGCGCCATTGGCCACAAGGCGTGCCGAGACAACATGTCTGTCCTGTATGTTCGGCTCGGCAAGCTGCTTGACGAGCTGAGCGTCGCGCGCGGCGATGGACGGATCGCGGCACGCTTGAAAAGTCTTGCGCGCGTTGACCTGCTCATCCTGGATGACTGGGGACTTGAACCGCTCAACGCCAATGCCCGCCACCATCTGCTCGAAATCCTCGAGGATCGTTATGGCAACCGATCAACTCTGGTAACCAGCCAACTTCCTATAGCCAGTTGGCATGCCCTGATCGGGGACAACACCTACGCGGACGCGATCCTGGACCGCCTTGTTCACAACGCGCACCGCATCACTCTCGAAGGCGAATCCCAGAGGCGCCCACAACCAAAGCTGGCTTGACCAAACCCCGATACCGTGAAAATAAAATACGTCGTTTACGGCTCTGACAAAGTGCGCGAGATCAGGTCGGAATGCTGCGCGGCTTCGCCTCGGAATCCCTGCGCGGGATCATCGGAATCTGGAGGTTTCTGTGAGGTCGCGCGGCGGAACGCGGGCGTCATGGCACCGTGCGCGACCTCATTGAAGCCGGATTGAGCTAACCCGCTGACGCGGGCCACAGCTATGGGATTAGTAGCGTGCGGGCGGCTTGGCGACGGATGCGGCCGTGCTGCTGTGGACGGCGATCGTGGTGAACATGACGACATTGGATGCCGTTAGATATGTGTTGGCGCCGTTGAACGACGCAGATGGTCCCGGTTCCAGCGGCATCATGGCTCGGGGACATAGGTAGTCTGTCGCGCCGGTCGGTATCGACACCAGCGCAAGATATGCCTGCCTGAGGATGCGCTGAGGGTTCATGATGTATCCGGACAGGGTTGAGCGTACCGGTAGCTGACCCGTGGCAGGGCAGCGACAATGCGTAGCGCACCACCGCAGCAGGGACAGATGGTCGGGTCGAAACGTGCTCGACTCTTGATCGCGGCGATAACTGCCGGCTCGGCGTTGGTGGCTTGCGGCGGTGGCAGGAGCCGACGGATCATCGCGAGCCGGGCCTTGCGGCAACCGTTAGCGAGAAACCCATAATGTCGGATACGGTGAAAGCCGTCGGGCAGGCTGTGGATCAGAAAGCGCCGAATAAACTCGTCTGGAGTAAGCGACATCACCTTTGACGCGTTGCCGTGCCGATAATCACGCCAGCGGAAAGAGACGCCGGTATTGTCGGCGCGGACCAAACGACTGTTGGCGATGGCGACGCGGTGCGTGTAGCGGCCGAGATAGGCGAGGACATGCTCGGGCGACCCAAATGGGGGCTTGGAGAAGACGATCCAGTCCTTGCGACCAAGCTGACGGACTAACATTGCGAACGTGTCGGCATCTTCGAGCCCGGTGAGCGTGCCCGAGAAGCGGAGCCTGCCTGCAACGTGAGCGGTCCGAAGCCGTTCGAGAAATAGCCGCCGAAACAGGCGAGAGAGTACGTGGACGGGCAGGAAGAAGCGAGGCCGACAGGCGAGCCAGCGCTCGCCATCGACCAGTGCGCCGCCGGGAACGAGACAGTGGATATGGGGATGATGGGTGAGCGCCTGACCCCAGGTATGAAGAATGGCAAGGAAGCCGATCTCGCCACCAAGGTGCCGTGAATCTGCAGCAATGGTCTTCAGCGTCGCCGCGACCGCATCGAACAGGATCGCATAGACAACAGCTTTGTTGTGGAACGCGATCTCTGCCACCTCCGACGGCACCGTGAACACGACGTGGAAGTACGGCACCGGCAACAGATCGGCCTGGCGATCTGCTAGCCACCGCTCGCGGGTTGCGGTCTGGCACTTGGGGCAATGTCGGTTGCGACAGCTATTATACGCGGCGCGGCTATGACTGCAGTCTTCGCACGCCTCAAGATGTCCCCCAAGTGCCGCCGTTCGGCAGAGCTCGATAGCCGACATGACCCGGCGTTCCACGCGGCCAATATGGCCATCGTGGGCGAGACGATAAGCTTGACCATGGCGCCGGAATATATCCGCCACCTCCAGTTCGGCACGCACTGCCACTAATCAGGCGGGCGGCACCACCTCAAGCGTCAGTCGGTCGAACGGACTTTGCGTCTTCGAGATCGTCGTTGCCGCGACATGGGTATAGCGAGCCGTCGTCGAGAGGTGGCTATGGCCCAAAAGCACCTGGATAATCCGGATATCGACGCCGCTTTCCAGCAGATGCGTCGCGAAGCTGTGCCTGAGAGTATGGACGCTGACGCGCTTGACGAGGCCTGCTGCCTTTGTCGCGGATCGGCAGGCAGCATGGAGCACCTGGACGTCGATCGGCTTGTCGCCCCGTCCAGGGAACAGCCATATCTCTGGACGTGCAAGCCGCCAGTACGTCCGCAGTATCCCGAGAAGCTGAGGCGAAAGCATGACTGCGCGATCCTTGCCACCCTTGCCGTGACGGACCTGGATCAGCATCCGGTCGCTATCGATATCAGCGATCTTCAAGCCGATCGTCTCGGACGCTCGAAGCCCGGCGGCGTAGGCTGTCGTTAACGCGGCACGGGCTTTAAGCGAGGGGACCGCCTCGAGAAACCGGACGACCTCGTCAGCGCTCAGAATGTCCGGCAGCTTGCGCGGCGTACGGGCGTAGGCGATACGTTCCGGAATCTCCTCACGATCGAGCGTGACGCCGTAGAAGAAGCGAAGCGCACACACCGTCTGGTTGAGAGCGCCCCAGGAAACGCCCTGCGATACGAGGTAGACTTGGAAAGCACGAACGTCCTCGAGGCCAAGCTGATCGGGTGATCGCTTGTGAAACCGACTGAACCGCTTGACCGCATGGATGTACGATCGCTGCGTGGCGGGCGATAGGTTGCGTAGGCTCATATCGTCGATCATACGACGACGCAGCGGACTTACCGCTGTCGTGGCATCTGTCATGGGATGGTCTCCTGGTTGAGGGTTGGTCCAGCAACCAAACCTTCTCATCAGGAGGCCATTCCGGCCAATACCCACCTCGCTCCCGCGTCAGCGGGTTAGTTCAATCCGCATCAGGTCGAGGCCCTGTTCCGGGTTGCCAAGGCGAGCTTCGATACCCGTCCCATCTTCCATCAGTCCGATGCCGCTATCCGCGGCCATGTGTTTGTCTCGTTCCTCGCTCTGACGCTGGCCAAGGAACTGACCCGCTTGTGTCAGGAAAAGGGCTTGCAGCCCGAATGGCAGCCGCTCCTCAACGATCTCGATCGCCTTCAGGAAGCCACCATCGAAAAGGACGGCAAGGTCATTACCACCCGCACCCACGTTTCGGGCCAGGTGGGGAATGTCTTCGAGGCAACCGGCATCGCGCTGCCGGCCAATATCAGCGAACTGCCGCCGCGAACCTGAGCCTCTGCAAGCTCAACAAAACCCAAAAATGTAGTGGTAACACTCGCGCCGGTGCGTGCATGTCATTGAACAAAAATGCCTTTTCCAAAAGCACTGTTCAAGTTGGGTCGAAGATCAACGCCAAGCGGCCTGATCCGCGGTTCTCACCGGATGCTTACGATCCGTCGTCACCAAGCGCAAGATCTCCGGTGGAACCGTCAGCGAAAATGGCAGAGTCGCTCGGGACACCATGCTCGGGCTGCTCAAGACATGCAGCAAGCTGGGGGTGTCGTTCTACCAGTTCCTCGGCCATCGCTTCGCCGTCGCCGGCGCCCCCGTTGTCCCGGCGCTCCCGGACCTCCTCAGGCTCGCGAAAGCCTGACTGCCCGGCAATCTGCCCCGGTTACATCACGTTCTCTGCGTGTTCCGCTGGCACTGTTCAACTTGGGCCAAGGGCATTTTGTGGATTTTTCATGACCTGGACGTTGCAGCCCCTTCCAATAGCATCTTCATGATCGCCTCGTACCGGTCGAGATAGGCTATCTCGTTATAGACGCCACCGCGGGATTTTCGCAGATCGGCTTGCGAACCCGTTTCGTGTGTTTCCAACGCCGCCTTCATGGCTGCAGCCAGAGCATCCTCGTCACCGACTGCAACCAACCTCCCATATTCACCGTCATTGAGAATTTCTGCCGGACCGAATTCACAATCTGTGCTGACGACGCGGGTGCCCAACGCAAGCGCTTCGGCAACCACTATGGCAAAACCCTCAAAGTCCGATGCCAGAACAAGCGTATGTGCTCTGACAATCCAAGCATAGGGATTGGGCATAAAACCCGCAAAATAAACATCCTTGGCAATGCCTAGCGCTTGTGTCTGGCCTTCAAGTTCCGTTTCCAGCTGCCCTGCACCAAGAAAAATGAGGCGACAGGGCATATGCCTGCGAACCTGCGCGAAGGCCCTTAGCAGAAGCTGCGGATTCTTTTGAGGCACGAGCCGATTGACCGAAATGAACACCGGAACCTGTGCATCGGCTAGCCACGGATGGGGCGCAGAGGCTGTGGCTGCCTGCTCATGGACCATGGGCGAGACAGCAGGATTATACACCACCCGCAACTTGGCCGACGGCACTTTCAAAGCCTTGTGAGCGTCCTGGGCGACACCCGAAGATACTGCAGCAACAATGTCGCATCGGCGATAAAGCAAGGGTGCTAGTCTGTATACGCCCAGAATCCAGCTGCGTTTCGTCGCAATCGCCCGCGTATAGGCATTATGCTCGGTCGCAAGCAACGGCGCCTTGTTGAAGGTCATCTGCAACGCCAGAGCAGCCAGGCTATTGAGAAATGTCTGGTGGCTCAAAACCAGACGCGGCCTCTCCGTCAGAAAGTATCGTGCAATCCTGAACAGAAGAAACGGACGCCGTCCGCCCAGTGCAATGACGCGAACGTCGCTGTTGACCTTGTCCAATATCGGACCTGTCTTGCGCCAGAGAACAAGATCGATGCTATGGCCCCGCGCAGACAGTCCGTTCGCCAGCCGGGCGACGGCAAGTTCGGCGCCACCACCGGCCATGCTCAGGCAAAGGATCGCAAGCGGCCGTTGCTTGCCTCGAGCCGTACGCACCTTCACACCTCGTCCGACTTTGTCACGAAAGAAACCCGGCCTCCGCTGCGGCCATTGCGTAATTCACCACGCAGATTCCTGTGGATGTAGAGAAACCGGGGTCCAACTCGCTCGGCAGCGGTAAAACCGTGCCGACCGACGTTGGAGATGTCCAAATGCCCTTTAGCCTGCCGCGGGCTCATACGGGCGATAATAATGGACGTCGTTTCCAACCATGGCGGTCTTTCGGATATCCACCTGAGAGAGAACCGTACCTGCAACCTTAGCGCCGGCCTGATCCAACTCGCGCAGCGTCCTTCCAACGACCTGCGTTGCAGTCTTGCGCCAGTGCACCACCAGAACCGTCGTATCGGCCATGGCCGCTATCGCCCGCGCGTCAGCCACGGGGAGAACAGGGGCGGTGTCGAGGACAACAAGATCGAATTTCTGCGTGAGCGTATCGATGATCAACTTCATTTCGCGCGACGAGATCAAATCGTAATCCTGCGGCGCGACAGCGCGCTGTAGAAGCATATATGCGCCGGAAGCTTGATCGAGCATGAGCGCACGATCAAGAGTGGTCGTCTTCTGGATGACGTCAATAGCTCCGAGATCTACCTTGTCGGCCAGATTGCGGCTTGCAGAGCGACGGCGAACGTCGCAATCGATTATCACAACCTTGAGACCAGAGCGCGCAACCGATCTTGCAAGACACAAGGCCGCGGTCGTTTTACCTTCGCCAGGGAGCGACGATGTTACGGCTATGGACCGGCCCATTTGCCCTTCGCGTCCGATGCGCAGCGCCGCACGTACGCTGCGATAGGCTTCTGCGACCAGAGACCCTTCATTTTCGAGGATATAATCGGAAATCTCGATCGGACTCCCGCGTGATCCCCGTGCTTCCTTCACGGACTTGAGGTCAGGAATGGCGCCAAGCGCTGGCAGATACAAGGTATCTTCAAGTTCCTTGCGGCTCCGGAAACCCTGCTCAAGAAATTCCAGTACCAGCGCTACACCCAGAGCAAGCAGCACAGCTGCAATGAGGCCACCGATCAGAAACGCCTGAAAATTCGGAGAAATCGGTGCGCCAGGAACCGTTGCCAGAGACATGATCGACGCATTGCTGCGCTCGGTGCCCTGCGCAGCGAGATTCTGACGATAGCGATCGAGGAAGGCCTGATACAGCGCGCGCGTACTTTCCGCGTTCCGTTCAAGCTCATTCAGGCGCACCGACGCATTGTTACCGGCGATCAGCTTGCCTTGCGTCTGGTTGATAGAGCCCTGAATGGAGGAAGCGGCTTGCGATGCTGCGTTGACTTCAGCGGCGCTGCTTTCGCGTACCCGTGCAAGTTCCTTGGCAACCAGGCCATTAATCTCCGCAAGCTGCCGCTCTACGGCGGTCCGGGCCGGATGGTTTGCACCATATCGACCCGTCAGATCGGTCAATTGGGTGCTCAGCTTTGCCTGTTCGGTGCGCAGTTCGCGTAACACGGGAGATTCAAGTGCCGCAGCACCGCCCTGCGCCGCGGCAGCGCGGGCTTGTGCAGACGCCTGTTGTGCCTTGGCGGTCGCCAATTGAGAACTCAAACTCGACAAGCCGGCCTGCGCGGCAGAACTGTTATTCTGCAAATCGGTCAAATTGGTCGCAGCACGATAGCGCGCGACGGCCGATTCCGCCTGCATCACGTCGTTACGCAGTTGACCCAGACGATCGCCCAGCTGCTTGATTTCCTGCTCACGGCGCTGCGACCGCACATTGCGTCCGCCGTTCACATAGGCGTCGATCGTAGCGTTCACAACGTCAGCCGCAATCGTCGGATCCAGTGCCGTATAGGTCACGCCGATGGCGTAGGAGACGCCCTCGCGCTGGACTTCAAGTCCCCTGCGTACGACTTCGGTCGCACGCGCTTTGGCTTGCTGGGGAGTGCCCGGGGTATCGCCCTGAGGGTAACCAAAGCCGGGGCGTTGTGCCAGATTAAGCTTGTCGACGACGGCGGTGGCAATATCAGGCGACTGAATGACCTGCACTTCGGTGTCTACGGTGCCGGAATCGGCCGTCAGATTCGGTGTATTGCGATCGATAGATACAAGTTCACCCGTCTGCTGTCGCTCGACGGCCACCCTAGCGGTTGCAGCGTATTTCGGCTTTTGGAGGCTGTAGAACAGCAGAACCAATCCCAAGATTATGGCGCCCGTGACGAGCATCGGCACGAGCCGTCTCTTGAACACGGCCAAAACAGACCGCAGGTCAATGAGATCTGAAGTCGGTTCGGGAGTTGGAAGATTTGCCAAAAATAGCCCCTTTTATTCTCGCAATATTGCATGCTCATATCCCGCCGCTCGCATGCGGGCAAGCGGCCAATTGCGCAGTGCAACACAATAGCCCGAGCGAAGCGGCATGGATATCCCTGCCGCCTTTATTTCCCCCGCATTGTGAGCCGTTTCACACACGCGTTTCGGCAAGCAAGGTATCAAATAATATAGTCGGCACTTGATAGTGCGCTGACGCCAAGGAGCGTAGCTATGAGATCCTGCTGACCGTCGTGAGCAACATACACATTAAGGTCGGATCCGCTCCTGGCAAAACCAACTGACCCTCCGGACATTGTATCGAAGAGTTCTTGAAAATCGAGCTTATCCTGGCCGCGCGTGAAGTCTCTGATGATGTCCACGCCGTCATCGATGCCTCTAAACGCGAACACATCCTTGCCGCCCCCGCCAGTCAGAATGTCATTCCCACCGCCGCCCAGTATCCAGTCGGCCCCTTCGCCCCCTGAAATCATATTAGCGTGGGCATTGCCTTCAATATCGGAACCGCTTGCCGTTTTGATGACAGCATTTTCCACACCTGCCCAAAGCGCAAAGCTGTCGGCAGTCACCCAAACCGTATCGATTCCGCCGTTCTCATGCTCGATGATCACATCGCCAAAATTATCGACCAGATACGTATCGTCGCCTGCGCCGCCGGCCATGATGTCCGCGCCGCCATTGCCTTCGAGCCGCTCATTGGCTGCGGTCCCAGTTAACCAGTCGGTCTGCTTGGTACCGCCGGGAACGGACGCAGTCCAGTTGGATGACAGCTTTGCTACCTGCTGGAGATTGTCGAACATAAACTGTTCGGGCGTCAGACTTTTGACAGCGACATTCTCCAGCGTGAGAACCTGACCATCGCCCAAATCAAGAACGGCATCCTTGCCAACCTGCGTAAAACTCGCCTTAAGCTCTGCAAAAGTGCTGAATTGACCTCCGGACAAACTCACCCTGTCGTCGGATTTCAAATCGACAATCCTGTCGGACCCATCATCCTTGCCGATCACGAAAATATCGGCTCCGGCATTACCGGCAAGAACGTCCTGACCGGCCTTGCCGATGAGGATGTCCCGACCAGCGCCACCGGTCAGTTTATTGTCGGCAAGGTTGCCGACGACCGTGGCACCGGAAGATGATTTTACTGTCAGGTTCTCGACGTTTTCACTCAAGGCATAACGGTTGTCGAACAGCTCGACGGTATCCACACCTTCGTTCTTGTTCTCGGCAACGACATCCTTATAGCCCGACACGACATAGGTGTCATCGCCCTTGCCGCCTTTCATCACGTCCTCCCGACTGGAACCGTCGATACGGTCGGCCCGGCTCGTTCCTGTCAGCACATCCTTGCCGGCGGTACCCATGACCACATTGACGCTTGCGGCGCTGTCGCGTGCGGTCGTCTCCGGCCCTGAACTGTTGTTGACCGGTGATTGGGACGAAGCTGGTGTGACCGGCTCCTGGGATGGGGTCGGCGTGGGTGTCGGAGTTGGCGTGGGCTTCGGGGTGGGGGTAGGTGTCGGCGTAGGCTTCGGACTGGCGGCAGGTGTCGGCGTCGAGGCTGATGTCTGCCACAGCGGGATTTTGCCAACGGTTGGTCCGACGGCGTCGGTCCAGACCCCCGTAGCATTGTTCGACTGCGAAATAACATTATTGTTGCCGCTGTCGATCTTGAGGATCGACTTGGTATTGGCAAGCACATTACCGGTAACGACAAGCTCGTTAGTATAACTGGGTTTGGACGAAGAAGCGCTGCCTGTGGTTACATAGACAGCATTGCCGTATTTGGCCGACGATTCCAGAAAGTTACGGGTAACATCGACATCGGTAGCACCCCGCACGCTAACGGGCCGCTTTCCGACGTCTTCGACCTTATTGCCAACGATATCCACATTCTTGGCTTCATAGCCTTTATATCCAGGCTTGAAGGATGACGCTGAGGTATTGCCGCCTGCCGAAATGCCATCTGCCGCAACATCATGGATATAGTTGTCTTCGATGCGGATATTGGTTGAGCCCCCCTTTGCAAAGACTGCAGCGCTTGACCCTCCGATATCGAAAATCTCGTTACGAGCGATAACAGCGTTTGTGACCGCGACGAAATCTATCCCCTCTTCCGAAGCGACATCAGAAATGCGGTTGTCCAGTATCTGCACATTATTGGCTTGCCCGATTTTTATACCGTCATGGGAAACATCGGTGATCACGTTGTTCTGAATGACGACATTGTCGACCATATTGGAAAAGTCGCGGCCGCTTTGGGAAAACTGTATGCCATCATATCCACCGCTAAGAGCAAAGTCGCGAATGACATAGTTGTCGACCCCGAGCGCCTGAATGACGGGTTTTGATGCATCTTCAGCCACGATCGAGGCATTTTGCGGACCATCTGCCGATACAAGCCAGATCGGGGCGTCGCTCGTTCCGCTCTTGTTCCAGGGGACTTTTACATTTTCAACATAGGTGCCTGCATGCACCATGATGGCCGTGCCGGGCGTTGCGGCATTGACGGCATCTTGTATCGAATGAAAAGGACGACTGGCGCTTCCATCACCTTGACCGCTGCCAATAGCGACATGAAGGACCTTTGACGGGGTTTTGTCAGAAAACAGTGCGGCAGCCATCTTGTGTTCCTCTGGAATTACCACCGATTTATACGAAAATGTTCGTTTGCACAGGCACAACGACTATCGTTAACCGCACATTAGCGATCCTCGACCTTAGGAAAGTATTGGGTAAGGAAAAAACGCCAATCAAAACATTGACTTGGACAGAGTTGCAGTAACAGTCACAATTGCAACGCTGGGTGCCTCATGCCCTTTCAGGCCGTATATGTCCGACATTATCGATCGCCCCCCCCGGCGGCCAAAATAACTAAATCGTTAACGATGATTTGTTAGATGCCGCACTGCAACAACACAATCGATAATGCAGCCGCCTGTCGTAAAGATCGTGCGCTTCACCCTGTAATACCAAGTCCCAATGAGGCTGACTCACACGGGGGATTGAACGAACATGACGTAATCGCGGGAGCGGCGGCCTCTGGCCAGATGCGCGGGATTACTGGAAGGTTGGTTGCCCCCCGATAAGATGAAGAACGGGCTCACGATTTTGGACCGGGCCCAGCATCAAATGGAGGACAACCATGGATCAGCATATAGGACTCGACGTCTCCCTGAAAGACACTTCGATATCGGTTCGTCAGGATGTCAAGCGCGTTTGGCGTGGTAAATGTCCGTCTGACCCAAAGCTGCTCGCAGAAGTGATCCGCAAGCGCGCGCCACATGCAAAGCGCGTGGTATTCGAGACCGGACCCTTGTCGGTTTGGTTTTACCATGCGCTTAGCTCGACTTTGTACGTTTTTGGTTAGGTCCAGGTCCAGAAGATGCTGTTTTTAGCAATGTGGTCGAGGGCTTGATCGAGGAGCAAGACGCATCCGCCCATATCGTCGATGTCTTCCCATTTTCGCCGGTGTGACCAGTAGCCGAGCCTGACTTCGTCGCGCGTGCCGACAGGTTTGCCCGGCTCCATGCTCGCCGGTGCTGCGGCACGGTAGCGACGGCCACATCCCCCGCAGCGCGCACCAAACAATTCGATGCGGGTCACAATCGGGCGGATCGGCGGCAGGTCGATATGATCATAGCGGTGGCGGCAATGCTGGGCCTGCGAGGATATATCGGTCCCGCAATGGCAGCAGTTTGCCGCCATGATGCGTTCGGTTTTGTCCGGCGTCTCGGTCAATGGGCGGTGCTTACCTTCGCGCGGCGGGCGCTTGCCAGTCCTGGGCTTACCGCCTTTGCCACCGCGCTTGCCAAAGGCGTCCTTCGATGGCGGAATATGTGAATTCCTAGATGTCTTGCGCGGCGTGCCGACCAGGGATTCCAACTCGGAAATCAATCCGCGCTACCAGTCGCTCGATCATCTCGTGCTGCGCGAGCAGCAATCCATGCCCGTAGGCCGGGTCCAGAGGATCAGTTGATCCATCACAGCGACAGGGTAGTTCAATAGCCATTACCAGCGCCATCTCTCGGATTTGCCCTGGCATGGACGGATTGTGGCGATGCGCCTCACGGCGCGGCGCTTTCGCTGCAGGACGCCTGATTGCAGGGTGCAGATATTCACGGAGCGATTGCCCGGGGTCGCCGCTTCGAGGGCGCAACGCTCCAATCGGCTTGCAGAGAGCCAGCGCGCTATAGCTCTTGTAGCGGGCGGTGAGCCGGGCTCCCGCCTCGCCCATAGGTTGGCGATGCCGGTGAGCGGCGATACATTGCTGCGGATGATCCGGTCGGCGCCTGTGCCGGGTTTCGTTGCCCCTACGATCGTGGGCATCGACGATTGGGCGTGGCGGCGCGGACAGCGCTACGGAACGATCATCTGCCACCTGGAGCGAAATCGCGTTCTTGATCTGCTGCCCGATCGCAACGCGGATAGCGTGGCCGACTGGCTGAAGCGCTGGCCAGGGATCAAGGTTGTCGCGCGTGATCGCGCTGGAGTTTACGCCCAAGGAGCAAGGCGCGGGGCGCCAGGAGCCATCCAAGTGGCCGATCGCTGGCATCTGCTCAGTGGCCTGGGTGAGGCACTGCGCCAGGCAGTTGGTCGCCACCGCAGCGCGGTGTCCGCGGCGGCGAAAATCATGGCATCCGCGCAGGGGGCGCAAGCCAACCCTGCACCGACATCCCCCGGTCTCGCCAAATTACGGACCGATCGGAAGGCCGGTCGACGCGAACGCTGGGAGGAAATTTGCCAGCTCGACAAGCTAGGACATCCCACGTCGAGCATCGGCTCATTGCTTCACACAGAGCCTCAGCATCAGCCGCGTCGTTCTTCCCGCGCTTTACATAGGGCTTCACCAACTGCGGCGCGATCAGCTTCACTTCATGGCCGTACGACGTAAGGAGCCGCGCCAGATGGTGAGACGCCCCACACGCCTCAATTGCAATCACCGTTGGCGGCAGCTTCTCGAAAAACGCCATCATCTCGGTACGACGCAGCTTTTTGCGTAAAATTGGCTTCTCGGCGGCGTTGACGCCATGCAACTGGTAAACGTGCTTTGACGTGTCGACGCCAACTCGGATAAGGTGTTCCACGGACGGTCTCCTCCTTGAGATTTGCAACAACCTCAATCTGGCACATTGTGATGCCGTTTGGAGGCCGTCCACACCAACATGTTTGAACGACGGCCTCGGGAAACACGGCTGTGATCGCATCTGGAAAGCCTTTGAGGCCATCGACGACAGCGAGCAGGATATCCTCTGTGCCACGGTTGCGCAGCTCGTTCATGACCCGCAGCCAGAACTTGGCACCCTCGTTTTGCTCAAGCCACAGCCCGAGCACTTCCTTGGCGCCATCGGCGCGGACGCCAAGGGCGATATGGATCGCTTTATTGCGGACCATGCCACTCCGTCCCGGATTAAGCCATCACGCAGCAGACCGGTGAATAAGAGAGGCTATCGAGATATAGCGGCAGGCATGAAAGCTGACTAACGGCCTATTCGCACGTAAAGCCACGCGGAGAAGTTTCGCATGATGCTGCATCCCCATCAGTGGGGGCCTCCTGCGCAAGGGTCTGAGGCTGATGCGATCCACCACAGCCCTTATCGCTTTTGCCAAGACGCTCGCGCAATTCGTCCGCTTTGATGGCGCGTTGGAGCTCCGTCTTAAGAAACTGGATCGGAGATACATGCCAATTAGGATCATGAATACTCATGTTTGAACACTAGCAGCGCAATAGCTAACAACTTCTTACCGTTCAATAGGTCGAGTAAGAGGCTGACCGAAAAAGAAGTTGGGTGATATCAGCGAGATGTGATTCAGTCGGAGTTGCGAAACGACGACGGGGGACACATGTGGACCGACACCACCCGGCGGCAGTATGCCAGAGCCGAACTGCTTTTGCCAAGTGATCTGACTGACGCGGAATGGGCGATTTTGGAACCGCTGCTCCCACCGCGTTCGAAGCTCGGTCGTCCGCCAGTTTGGGATTACCGGCAGATTGTCGAGGCGATCCTTTATCTGCTTCGGGGCGGCCTGCCGTGGTGGATGCTGCCGCCAGGGCTATTTCCGCCCATGACCACTGTACAGCATTATTTCTACCGATGGAGCGCAATGGGTGTGTGGAAATCGATCAACCACGCCCTGCTGCTAATGGCACGTGAAGCGATGGGTCGGGAAGCTTCTCCCAGCGCGGGTGTCATCGATAGCCAAAGTGTGAAAACGACAGAAAGTGGCGGCCCACGGGGCTTTGACGCGGGCAAGAAGATCAAGGGTCGCAAACGGCACATCGTCACAGACACGCAGGGCCTGCTGGTCGGTGCCATCGTTCACACCGCCGATATCCAGGATCGCGACGGTGCGCCTGACGTCCTTGCCAGCATCCGCCAAACCTTCCCGTGGTTGCGTCACGTCTTCGCCGATGGGGGATATGCCGGGGACAAACTGCGCACCGCGCTCACCAAAATCGGCACATGGACCTTGGACATAATTAAGCGCTCCGACGCCGCCAAGGGCTTCAAGCTTCTGCCACGCCGCTGGGTAGTCGAGCGGACAATCGCATGGCTGAACCGCAACCGCCGCCTCGCCAAGGACTTCGAGCGAACCATCGAAAGCGCCACCACCTGGCTTTTCATCGCATCCGTCAACCAAATCACCCGCAGAATCGCACGCGACTGTAAGCTGCTCAGCAGCAGGCCGCCGAAGAAATCGCCGCCTAAACCCCCGCACCGCGACAACTCGCGGCGGCTATCGGATGCGTAACTCGTTGGCGCCATCCTCATGGAACAGTCCGACAAATGGGCCGTCCAGCGCGCACGCTACATGACACTTGAAACAATGGCACCGCTCAGCGACAATCCCATCATCATGCTGTCGGCAGTGCCGGGCACATGATCGGCACAGACTGACGCCGGAAAGAGCGGGGATCGACCCCAGGTACACCACCTCGTGGGACACGATCTATGGAAAAGGGGTTGCCGGTCTTCGTGCCGCGCTTTGGCGGTGGTGCCCGTCATACTCCAGAGGCACCAGCTTGACCCTGTCGGCTGTTTGATCAATCGGCGCCCAGGCGAAAACGTATCAAAGATCGGGTGTAACGCGCCTGCCTTTTCTAATCGCGCCTAGCAAGCGTTGATAATTTTCGACGCCCAGGAGCCAGGCGCCCAGCCTACCGGGAACAGAGCCATCATTCTTGGCTAGTCCCAGCTCCCGGCTCAAAGACAGCGCAGACCGACCGAAAATGACATCGCCGTTGCGGAATGCTTTCTTGGCGTTTCGATAGAGATAGCGGGCAATGATGTGTTGACGGGCGGCCAAATCGACGACGCTACTGTCCTGGTCCAGCAGCTTTCTGGCAAACGTGATAATGGGCGAATGGTCTGAACTTGCGGTGATTCTATGTTCAGAGGCATGTTGAAAATACACACCCGCGGATTGCTGCGACAGACAGATTTTGCTGTCCTTGAGCAGGCCGCGAAGAACGATCTCGCCATCTTGAATCCGCTTTAGATCCTCGTCCCAGCCGCCGATGAAACGTACGAAGTCTGTACGCCAGAGAACCGAGCACGGCGGAATCGACTTTTGATCAATGAGCCAGGCACTGAAGGCATGAGCGGCAGACTGAAATTCCGGTCGTCGGCGGCTGATATCGTTGGTTGCTTCGTTGAGGCGGATCCAGGGCGCGAAGCCCAGATCGGCCTGTTCCGCAAGCATCGCCTTGACCAACCCTTCCAGCACGTCGCCTGTGAGATAGTCGTCGCTATCCAGGAACATGACATAAGGCGATCCAGCCGCCTCCAAGCCCCTATTGCGACTGAAAGGCGCTCCTCGATTATGGTCATTGACGAATACATGGACGCGGGGATCGGCAATTTTACGAACCTTGTTCTCAGTTGTCGCGCAGTTGTCATCGATGACAACGATCACGCCCACTTGAACGCCTGGCTGCCCAAGGACCGAAAACACCGCGCGTTCGATTGTGTCGCTTGCCTTGTATGAGGGGATGACGACGGTTACCTGAGGTGACGGTACCAGCTTATCCTTTTGAGGGCGAAAGACGCTCACATTGTCGCTCATCCTTATATCTGTCCTTTTTGCTGCCGAAAAATGCAGGTGCAATGGCCCGCGTACGTAGGTGCCGCTGCAGCACATGACATATGCTTCATACCGTCATGGCCATTAATGACGTCTTCGACACTTTAGGGACAAGCAGCATCCTCGCCAAGACTTAACTCGCGTTGCGTGGCTGCACCCTCTGATCGTTCAGGGCGAGGCAAATTTAACATTCTCTCAAGCATCCAAAATCACTTTAATGGGTTGAGCAGAGCGCGGCACGACCCATGCCTTCCCTATGCGAAGACCGGAGCAGCTTTTTGAAACACGCGATCATCACCAATATGACAGGTGCTCGAAACGGCGGCTGCGAAGCGCTGGTTGCTTCCATCATTTTAGGTTTGCGCAGGGAAATGTCCCCTTCGCAACTCTCTTTACAGCTGGAAACCGGCGATCGAGATTACGATCTTCGTACATTTGGCGATGCTTTTGATGGATATATCGAGTCGGACGCGCTGCCCAAGCCGAAATGGACAGCTGCCCGTCAGAGTAGCTTCTATCGCACGTTTGCACGGTTTTTGGCCTTAAGGGACAGTCGCCGATGGCCTGCGACACGCGCTATGCTGCACGCCGACCTGCTCATCGCTACTGGCGGCGATGTCTTTACCTCCGATTATGGTGGCTTCGCGCGGCACGCCCGGGTGCTAAATGTGGGCACCCCGGTCGCATTACTCGGGCAGACAATAGGGCCCTTTACCAGTGCCGACCGCGAGCGTTTTGCAGCATCCTTGCAAAATGTCGCGCTGTGTACTGTCCGGGAGTCCGAGAGCTTCGATTATCTTGCATCGACTTTTCCGCAGCTTGCTGTCGAACAGACTGCAGATGTCGCCTTTCTGCTTCCGCCATCGGATAGTGAAACCGTTCGATCGATACTGTCCGACGAGCATCATTTCGACACCGAGGGGCGACGCCTGATCGGACTGTCAGTGAGTACGGGCATTCTGTCCTATCGCGCCGATCTTTCCTCGGACCGGTACACGAAGGAACTGGCCGCGTTCATCGACGCAGCGAATCGCGGCGGCGCCTCCGTCATCCTGATCCCGCATGTCAGGGAGCGGGCCGCCAAGAACAACGATATCTATGCATGTCGTGAAGTGTTGAAACGCGTCAAGCGTCCGCGAGACAATCTGTTGCTCGCTCTACCCACACTGACGGCGTCAGACTACAAGGGCGTGATAGGAAAGTGCGAGGCGCTGATCGGTGCCCGCACTCACGCCACAATTGCTTCCATGTCACAGGGTTTGCCGACGGTATCCATAGCCTATTCGCGCAAAGCCTGGGGCATCATGAAGGACTATTATGGGCCCAAGCTGGGTGCCGACCTTACTTTGGATGTGTCGCATCTGTCTGCAGACAGTATGGCGCAGGCGCTGGCTCTGGCTGTCGCAAACGGACCTACGCCAGACACCGCGGATGACATGAAACGGCGTGCGGCGTGCAACTTCGAGCGGCTCAAAGCGATCATTTTCGGGCAGTCCGGAGGTACGCATCCGGTGTGGACCGCAGGCGCGCAGCATTTTTGAGGTAAGACCTCATAGGAGTATCGCTACCGATATTCCTGTGAGATCGGGTTTACGCTGCTGGCAAATCAGGCCGCCTGAGCGGTATCGATCTTTTCGCGCAGGTGTTTCCAGGTCCATGGCAGCAACTCATGGAGGCGGTTCTGGGATATGTCGGCGATCCGCGTGAGCACGTCGGTTAGCCAGACGAGGGGATCGACATCGTTGAGTTTGCAAGTGGCGATGAGGGTGTACATCATTGCGGCGCGCTCACCGCCACGGTCAGAACCGACGAACAACCAAGCTTTTCTTCCTCTTGCCATCGCAGGGTCATTCTGCCCATGTCGGGCAGATGGTAGAGTTTCATTATCGCTGGCATCCATATTACGGTACGCATCCGATAGCCGCCGCGAGTTGTCGCGGTGCGGGGGTTTAGGCGGCGATTTCTTCGGCGGCCTGCTGCTGAGCAGCTTTCCAATGCCAAGGGAGGAGTTCGTGAAGGCGGTTCTGTGGGATGTCGGCGATCCGGGCGAGGACGTCGGTGAACCAGGCGAGCGGATCAACGTCGTTGAGCCGAGCCGTGCCGAACAGGCTGAACATCATCGCGGCGCGCTGGCCGCCGCGGTCTGAGCCCACAAACAACCAGGCTTTTCTTCCCCGGGCAACGCTGCGCAGCTGGCGTTCCGCGGCGTTGTTCGAGAGGCATATCCGGCCATCGGCGAGGAATGTGGTGAAGCCCGCCCAGTCGTTCTGAAGGTAGGCGATGGCCTTGGCCACGGCATCGTGACGAGAGAGCTTGCTGCGCGTCTCGCGCATCCAGGCCTCCAGTTCGGTAACGATCGGAGCCGACAGTTCCTGGCGAACGGCCAGGCGCTCGGCGGCAGGCTTGCCGTTGATGTCGCGCTCGATGGCAAAGAGCCGGTCGATGATCTCGAGCGCCTCGGTCGCCAGCGGCGAGATGAGCGGCGCGGTGCCCTTTTTCTTGTTGCGCTTGAGCTGCTGCCGGATGTCGACGAGCTTGAAGAATTCCCGGCGTGCATGAACCCAGCAATTTGCGCGCGTCATGGGCTTATCCGCCCAGCCTTCCGCGAACAGGGCATTGAAGCCGGCATATCTGTCGACCTGGAGAATACCGGTATAGCCGGCCAGGTGGGCGCGCGGATGCTCGCCCCTGCGATCGCTGGAGTAGTAGCACAGCGCCACTGGCGGCGCCGGGCCGCCGAACGGGCGATCGTCGCGCACATAGTCCCATATCCGCGCCACGCTGGTTTTCAGTTTGGCCAGAAGTGGAACGGTGGTGTCGTCGGCATGCAGGCGGTCAGCGGCGAGCCCATGAGCCTCCAGCAGCAGGAACAGGGGTTTCACCGCCACGCAGATCGCGCCGATCTGATCCGCGAGCGTCGAGAGGCTCAAGGGGATGCCTTCGGCCTCGAGCCGATCACGCTGGCTATTGAGGGGCTGGTGCAGACTGGACTTGTAACGGTTTTGTGCCGGTCACCTATCTCATTAAGCCACCTTGGCTTCGAAGGCGAGCGGGCTGATGCCGCCCAGATATGAATGTCGGCGACGGGTGTTGTAGAACCCGTTGATGTACTGAAAGATGGCGGCTTCTGCCTGACGCCGCGTTGGCCAGCTCTGCCGCCAGATGAGTTCGGCCTTCAGGGATTTGAAGAAGGTCTCGACGGACGCATTGTCGTAGCAATTTCCCTTGCCGCTCATCGATGGACGCAGGCCATAGGCCTGCAGCTTTTTTTGATAGTCGTAAGAGCAATATTGGCTGCCGCGATCCGAATGGAAAAGGCAGCCCTTGGGAGGCTGGCGCAGGCGCACCGCCATATCCAGCGCCCTGATCGCCAAGTCTTTCTTCATCCTGTCGCTGACTGCCCAGCCCACGACGCGACGGCTATGCAGGTCGAGAATGACGGCAAGGTAGAGCCAGCCTTCTGACGTCCGGATATAGGTGATGTCGCCGGCCCATTTACGGTTGGGCGCATCGGCGGCAAAATCGCCGTCCAGCCAGTTCGCTGCGACCCCCAGTCGATGGTGGCTATCCGTCGTAACCTTGTGCTTGCGCGTGCGGACTGGCTTGATCCCGTTGATCTTCATCAGCCGCCCGACCCGGCGCTCGCCAACGTCGAGCCCAACCTCTTTGAGTTCCATGGTCATCCTCGGACGACCATAGCTACCGAGGCTGAGGCTGTACTGTTCCCTGATATGGGCCAGCACTTTCATATCTGTCCGCTCCCGCCGACTGATCGGGCGCGAGCGCCAGGAACGATAGCCGCGTTCACTGACATCCATGACACGGCAGAGCAGTTCAACGGGCCAACGGTGTCGCCAGCTATGCACAAACGCGAACTTCACGGCCTTTGGCTCGCGAAGAACTGCGTGGCCTTCCTAAGAAACAGCCATATCAGGCTCCCCAGGCATTTCGTGCAGGATGAAGCCGAAGGCCTTGGCGCGGCGCTGCAGATTTCCGATCACCCGACTGCGATAGCGCTCCTCATATTGTGAGGCGCCGGGATCATGATACGCCATGCCGTGGCGCAGGCTGTTATAGAACAGCACGGCGATTTTGCGTGCGGTTGCGGTGACCGCTTTTGCTTTTCCAGCGCGCGCCGACAGCCTTCGGTAAAAAGCGCCCAGCGCGGTGTCACTTCGACCGATGGTGGTTGCGGCCAGACGCAGGAGTGCTGCAGCGCGGCTCGAAGATCGTCGGGTTTTGGACGACAGCAACTTACCCCCCGATATCTTGTTGCCTGGTGCCAGGCACAACCAGGACGTAAAATGCTTCGAACTGGGCCATGCGGCAAGATCGGTGCCGCACTCGCCAACCAGTTTGAGCGCGAGCGAAGGGCCGATTCCGTGGATCTGTGTCAGGTCGACGCCCAGCACGCGATAGAGCGCTGACCGGACCTCGAAGTCGGGCGTGTTCACCTGTCGCCTTTTGGTCCGGACTTTTGGGAGTTGGCGAACATCATGTCCCTCGTTGATTTCGAGCGCCTTGAGTGCGATCTCAAGCTTTCGATCACATTCGAGAACTTTGGTTTGGTAGAAGTCGAACAGGGCCAGAGACTGGCCAAGCGCGAAGATATGTTCGTCGCGCCAGTTCCCCGATAATGCCGCACAGATGGTCTCAATAGTCGCGTGGCAGCGGACGTCGCGCATTTGTGCCAGCATGCTGGGCGTACGTTCCCCGCTCACAATGGCCCTGATTATCCGCATTCCTGTCACGCCGGTAATGTCGGAGACGACGTGATGGAGTTGCACATTCATTTCCATCAGCGCCTTCTGCATGTGCTGAATATGTGAGGCAGCATATTCGATCAGCCGCTCGCGCTGCCGCAGATAGGCACGCATAGTCGCCACGCCCGCCTCGGGACGGAAACTCCCCCGCAGCAGCCCGTAGCTGTGCAGGCGTTGCAACCATGCAGCGTCACTGACGTCGGTTTTGCGACCCGGTACATTCTTGGCATATCGCGCATTGACCAGGATCACCTCAAAGCCGTGTCCTTCAAGCACTTCATAGGCCGGAATCCAGTAAACACCGGTCGATTCCATCGCGACAGTAGTGACGCCATATGTCTTGAACCAGCGGGCCATATCATGGAGATCGCCGGTGAATGTGCCAAACGCTCGTACCGGATTATCGTCGGCGTTCGGATTTATGGCCGCCATATGCATAGTCGACCCGATGTCGATGGCAGCGGCGCGTGGATTGACCATAGACAACGCGCCGGATTTTGATCGTTCCATTCCAAGTCCTCCTTCAAAACAGGAGGGTATGGGCGATGCTAAACGTCATCTTCCTAACCGGGATCGCCGCAAGACGGCGTCACCACTCTCAAGTACGCAAACACCCACGGGCCACGTTTTTTAACGGGGTATCATGCCTCCAATAAGCCATCGGCCGCGACCCTCCCGACCGCACCATAGCACGACCCGTTTCTACCGCGCACAGGCGGGCTCAGCCGGCGACGGTTTTTTAGCACTTCCCTCTCCTCCCGCAGCACACGGTTCTCAAGGCGAAGGCGTTCATTCTCACGCGCCAGATCTGCCTGCGGCGCTACCACCAGGTCAGATGGCCGATAATGTGACACCCATTTGCCCAGCGTCGACTTCCCAATCCCCAAATCCGATGCAACCCGGTCGCGGGGTAATCCGCTGTTCAGCGCAATCCGCACCGCCTCCTGCTTGAACTCTTCTGTATGCTTGATCATCTCGTCGGTCTCCTGTTGCGAGCTCTAATCGCTCAGGTGACCGGCGCAAATCCGTTACAAGTCCAATGACGAGATCAGGGAGCAGATAAAGCGGGTCCATGAGGCCAGCTTCGGTCTCTATGGCGCACGCAAGGTCTGGCACCAGATGCGGCGTGAAGGCATCATGGTGGCGAAATGCACGGTGGAACGATTAATGCGCGCCATGGGGCTGGCAGGCGTCCATCGTGGGAAGAAGACGATCACCACCATCAGCAACCCGAAGGCGCCGTGTCCGCTGGACAAGGTCAATCGGGCATTTCGCGTCAGCCGGCCAAACGCCCTGTGGGTCGTCGATTTCACCTACGTGCATACTTGGGCAGGCTTCGTCTATGTCGCCTTCGTGATTGATGCTTTTGCCCGGCGGATTGTCGGATGGAAGGTCAGCACGTCAGCCACTGCCAGCTTCGTTCTGGATGCCCTGGAGCAGGCGATTCATGCCCGCAGGCCAGATCCCGATGATGGACTGATCCACCATAGCGATAGGGGAGTTCAATATCTTGCGATGAACTATACCCAGCGCTTGGCCGAGGCCAAACTCGTCCCCTCGGTCGGCAGCGTCGGTGATTCCTACGACAACGCCTTAGCCGAGACGATCAACGGCCTTTACAAGGCCGAGGTCATCTGGCGGCAGCGATCATGGCCAAGCGTTTCGGCCGTGGAAATGGCAACGCTGCGCTGGGTCGATTGGTACAACAATCACCGGCTCTTCGGCCCTATCGGGCACATCCCGCCCGCTGAGGCCGAAGACAATTACTATGCAGCCCTCGAGAACCTCGATATGGCTGCATAGCCCAATGAAAACTGCCTCCTGAAAACCCGGGGCGCTTCAGTTCGCCGCACCGACGCTATCGTGCGGCGCAAATTTGACTTACACCAGCGGAATGCTACTGTAGGTATCCATGCACTGGATCTGCCCTTGAACGCCCAAGCGGAACGCGAACGGGTCACGCTTGTTGTAACGTCATGCCTTTATCGCACCCATATTTGGTGACGCTGTGCCGTCTGTAGGTTCAAGACGATCCCCTGCGCCTGCGCGCGCAATGGTGCCGCCTGTGCGATGAGCGGCAAACAGCGCAATTGCAGGATGTCGATAACGCCAGCGGTCCTTCCCTCTAATGCGTTTGTCCAATCCTTTTCTGATGCAATAGCGAGCAAGGGGCGCCGCGTGAGCGATGGGCGCTGGAATTTTCTGCAGATGGCGCTGGCTGACGTCGTGATGTTTCATTGGCCCGATTGTTTTTTCGATCCGCGCCGCAACGATGAATCGCGCCGCAAGCTGCTTAAAATGCGCGTTGTCAAAAGGGTGTTTGGCACAAAGTTCGTCTGGATCGCGCATAATGCCACGCCGCATGGCGCTACGCGGCGCGATCCCGGGAGCGCAGCGTTTGTTAACCAGCTTGATGGCATCGTCCACCTGTGTCAGGCGGGATGGGATATCATCAATACGACCTATGACGTGAAGCCTCAAACAAGGCAGCTCATCACGGTGCACGGACGCTACGACAATGCGAAACCGCCGCTCCCCTGTGTGGCAATTGCAGATTCAAGTCCTGTCAGACTGCTTGGCTGCGGCCTCCTCAAACCGTATAAGAATTTTGAACTGGCAATCGACGCCATGCAGCGCCAGTTGCCTGAGCAAGCCCGGTTACGTATCCTGGGAAAAGACTGTGACCGCCAATATGTAGACATGCTGCACAACAAGGTGCGTGCTCTTCCTGCAGTAACGCTCGAGGCACCGTCCACGCTGCTTGAGGAAGAAGACATCCTCGCTGCTGTCGATGCCTGCGATCTTTTCATCATTCCCTATGAGAACATCCTCAACAGCGGCGCTGCGCTGCTCGCGCTGTCTCGTAACAGACCGATACTTGCGCCCGATATTGGGGGGCTTGGCGAACTGCGCGATATGGTAGGCAGCCAGTGGGTCTATCTGTATCCCGGCAAGCTCTCGCCTGAGATACTCGATGACTCCCTTCATTGGTTTCGCACGACACCGCGTCCAAAGGCGCCGGACCTGCGTGGCTTTGCCTGGGACAGGGTTGCAGACGATCTGGACCGCTTCCTGGACGATTTATAGGTCTGACGTGAACAGGGTCGATCAGGTCTCCACTTGGTCTGCGTTCGCACGCGACAGCACGATGTCGGCATATGAGCCGATACGCGCAATCCTTCCGCCATCGAGCTCGATGATTGTATCGCAAAAGGCCAGAGTCGTCAGCCTGTGGGCGATCACAAGAATCGTAAGATCGCGGCTAAGCGCGTTGATTGCGGTCATCACTGCGGCTTCCGTAGCGCTGTCGAGCGCACTTGTCGCTTCGTCGAGGACAAGAACGTCGGCCTGCTTGTACAATGCGCGTGCTATACCGATCCGCTGACGTTGCCCCCCCGAGAGACGTATGCCACGTTCACCGACCTTGGCGTCATATCCCAGCGGCTGGCTTTCAATATGCTCGGCCAATTCCGCCTGTAGCGATGCCCGCGCAACAGCGGTCATGTCGATGTCGGGGTATTCCTTCCCGAATGCAATGTTTGCAGCGATGCTGTCGTCCACCAGAAAAATGGTCTGCGGGACGTGTGCAATATTGCGCTGCCAGGCTGCACGGTTGGAAGAATCAAGCGCAACACCATCAATGGCAATCGTGCCTTTGGTAGGCTCCAGCAGACCCATCACAAGATCGATGAGCGTGCTCTTGCCGCTTCCTGTCTTGCCGATGAAGCCTATTCGGGCGCCTTTGGGGATCTTAAGATCGACGGCGTCGAGGACCATGGGACCATCGGCAGTATAGCGAAAGGACAGGCCGTTAAACGTGATAGCCTGCTCAAACGACATGCGTCGCGTGGGTTCGGTCTTGCGTGGGGGCACCGGGCTCTTCTGCAGAAGGTCGATGACGTCATGGAGCTCCTGGTGGGTTCCCAGCACCTGCGACCATGTCAGGAAAATCTGCTGCAAAAGCGGCATCAGCCGCTGTGCGCCCAAGGCTAATGCGCCAAGCACCGGGATTGCGGCGATCAGTCCGCCCGGTGTGCCGCTGACATAGGTCGCAAAAAGCACCATGCCAATCATGCCTGTCGATTCGATGACATAGCGCGGCGCTGCACCCATGAAGGCATTCATGGCCTGGGCGTTTTTGAATGTGGTGTCGACAATCTTGAACTTGCGAATGTAAACAGCCTGCGCATGGTCAAGGATCACATCGCGGATCCCGCCAATGCCTTCCTGCAAAACCTGGAAACGGCGCGTCTGGCTCTGCGCTATTTTGACGCTATTGCGCCGCAAGGGCTGCCTAGTAAACAGGGTCACGATGAAATAAATGCCACCAAATAGCCCGGCAGCGGTCAATGCGACCTTAAAATTTACGAGCATCATCGCCGCGATGATGAACAGGGCAATAATGAGCGAGGAAGTCCCTATCATCAAGGGCTTGATGACGTTGTTTACCACCTGCGTTACCTTGTTCATGCCCGAGATAGCGTTGCTGCTATTGTCCAGAACATGATCGCTATATGGCTTGTGGAGCGCGCCGGAATATACTTGGACACCAAGATCATAACCGATTCGGTGCGAGAATTTATTGTTCACATATGCAAGGACAACGCGCACCACCCCGCACACGAAGACAACGATGCAAAAACCGATCGCAAGAGGCACGATGAGATCGGTGGGATCTGTCCAACCCATCAGAACCATGACCTTGGCGACGATTGGCGTCTGGGCCACGAGGTCCGGCCTTGTAATCAGCCCAAGAAATGGTGCGATCGCGCCTATGGTCATTGTTTCTGCAAAAGCGCCAACGAACATCAGCGCCATGACCAGCTGCAGTTGGCGCAGGCGCTTTGTAGGCAAGAAGCGCGACAAGGTTATAAGGGCACGAAAGGTGCCTGATTTATCCACCATTTATGCAGCCTTATCCGTTTATTTTCGTACACAGCCGTGATCATGTGCACATGGGTACGACTATTTCATAAATGCAGGCATGCTTCAACGCCCGGCCATGCGAACAGAAACGCACCACCCCGATTGGCCGATGGCCGCTTGAGGATATTGCGCTGCTGTATCAAAATGATCTTGCGTCTATCGGCTATTTAAAGCTGCCATGTGAGACCGGCAGCGAGATCTATGGAAGAAAAGTCCCGATTGGCTGCGAACCCGTCAGCATTCCGCTTGCGAAACTCGGCAGAAGCATTGGCCCGGAACCGCGGGCTTATAAACCAGCGCGCTCCAAGGTTGCCATTGAACAGTTTTGCTGACCGATCGCTGTCGGTGTAGTTGGCCGTCTCATAGGCGATGGACGGCGAGATAATCACATTGCGTAAAAGTTCATGGTCAATACCTATTTTAAAGATCGTCGTGAACGCTGCCGAGGAATTGACGCCTGCGACATTTCTGAGCGAGCGACGGGCCGTAAAGTTCACCGTTGTGAGTTCGGTCACCAGAAAATCCAATTGCGCATCGATGCCATAGCCACCCTGGCTGTTGAAGTTGGCGCTAACAAACTTTGCACGCAAATAGCCGACACCAAATCGGCCCTGAATGACGGGGGTCACATCGCCTTCTATTCCTCCGAGTATTTCGAGCGTATCGACATCACGGCTAGCACCAAGATCAACAGAGAACCGCCGCATATTCTGACCGAGCGATATGAAAAGAGACCGTGAGGCCGCGAGCTGATAGCCCAACTGACCGGTAATTCCATATTCTTCATTGTCCCGGAAACGTTGAACGAGAGGCAGGCCTTCGGGAGATACGCTGTTGCTATAGGAATTATTGCTGTAGCGGACGACAGCCTTGCCGATAAAACGCCCACGGCCGCCGATCTTTGCGCCCAGTTCCGCAAGCGTGTGATCATGCCGAATAGGCTTGCGCGTTACAATGATATCGCCGGTGCCACCACGATCCTGCACGACACGTTCATGCAGCAACTGCATGTTGATCGAATCGCTGCCCAGAATATCAGTCCTGCCGGTTGCTCGCGCACGATAGGTAAAATTATTCTCGGTCGTATATTCGGCGTGCAGATCCTTCTGTACAAACCCATCGACAGTCAAGGCATGCCTCGACCAATTGGAGCGCAGAACGCTTTCGGCTCGTGTGGACAGATAGCCGTCCGATCGCTCGTTGGACTGCCTGAAAACGTTGTTGGTGTAATTTGAGGTGGCCGTGATCGCTGGAAACAGGATGAAGGAGCCTAGAGCTACTCCGACCGGATCGTAAAACCGCCGTTGACGATCGAGAACCGGCACACCCTTGTCGGTATTTTCAACCATGCGACTGGTGCGGCGGACACGGTTCAAAACGGGGTCTTCGCGCGTCGTGTCGCCGCGCAGTCGCAAATAGGGATCGTCACGGATCTCCGGGACATTGCTCCCGGGCAGCGTATTCTGCGCTTGGGACTGGTCCGTTACAACTGCGGTGTCCTGGGCATGGGCCGGCACAGCCGTGCAGGCAGCGAAAGCCATGGCAGCAACGCTCGCGCGAAGGCCATGGAGGTGAGCAAGGCGCGTCATGTATCGGCGCCGATCAAAAATGACGTTCGCCGACGCGTATCACGTCGCCAGGGGCTACCTTGATCGGTTGGGTCGGGTCGACTTCATACTCTGTCTTGTCGTCGGCCCTGCGCAGAAACACCTTTTTGGTGTTTGCGCGATAGGTATACCCGCCTGACGTCGCAATTGCGCCCAGCAGGGTTATGCCTTCCAGCGTCGGGTAGCTACCAGGCCGCTCAACTTCGCCAAGCACGAAAAAAGGTCTGAAGGAATAGACTTCGACAGAAATGCTGGGATTCACCAGAATGCCGCTTTTGTAGCGGTTCACAAGCGCTTGTTCGATTTCGCGGGCTGTCAGACCTACTGCCGGTACGTCGCCAATCAGCGGCATCGTTAGGACGCCGCCACCGGAGACCTGATACTCACCCGACAGGTCACGCTCACCATAGACGTTGACGCGAAGCTTGTCCCCCAAGCCCAGCTTATATTCCCCGGAAGGACGGGATGCCATAGCATCGGCAGAGAGAGGCGGTGTTGAAGATGTGGCACAAGCGCTTAGTAACGATGCAGTTACTGCAAGGCTCGCTAAACTATGCATCCATGCCGTATTCCGTTTGATCACGCCCCGATACTCCCTCTGTTCATTCCCTAGCGTACTCGATAGCAGGTGGCACTGGCGAACGCCAGAGGCCAGCGCACGGCGCCGAATATCTCTGTAACGCCCTTCTGATGAAGGCGTGCGGGCCTTATCGGTCGACCTGAAGCGCCCCGGGTTTTCAGGAGGCAGTTTTCATTTGGCTATGCAGCCATATCGAGGTTCTCGAGGGCTGCATAGTAATTGTCTTCGGCCTCAGCTCGACTTTGTACGTTTTTGGTCAGGTCCAAGTCCAGAAGATGCTGTTTTCAGCGATGTGGTCGAGGGCCTGATCGAGTGGCAAGACGCATCCGCCCATATCGTCAATATCTTCCCATTTTCGCCGGTGTGACCAGTAGCCGAGCCTGACTTCGTCGCGCGTGCCGACAGGCTTGAGGCGGGCGATCGGCGCGTCGGTTTCCAGCAGATAGAGATGGTAAGCGCCTTTGTCCTCGTACCAGCCCACGCCACCGCCGTTGGCTGCGTCAAACGTTTCGATGCGTAGAATGATTTCGTCGTCTTTCATGGAGCATCCATAGCTGCCTTCAGGTCACAGCGTATCCGGCTCAACTTGCCGCATGGCCCAAGTTGAACAGTGCCAGCGGAACACGCAGAGAACGTGAGCTGGTAAGTATCTGATATTGCTGGGCGTGGATTTGGTGACAAAATCGGGTGTGCTAACAACATTTTGCCTGTGGCTGGCGGCTTGGTTTATTTTTACGGGTGCAGGCAGTAACAACCTGCCCATGTATGTCGTCGAACGAGTCGCGCGCGGGCAAGGACCACCGGCCCGAGCTTGCCCAGATGATCCTGGCCGTGGTGATCGACGCCGACCTTCCATCCGACAATCCGCCGGGCAAAAGCATCAATCACGAAGGCGACATAGACGAAGCCTGCCCAAGTATGCACGTAGGTGAAATCGACGACCCACAGGGCGTTTGGCCGGCTGACGCGAAATGCCCGATTGACCTTGTCCAGCGGACACGGCGCCTTCGGGTTGCTGATGGTGGTGATCGTCTTCTTCCCACGATGGACGCCTGCCAGCCCCATGGCGCGCATTAATCGTTCCACCGTGCATTTCGCCACCATGATGCCTTCACGCCGCATCTGGTGCCAGACCTTGCGTGCGCCATAGAGACCGAAGCTGGCCTCATGGACCCGCTTTATCTGCTCCCTGATCTCGTCATCACGCTGCGCACGTGCTGGACGCCTGGCCGTGCACCGCCTAGTCTTCCACGAACGACGGGCAGCGATGGGATAGCTGCGCCCAGAATCCAGGAGAAGGACTGAAAACTGGCGGAATGGATCCCTGCGCGGCTCGTAATCACGCCAAATTCGACGCCGCACGCATAAGCGCGCTCAGATTATCGGGTTGATGGAGGTGCCCAGCTTATCATTCCATTCTCGCTCAAGGGTGTCGGCAACGAGGCGGTTGTGGGTAAGAGCAAGAACAATCGGACGGTTACCATTCGTACAGCACGACCCGATCTTGAACAGCGATTTGCGGACGCCAGCGAAAATGTCCTGTAAGGCGCTGCCCAAGGCGCCTCACGCGCTGGCTGGCGCTCCGCCAAGCGCGTGCTCCGGTCGCGCCGGTCTGAGCGGCGTCGGAGGAGGAGGAGGAGGAGAGGTCTTCTTCGTCTGCGCAAGGCTTGCCTGCCTTGTCGCGTCCGACCGATCATGGTCCAGTTCCAGACGCGTGCGTGCTGTATAGAAGGATGCCAGAAGGATAAGAACCCAGGCCGCATCGGTATGCCGAAGCGCTACCGTCGCCGAGACATTGTTCACAATGAAGATAAAACAGCAGACAGCAAAAACCGGCCATATATTCGATTTTGGTTGCTGTATCGACGCGGATAAGACCGCCAATATGGTACGCACCAGAAAGAACGCCAGTATGGCAAGGCCAAACCAGCCCAGCTCGAGCCAGGTATCCAGATAGCCATTGTGACCATGTGCCGGCATCCGCGCCCAACTCGAAAGATACCGTGCGACATCCTGAACAGCTGGGCCAAGCCAGAAATCGCGATACCCCGCGCCAAACCAGGGATGGCTGTCGGACGCTACCAAAATCGCGGATTCCCACAATTTGGTCCGCCCCGACATCGTCGCATCGCGACCCATTGACAGTAGCAGATCATCGAAGGTCGCCGTTCCGATGACCGCCATTGCCACCAGAATTGCAGTTGTTATGGCAATGCGCATGCCTGTCGATAAGCGCTCGATGCGCAGGAACTGAACCAGAAGAGCGCCGCCGCCGCCCAATAGGACCAGCAACCAGCTCGCGCGCGATTGGGTCAACGCGCAGAGCGCAAGCGTACACAGGATGGTGCTGATCCTGACCACATGCAGCCACTTTGCGTGCGGGCTATAGAGTAGCGCGACGAACAGCGAGACAGCGCACATGCGCCCGGCGATGGCCTTGTGGCCATAGACTCCCATCCAGGCGCCGCTGTTTACCGAACCTTGCGTGACGCCGATCTGGGGAAGAAAAAGGCCTACCAGGATGCTGGCAACCATGCCGATCCAGAAAGATATCAACAGGCGTTCGAAAAACTCTTCGGGGGTGTAGCGGGTCACAATATACAGGCAGAACACGACTGTAAGCATATGCGCGGTAGCCCTGCGCATTACCGGACCGGGATCGGCGCTCCACAGGACGGAGCAAAGGGGAAGCAGCACCAGAAGCAGCACTTCGGGTCGCCGGGTTAGTAGAGTGAGCGCCGCCCTGATGCGGGGGAAAAGCAGAACCGTTGCCAGAAGATAAATGACGATCGCTAGAAAGAGGCGATTGGTGTTGCTGTCGCCAAGGCCAAGTTCTTCCCCGCTGGGCGGATACAAAAGAGGCGTCAACGCATCGGAAATGAGCAACATGGCGACGATGAAGAATATATATTCTGCAGCGCCCAGGACGCCGCTCCTCGTCAATCGCATATGTAAAACCCCAAAAGTGGCGCGTGCCAGGCGCAGCGCCCGACCGCTGCTACTGTATTCCCATATGTGCTTAGCGCGTTTTTCCGGGGCCTACCAGCCAGCGAATGCGCTTAGTGAGAAAGGGTGGAAATGCGCTTTCAACGCTCTGCAATATGTCGCGTAAAAAGCCACGGGCAAACACAAGCATAGTAACGGGATACAAAATGGCGCCTGTTGCGAGCAGTACTGCGAGGCGCAGCGGGGGCGAAAAATCTGCCAGGACCGTCAGCTTGCCGATAAGCAGAACCCCCGCCATCGCTATCGCGCATAGCAAGGGCGGCGAGATGCCTTTTATAAGCCGGTCGGATGTCAGCCCAAGCTCGCGTTTCAACATGCGAAACGATTCCGGGAGTGTCACATAGCGGCGTATGGTATCTCCTGCGGCTGCAGCGGCGGCACCGAAAAACGAAAGGCCGCCTACGATGACAGCGCCGCTGGCTAATTTCACGAGCTCGGTAGAAATCCCCGCCTTTGGTCGGCCAATGCCTTGCATGGCCGGCTGAAAAAACTGCAACAGCGTAGACGAGACGACGGCAAAAGCCAGTATAGTCATGATGAGAGCGCTTGCGTGCCACTTCTCGCCGAAAAAAACGTCAATGAAGTCTTCCGATATCACCGCCGCACCCAAAAAGGCCGGGAAGGTGAATGCGCCGCAAAGCTGCGTGAACCGGGAATAAGCGCGTCCGGCCGCGTCTTTGCTCTCCAGGCGGGAAAAGGCGGACAAAGCGGTACTCTGTATCGGGTTGATAAGCGTTTGCACGAGGAAATTGAGGCTTCGCGAGCCGACGCGATACATGCCGAGCGCTGCCGCTCCGGCGGTTAAACCGATTATGAATTCAGGGAGGCGGCCGTTCATCTGTCCTACCAGTCGGCTGGTCAGGACATGCGTACCATAAGCCATCAAAGGGCGCACCTCGGCGCGCACCATCCTGAGCCGGGGAACAAAGGGTACGGCATTCCAGATAATGGCGGTCTGGAACACCGATACAGCCAGGCGATTGATGACGAGCGCCCAGACGCCCAGTCCAGCAAGTGCGCACGCGACACCGATGGCACCACCTAGAACAGTTGCACCAACCGTTCTTGCTGCAAGAGCGCGATAGGCAAAATCCCTTCGCAATCGTGCTTCCTGGACCGCACGAAGGGCGTCGACGACCAAAGATCCTGAAAGCGCAATGACCACAAGAGCGGTCAATTGCCCCAGTCCCCAAGCCAAGGCGGCCAGGCACATCCCAGAGATCAGGACGACGAAGCCAAGGGCGGAAAATACATTGATCCAAAAGGCAGTAAGCGCCACATCGTCCTCCCACCGTGTGCGCTGAATCAATGCTTCGGGGATGCCCCCCAGGACCACGCTTCGGCTCAGGTCGATGAAAATCGCAGCAAAGGCGACCATCCCGAAATCCGACGGCTGAAGCAAACGGGCAAGGATGACGAAAATCGCGAAAGTCGACAGTTGCGTCGCGGCCGCAGAAATGATCGACCAGATCGATGCGCCAGCGAGCCGGGATTTTACGGCGGCCGTGGCGTCTGTCTTATCGGTTTTGGTGGGCAAGGAAGGGTCAGGTGGGCTCACCGTTTTACTGTCCGATACTGGACCGTCTGGGTTCGATGCCGATCCTGTCGAAGCCGATGTCTTGTTCGCGACACCCTCTTGCGCCCTTCGGGAGATCAACTCAGGGGCATGAACTTCCAAAATGACCTGCGCGTTCCCTTCAAGCATGACAGCTGACAGGCGCCCGGTCTTGTAGGCACCGGTATCTATCGCAACGCGATTGGGGGAGACGATGGCCCCTTGTGCATTCACCGTATGTCCATGGACCACAATAGCCCCATGACGCCGCTTGCTTTGGGTAAACTCTTTCCGAATCCAGAGCTGATCATAAGGGTCTTGGGAGCTCAGCTTCTTACCGGGCCGAATTCCGGCATGAACGAAATAATAATTGCCGACCGCATGAGAGAATGGCAGCTCCTTGAGCCATGTCTGGACCCGTTCCGGTATGGCGCTGCGTGCGCATGCGATCATCTCGTGCGGATCTGTAAGGTCCTGGGCGTTTACATCGACCCCAAAGCTTTCAAGCGTAGCAATGCCGCCGATCTTGGGCCACAGCATGGCGGCATCGATATCGCCCTCGAGAACATCGATTAAAATCTGTTCGTGGTTGCCGCGCAGAAACACGAGATTATCGAGAGGGGCGGCCTTGGAAAAAATCTTGACAAGATCCGCTGAATGGGCACCCCGGTCGATGAAATCACCCAGGAATATCATCTGCACACTGGCCGAACTGCGCGCTGCGTTGTCCGCTTCGATCACGGCCATGAGGCGGGTGAGCAAATCGCGTTGACCGTGGAGGTCGCCGATCGCGTAAAGCCGCATGCCATCAGGAACATGATGGACGGACGTCTGCTTTTCTCGCTGCTTTGCAAAACGCGCAAAGAACATTCTTTATTCGACCCCCTTCATGCGCGCTTGCCCTTGTTGTATCGGCCTACCCAAAAAACTTTGTCCTGATCGGTTTCCAGCGCGGCAATCTACAGCAATATGCGGGCGCCTTCTACAGTATGTGGCGCCGTACTCCAGTGTCTGCTCAAGGGGGAGGCAGACTTTTCGATCCAATCGAGAAAATTGGCAAGGGATGGCGTAAGCGGACAAATATTTGCCCCCATATTGCCATTGCATGTCCATCGAGAATGTAAGCGGGATCCGTTCACCCTTACGCTTAGCACAGGCGTATCAGGCGCCGGGGGGGCGCGACGTCGCAGCGTTTGTAGGTGCATCGGGTCCGAAGGCGCTCGGCACGGTTGCTGGAGCCTCTGGGCTTTCCTTTGGCTTAAAGAAGCGCTTATATTTGAGGATCGGTTTTTCGAAAAAGTGCCAGGACGCTGCAGCGACAGCCAGGGTAAGGCTAATGGACGCGACGCCCAGAACAACGCGCGGCATCGTTCCAAACTGCGATTCCAGGATCCTGGGTATGAAATTGTGGGTCAGATAAATGCCATAGGATATCCGACCGATATACTGAAGCACGGGGTTATCGAATATCTTTCCTGCAAGACCCTTGAAACCCAGCGTCGCGTGAATGACAACCCAGGCCATGGGCAAAGCACAGAACAGATCGTTGAGATAATAGCGAAACGGCCCTTTGGTACCAGACCCGTACCAGGATGCGACCGCAACGCTTAGCGCGACAAGGCATAAACTCCCGAAATATCTGGCCACCGCTGGCGTATACCAGCTTAGATCGAACGGCTTGCCGCGACGGAAGGAAAGGGCTGCCAGAAGCGATCCTGCACCCAGTTCGGACAGGTTGCTCGGAAGCAAGGTCTGAATGACATCGGCAGAGACGCCTATTGCACTCATCCAGGCCTTGAAGGCAAGAGAGAGAAACAGCGTGGACAGGAGGATGACCGGTACAAGGTGACGACGAGGAGTAAAGGCGATGACAAAGGGCCAGATCAGGTAGAACTGCTCCTCGACGGCCAGGCTCCAGAAATCGAGTATGGGATTTCCCATAGCAATCCAGATATTGCTAAGATAAGAGACATGCCAGGGCCAGGACGAAGCTACCGGCTCAATCCGGAATGCGACGAGGATGGCGATCCAGGCGAAATAGGCAGGTACCAGACGCAAAAATCGACGCATGTAAAAATCGCGCCAGACCTTGCCACGTTCGGTCGCGTTTGCACGAAATTCCTTGAGCAGGATCGACGTTATCAGATAGCCGCTCAGGCAAAAGAACAGTCCCACCCCAAGGGAACCCATGCCCAGAGGAAGATGTGCATTGATGCCCTCTCCCCCATAATGTTCGACGATCACAAGGCCGATCGCAGCGGCACGGACCGCATCAAGTTGTGCAAGGCGCAAGTAATATCTCCCAAGGGCAGCTGCCTCTAACGCAGCTAACGCAAAATTGTTACTTATTATTCAAGGGATATTAATGGCAACGGGAAGTAGTGCCTTTCAGGGAGGTCGCGGTTGCGCACCGGGCGCCAGGCTGCAGCGTTATGCTGCGGTGCAAACCGGCACATCGTCAAATACAGGCAGGAATAAGACGAACCGAAAATATTGCAATGCAATAATGTAACCGTTTGTGCGTATAACGATGCAGGTCGGGTCGGGATAAGGTTTGTCAAATTAGCGGAGTGACGGATCGAACCCGATTTAATGCGTACAGCGGAAGCTCTCCCGCTTGCCGCGTCCAGCTTGTGCATGGAGGATGGTCACGCGGAAAGATGTTAGAACCGATGAGCTTGAGTGGTAAATGCGCTGTCAAACCGAAGGTGCACAATATAGGGAGCGCTTGCGTAACGACCTTGAGCGTCTGTTTGCTTGTTTGATGCCGATCGTACGAGTCGCCCTTTTGCGGGCAGACAGTGCAGTGCTGAGGGTGATTGCCGGAGGGGGGCATCACTGGCGCAGGCCGGAGGGCTGCAGCCCATAGCCAGGGTGCATGCGCCCGGGGCCACCGGTTAGACCTATTGAGTAAGGATATTACGTGACGGTGGAATCAGTTCATCTCATCAACAGCTATCTCGAGGCGCATCATAACGATGCACTTTTACTTGTGACGCGCGGTGTTCCTGCGCCGTCGCTTTCGGTCGAGCGGGCTTGCGACATGATATACACACTTTGTCTGACCGGCCAGGCGCATCGCTTGACGCCCGATGGCGCGCGGGCATTCTGGCAATATGCGTCCAGTTGGTCCCTGGCGGGCGGCATTACTGCGCCCGCGCCCGGTGCCCCTCAAGCCAATGTGCATCTGACGGCCTATGTTCTCGGCGCGCTAGCCCTTCTGCGCGATAGTGGCATGCCGTGTGCGGAGCCATTATTCGCAAAGACGGGTTGGGCTATGGTTGACATTATTGACAGCGACAATGTGCCGCGCTGGCCCAGAAAGTTCAGCCACCACAGCTGGCGTGTGAGCCACTGGGTAGGCGGCGCCGCCTCTATCGTGTACAATCTGTGGCGGCTGGCACCCAAAGAGGCTGCGCGTCAAAATGTGCCGGCACCTGCCGACGTCCTGACCGCAGCCGACAGATTGGTGAACCCGCGCAACGGCCTTTTGAAGTGCTATTCCAGCGAGTTTGCGCAAAGGGTTTTCAAGGCGCTTTACCGAATTCGGCATGATCCAGAAGCCGGCGAAGTCGGGGGCATTGTCCATCTTCACTGGGTCAACTACGCTACGGGCCGCACACCGTTCAAGGCGGCGCCGCCGCTGTTTGATCGCGCGCGCAAGCTTTACTGGAAGGCGCCCTTCCTCGAAAAGACACCCTATTGTCTCGATTTCGATATCGTGCAGATCCTGCGAACCAGCGCACCCGATCGCTTGACAGATCCCCAAATTCTGGACCGTGCTAAACGCTTTATTGACGATATCGATCTATTCTTCAGTACCAGCCTCGATGAACAATATGCTCTTCACAAATTGCCCGGAGCGCTAGCGACCCAGCATGAAGCGGCATCGATATTGGGGCTTGATAAATTTGGGTCATCGGATTTGCGTCCGATCGATATCATCAAGAAGGCGGGATGGATTTGATGCGTCGAATGGAAAGATATTGAATGCGCACTGATCCCGCTCGGCTGAAGATCTTCTGCATCGCTTCGTTCATGAACACAGCGGGCGCGCAGGAAGCTCTGGTGCGCGTGTCGAAGCAATTGCGCGCGCGTGGCCATGACGCACCTGTGCGTTTTATTTACAGAGACAAGCCTGCTTTTGTCGACGATCCGAAGGTACAGGTCATACGTCAAACTCGTGATCTGAGCGCTCTTGGCTATCTGCTCGCTTTTCTGGGCCTTCTTGCGCAGCTGCGCAAGGAGCGACCAGACGCGGTTCTATGCTTCATGCCGCTTGGGACTGTGATGGGCTGTTTTGCCGCCGCTCTCGCAGGGATTCCGGTACGAATTGCGTCACAGCGCGCGCCTGGACCGACCTTTGGTACAGCGATGCGCATACTGGATCGCATTTGGGGCAGCACGTCGCTCTACACCCGCATAACCTGTGTTTCGCAAGCGGTTTCGGACTCGTTTGACTCCTATGCTCACGCCTATCGCAAGAAAATGTGCGTCATCCACAATGGTATTGACTGGAAACCCTCCCCGTTGAGCAAGGCGCAGGCGCGTGCGCGGTTTAATCTTCCCGCAGAGACATTGCTGTTTTTTGCGGCCGGTCGCATGTCCTACCAAAAATATTACGCGTTCCTTCTGGAACGGCTGCGTGATGTGCCCGACATGCATCTGGTCATTGCCGGTGACGGTGACGATCGACCTGCACTAGAAGCGTTCATAGAAAGCCACGGCCTGGCGCCCCGCGTCCATCTTCTTGGAGGGGTCAGCCACGCCGATGTCGTGCATCTTTATGCGGCGGCCGACGTATTTATACAGACGAGCCGGTATGAAGGACAAAGCAATGCGACACTGGAAGCCATGCATGCCGGACTGCCCATCATTACCAGCGATATAAGCATGCAACGGGAGACGCTTTGCCCGGTGGACGGCGAATGCGTTGCAAAGCTTGTCTCGCTTGACGATCCGACAGGCTGGAACAGCGCGATACAGCAGCTGATTTCCTCGCCGGAGGAGCGTCAGTCTTTGGGGAGGGACGCCAAGGCATATGTCGAAGCGCGCTTCGGCCTGAAAGCGATGATCGACGGCTTTGAAAATATTCTACTGGAGGAATGCAAATAATGGCCAAAGCGATGGCTACACATGGACGTGTCTCGCGTACCCGTCGTACCCGGGCCGTTTCAACGCCCGGGCGCGGCGAACGGGTCGTTATTGGCGGGATCGCTGTCAATAATCTTTCGTCTGCGCAGTGGTGTGCATTGCTCCTCGATGACTGGAAGAGCAGAAAGCCCGGTGACAAAGCCAAGGTGGTCACGACAATCAACGGTCAGGTGCTTTCGCTTTCCGGTAGCGATATGGAGTTCAAGGCCGCCCTCGAGCAGGCGGACGATATAGCGGCCGACGGCATGTCGGTGGTGAAGGCGTCGAAGCGCTATGCCCGCTATCCGCTTGTGGAACGTGTCGCGACAACCGACTGGTACCACGATGCAGCGCGTGCGGCCGCGGCCGTGGGCATGCGGTTTTATATCGTCGGCGCGACCAAGGACGTCAACGACCGCGCCATCGCCGAGGTCCGCCGCCTTTATCCCACGCTGCGGATCGTGGGTCATCGCGACGGTTATTTCAGCGATGATGACATCGCCCAGATTGCGCAGGACGTCGATGCTGCAGGCGCAGACGTGCTATGGCTTGGCATCGGCAATCCCCGGCAGCTGATCGTGGCGCACAAGCTGCGCGCATTGCTTAATAATGTGACTTGGGTGCGTACTTGCGGCGGGCTGTTCGATCATCTGGCCGGCGTTCACAGCCGGGCGCCGAAGTTCATACAGAATATCGGCTTTGAATGGGCCTGGCGGGTGGCCCTCGAGCCGCGTCGCCTGTTCTGGCGCTATCTCACCACGAATGTTCACGCCGCTTATCTCATGCACAAATATTCCGAGCGGTCGCGCGACGCCTGATGACGACTGATAGCGGGGCGCGCATGACGCCGATACAGCAAAGGGCTGTGTCCATTTCCTCCCAGCCTCAAATTGCAGTCTTCCTCCACGATTTGCGCGGCGGCGGAGCGGAGCGTGCAATGTTGCGGCTTGCAATCGGTATGAAGGATGAGGGGCGTAGCGTCGTCCTCGTGCTCGTCCAGGCAGTAGGCGAATATCTTCAGGACGTCCCTGAGGATCTGCCCCTTGTGAACTTGAACCAAACCTCCGTATTTGGCGCCATTCCAGCACTGGCCAATTGGATCAGGGTCCACAAACCCTACCGCATTCTGTCCGCGCTCACGCACGTCAACATTGCGGTGATCGCCGCGGCCAGGCTCGCCCGTTTCCGGGGGGCGATCTTTGTGTCAGAACGCAATCAGATATCGCAAAAGGCGGGAGCGGCACGATCGCTGCGGGAAAAGATAACCTACAGGCTCACGCCGGCGGCCTACCGCCGCTGCAACGGCATCATTGCGGTGTCCAACGGGGTGGCGCAGGATCTGATCGGCTTTGCGCATCTTGACCCCACCAAAGTGCATTATGTTCACAACCCCGTGTATGACGAAAAAATTCTCGCGCGCGCACAAGAAGCGGCCCCGCATCCTTGGCTTGAGTCTCCCGATCGCGACCGGCCAGCGATCATTGCCGTAGGTCGCCTGCATCACCAGAAGGACTTTGCGAGTCTCATTCAGGCATTTTTTCTCCTGCGTGCCGCGCGACCTGCGCGATTGATCATATTTGGCGAAGGCTCTGAACGTGGCGCGCTCGAAGCGCTGATCTCTGCCAGTGCCTTTGGCGCCGATGTGTCGCTGCCCGGTTTTTGTAAGAATCCGTTCGCGGCGATGGGGCGTGCGGATCTTCAGGTCCTAAGCTCGCGCTGGGAGGGTTTCCCCAATGTTCTTGTTGAAGGCATGAGCTGTGGGGCTCCGGTCGTCGCAACCGACTGCCCCAGCGGCCCGAAGGAGATTCTCGACGGCGGACGCTATGGGCCGCTCGTCCCGGTCGGAGATACTGCGGCTCTAAGTCAAGCGATGGGCGAGGCCCTCGACAACCCCCAAGCAGGGGCCATCGCTGCAGAGCGGGCAAAGATATTTAGCGTGAAGAATGCCGCCAGACGATATCTGGAGCTTTTGGCGATCTAGGTGTCGTATTGGCACTGAGCCAGCGTCTAACCCTTGGCCAGCGGCCACGGAACGATCGGCAAGATGTTGAAATTTTGGAATGTCGGCAGGCGCAAGGCCATGGTCGGGAAAGGAAGTCCGTGCAATCACAAGAGGAAACTGGAATGTCCAGCACCATGACGACATTCAAGATTGGCTTTCCCTATGTGGGCGATCGGTTCGGCGGCAGCAACATGTCCTCCATGGTCATGGCTGGCGGCCTGCAGGATCGCGGACATGAAGTGATCGTCATGACCCATGGTCCAGGACGAGCCTATGACGAAGCCAAGGCCCGGGGACTAAATGTGATCGCATTGCCAGCGCTGTCGTCAGCGCCGGGCTACTCGCGCCCGGACAGGGTCCGTGCCGAGCATCTTCTTGCAGCACCCTCCTGCGCGGCGTTTGCGCGCCGACACGGGCTCGACATCGTTCATACGAACGATCTCACAATGCTGCGCACCTGGGCCCTGCCAAGCATGATGTCAAGGACGGCTCTTATTGCGCACTGGCGCACGTCATCGCGCGCAAGCGTCTCGGTATCCGCCGCCCTTGCCTGTGCAAAAGCGGTTATTTCCGTCTCTGGATATTCCAAGGCTATCTTGCCAGCGTGGGCACAAAAGAAAACGACTGTCGAGTTCAACGCGATGGAAACCTTCTATGACGAAGCACAGCGCAAGCAGGCCCGTTCCGTTGTGCGCGCACGTCTAGGCTTCCCGGACAATGCCATTTTAATAGGGGTTTTTGGCAACCTGACCAAAAGAAAGCGCGCCTATGCGCTAGCCGACATAATGCAGCGGCTGGGCGAGGATATTGACGGACGTCCCGTTCGCGGCGTCGCGTGCGGCGGCATTGTCGAGCCGCGCGACGAACAGTTCGAAGCCAAGCGTGCGGCTTTCGGGCTGACCGAGCGGTTGGCAGCGCCTGGCTTTGTCCGTCCGGTCGATGAGTGGATGGCTGCCTGCGACATCATCCTGGCGCCTGCTGAACGAGAGCCGCTAGCCCGAAACGTTCTTGAAGCCATGGCCGTTGGCGTTCCCGTAATCGTTTCGGATGATGGGGGTTTGAAGGAAATCGTCGAGGACGGCCAGAATGGTTTCCTGCTCGACCCGCATGACACCGACCTATGGGTCGATCGGGTCCGCCGATTACTGAGTGCGCCGGCATTGGCGGACAGGTTCGTGGCGACAGGTCAGGCTGTCACTGCCGAGCTGACCGCGGCGAAGCATGCTGAACGCATCGAGAAGATCTACCGGTCCTCGGTTCGGTAATCGGGGACCAGGCGAGTGCCGTAAGAGTGGTGTTTTATCGCTTATTTTCATGACCTTATGAGAAGCGCGCCGGCTGGAACGCGTGCCGATCCAAGGCTTCAGGCGGATCGCTCAAGTGTCTTCCAGCTCTCAGGACTGTTGCCATGCGGCGAGGTGACTCGAATATGCTGTGACCCGACGGCAGCTATGGATGCACCGTAACCGTCCGATTATTACCGCGGCTTATGGGCCTTGAAGCGCGCGGCGAGTTCGGGATCGTCGATAAAGTCATCGAGGAATTGGTGCCAGGCCTTGGTCGTGAGACGCGCCTCGCTGAGCATGTCCGTCAGTTTTTCCACGCCGTGATCAGTCAGCGCGGTGATGGCCTCGTCCGGACCGGTCTGGACGCTGACGATGGCACCGTAGGTGAGGTTGTCGTCGTTTGAAACGATGGCTTCCAGCAACTCCACGTTCTCGTCGAGTATTGTGGCGACATAGTCGTAAGCATCCGGTGAGAACCGCGGATCAGGCGGCTTTGCGTTGATCGTCTTTTGCGCGCCAGTTCCAGGGCAGCAGTTCGTGGAGACGGTTCTGTGGGATGCCTGCGATCTGCGTGAGAACATCGGCTAGCCAAGCCTGGGGATCTATATCGTTGAGCTTCGCCGTGCCAATGAGGCTCAGCATGAAGGCGGCGCGCTGGCCGCCGCGGTCTGAGCCCACAAACAACCAGGCTTTTCTTCCCCGGGCCATCGCAGGGTCATTCTGCCCATGTCGGGCAGATGGTAGAGTTTCATTATCGCTGGCATCCATATTACGGCGGTCGTTTTCGGCATGAAGGCCGCGAGGACCGGGCCAATGGCGGTAAGCGCCGACGGAACGTGGCCTTGTCGGCATCACCGAAATAGGAAAGCTCGCAGCCTTTAAGGAGGCGGGAGCATGGACAGTGAGCAGTCAAACGAGCCGCGTATGAGCGGTCGCGGGGATGGCGGAGCGCTTGTACAGGTGGAGCGGCGTCGGAACTGGAGCGACGAGGAGAAGCTGGCGATCCTGAAGGAAACGACGGTGCCGGGCGTTGTCATATCGGCCGTAGCGCGGCGGCATGGGATAGGCACGGGTCAGCTCTACACCTGGCGCAAGCAACTGCTCCGGGGAGCGATGGCAGGCTTCGTACCTGTCGAACTGGCAGCATCATCGCCGTCGGCCAAAGCCCGAGAAGCTGGGCGGATCGAGGTTCGAGGGCAGTGTGGCTTGACGGTGTCGGTTGATGGCGAGGTTGATCGGGCTGCTCTGAAACAGGTGCTCGATGTCTTGCGGGAGCTGGATCATTGAGCCTGGCGCTCCCGCCTTCGACGAAGATCTACCTGTCCCTGCCACCGTGCGACATGCGCAAGGGGTTTGACGGGCTGTCAGCGCAGGTGCGCAATATTCTTCAGCTCGATCCCTTCTCGGGGGCGGTGTTCCTGTTCCGCGGGAAGAGGGGCGACAGGCTGAAGGCCTTGGTCTGGGACGGCTCAGGGCTATGTCTGTATGCGAAGCGTCTTGAGCGCGGAAAGTTTGTTTGGCCACGTGCCCATGAGGGTGCGCTGCGGCTGTCGGCAGCCCAGCTTGCGATGTTGCTCGAAGGCCTGAACTGGAAGCAGGCGATCGTCCACGACGAGGTCATCACGCCGAGCCTCGCATAGTGAAAAAGAACAGGAAAACCGCCATTTTATGTAGGCTTTGCCGTCGGCTTCCGTTATTATCGGCGGCATGCGGTTCGCCCTTGATCGCCTTCCCACTGACCCGGTCCTCCTGCAGAAAATGCTGCTGGAGATGGCCGATGTCATGGCGCAGGAACGGGCCGAACTGACGGCGGCGCAAGCCACGGTCAAAGCCCAGACCTTGCGGATCGAAAAGCTCGAGCATCGCGTCGCGCGGCTGCTGCGCGTCCAGTTCGGTCGTAGCTCAGAGAAAATGGATATCGCCCAGCTGCGGCTGATGTTCGAGGAGGTCGAGGCACCGGAACCCGCCAACGATGAGGTGGCGGCACCGCCTGTGGCGAAATCGGCCCGCAAATCCGGCGGCCGTGTTCCGCTTCCTTCGCACTTCCCGCGTCATACAGTCGATCATCAGCCCAGCCCGTGCAGTGCCGGTTGTAACGGGCCGTCAGTACAGATCGACGAGGCTGTCACTGAGATCCTCGACTATGTCCCGGCGCGCTTCCGGGTCATTCGCCACGTGCGACCAAGACTGGTGTGCCGGTCCTGCGAACAGATCCGCCAGGTGCCCGCTGTCGATCTGCCGCTGCCCAAGGTGATGGCGAGCAGCACCTTGCTGGCCCATCTCGTCGTCAATCGCTTTGTCGATCATCAGCCCTGGCATCGGCAGTCGGTGATCTTCCGCCGCGTGGGACTCCACATCGATCGGGACGTGATGAGCCGCTGGGCCCGAAAACTGGCATGGCTGCTGGCGCCGCTGGGTGAGCGGCTGTTCGCCTATATCCGGGAAGCCGCCAAGATCCACGGTGACGACACGCCGGTCACGCTGCTGGGCAATGGCGATGGCAGCCGGACCGGGCACTTCTGGGTATATCTGCGTGATGACCGCTCCAGCGGCGACATGAGCCCGCCTGCCGTGGCCTTCCGCTTCAGCGCAGATCGTGGCGGAGCGCATCCGGCAGAACATCTCGCCGACTATCGGGGGTATCTACAGGCAGACGGCTTTGCCGGGTACAACGCACTTTACCGTGACCCCAAGACCAAAGCGCTCAAGGATATCGTCGAAGTGGGATGCTGGAGCCACGCGCGCCGGAAATTTACCGACATCTTGGACAAGAGCCCGTCACCGATCGCGGCGGAGGCGGTTGTGCGGATCGACGAGCTCTTCGCCATCGAGCGAGATATCAAGGGTGCGCCACCCGATGAGCGACGACGCATCCGCCAGGTCAAGGCCGTGCCTAAGCTGGAAGCCTTGCGCGTCTGGCTTGAAACTCAGAACCGTGGCCTGTCTTCTGACAGCAATCTGGCGCGTGCGTGTCGCTATCCGCTCAATCGCTGGCAGGCCATGGTCCGCTACTGTGATGATGGTCGGCTCGAGATCAGCAACAATCTGGTGGAAAACGCCCTGCGCGGTGTCGCGCTCGGGCGCCGAAACTGGATGTTCGTCGGTTCCATGAAGGGGGGAGAGGCCGCCGCGCTCTTCTACGCCCTGGCTGGTACATGCCGGCTCAACGGCGTCGAGCCCGAGGCTTGGTTCACTGACGTCATTGAGCGCATCGGTGATCACCCGATCAATCGGATCGATGACTTTTTGCCGTGGAAATGGCAGGCATCAAGGCTGACCAACGATCTGGAGAAGGCTGCGTGAGCAACGGCACTGTCGTGCGGATGAAGATTACGCTGGACGATGTCACGCCGGCCGTCAGCCGAACGCTGGAGGTGCCGCTCAATATCCGGCTCGACCGTCTGCACACCGTCATCCAGACCGCCTTCTCCTGGACGGACTCTCACCTGTGGGAAATGAGCTTCGGGCAGACCGGCTTTGGCATCCCTGATCCTGAATATGGCTTCGACGGGCCGCTCGACGCCCGTAAGGCCACTCTCGCCCAGGTCCTGGCGGATACGAGGCGCAAGACCTTCCGATATCTCTATGACTTTGGCGATGCCTGGGAGCATAGCGTCAAGATCGAGCGCATCAGCACGGCCAGCCCGCACCTGACATATCCGCTCATCCTCGATGCAGTAGGCATGCGGCCGCCAGAGGACTGTGGCGGCCCATGGGGTTACGCCGAAAAGCTCGAAGCGCTCGCCGACCCCCAACATGAATATCACGAAGAGGCGCTCGAGACCCTCGGTGAAGACCATGATCCTAACGCCAAGCCCGATATCCCCCTGATAGAGGCAAGGCTGGAAGCGCTCGCGAAAAAATGGGCGCCACGGACACGCCGAAAAGCCTGACAGCCCGTGTCAACGACGCCTTCCGTCGGCGCTTACCAATGGCGCGATCATCCGGGTAGAGATCAGGCCGGGTGAGATCATCCAGGTCGCAGAGTGGATGCTGGACAGGGCGTTGTGCGCCGACATGGAGATGGGCGACCATCCCAGTAAAGCAGCTTCAGCCTGTCGCCGCGCCGTCCCCGAAAGGCGAATACGGCACCGCTGGCCGGCTTCTGTCGCAGCACGGTCTGGGCCAGCATCGCAAGACCCGAAATCCCTTTGCGCATGTCAGTGACGCCGCAGGCGAGATAGACCCTTACGCCGGTGCCCGGTCCGATCATGCAGCTTCCACCGACCGGATAAGCCGGGTCAAGACAGTAGCCTCGATGCCGGCATCGAAGCGAAGCCGCCGTCCTTGCGCCAGACACAGCTCGACGATCAAGGGCGAGACCACCACCCGGTCATCGAGCACGGGTTCCGCGCTCAGCATGGACGCCACGATATCAACCGGCAAAAAGGTCGGTCCGTCCGCCGCAGGCAGCAACCCTCGCTTGCTGAACAAATGGCGCCATTGATAGATCTGGCTTCGCGACACATCGTAGCGCCGCGCGACGCGCGCCAACGTCTCGGTGTCGGTCAAGATATGGCGTTTACGGCCCTTGACCTTCTTGCCAGCGTCATAGCCACAAGGACCGCCGCTTTCCGTGGTTTTGACGCTCTGGCTGTCGATCACACCCGTCGATGGCGATGCTTCCCGGCCCGTCATCTCGCGGCATGCCATAAGCAAAACATGGTTCATCGTCAGCCACAGGCCGGTGTCGCGCCAGAGGTAAAACCAGCGCCGCACCGTCGAGACCGGCGGAAAGCATGGGGGCAACATCCGCCATGGCAGGCCGCCGCGCAGCAGGTATAACATCGCTTCGACAATTCGCCGCATCGGCCACTTGCGGGGGGGCGTCCCACATGCGATGCAGGTGGCAACAGCGGTGCGAGCACCGACCACTCGGCATCCGTCAAATTGCTTGGCAAAATCAGCCCGCGTCGCGCATGAAGCTCGCGAGTGGTATCGGTCCACATCGTTGATCCTTGGTTAGTTTCGCAAAACTCCTGAATCAATGACAGGAATAGCCGTCAAGCTAACCTGCTGATACCAATCACCTTAATTTCGGATCAGAGGCTGACTCATAAAGAAGCGTTTTGATTACAGTCGCGTGCGATTCTGCGGGTGATTTGGTTGACGGATGCGATGAAAAGCCAGGTGGTGGCGCTTTCGATGGTTCGCTCAAAGTCCTTGGCGAGGCGGCGGTTGCGGTTCAGCCATGCGATTGTCCGCTCGACTACCCAGCGGCGTGGCAGAAGCTTGAAGCCCTTGGCGGCGTCGGAGCGCTTAATTATGTCCAAGGTCCATGTGCCGATTTTGGTGAGCGCGGTGCGCAGTTTGTCCCCGGCATATCCCCCATCGGCGAAGACGTGACGCAACCACGGGAAGGTTTGGCGGATGCTGGCAAGGACGTCAGGCGCACCGTCGCGATCCTGGATATCGGCGGTGTGAACGATGGCACCGACCAGCAGGCCCTGCGTGTCTGTGACGATGTGCCGTTTGCGACCCTTGATCTTCTTGCCCGCGTCAAAGCCCCGTGGGCCGCCACTTTCTGTCGTTTTCACACTTTGGCTATCGATGACACCCGCGCTGGGAGAAGCTTCCCGACCCATCGCTTCACGTGCCATTAGCAGCAGGGCGTGGTTGATCGATTTCCACACACCCATTGCGCTCCATCGGTAGAAATAATGCTGTACAGTGGTCATGGGCGGAAATAGCCCTGGCGGCAGCATCCGCCACGGCAGGCCGCCCCGAAGCAGATAAAGGATCGCCTCGACAATCTGCCGGTAATCCCAAACTGGCGGACGACCGAGCTTCGAACGCGGTGGGAGCAGCGGTTCCAAAATCGCCCATTCCGCGTCAGTCAGATCACTTGGCAAAAGCAGTTCGGCTCTGGCATACTGCCGCCGGGTGGTGTCGGTCCACATGTGTCACTCCGTCGTCGTTTCGCAACTCCGACTGAATCACATCTCGCTGATATCACCCAACTTTTTTTTCGGTCAGCCTCTTAGGCCACTCCCGCCAACCCTTCTAACTAAGACCGGTGAATAAGACGGGCTAGGCAAATGACTGTTTCCTTTTGAGACATCGACGCGTCCATTTGTATAGCCTTTGGGCTAAGCTATCCCGCTGCAAGCGAAAAATTGCAAAAACGTCCTTAAAGGAAATCATTAATGCTTTATTCAACTGGGATTCTACAGTAAGACTGTTTCCAAGGAGAGGGTTCCTGCATGCGCCTCTTATCAGATACGGGTCGCCTTATGCAGGATCAGGTGGAGATACGTTCAAAGCGGCCCGCCTTAGCCCGTGTTCTGACTGATTGAAGCGTGCAGGCGCTGAACCCAGTTTTGGTTAATGATGGCCGGCAGCATCTAAACTGCCCAATCGCCCGTAGCTGCGGTGCGCAAGTTGGAGCTGCACGAATATGGATATAACCGGTACCTCAGGCAACGACACGCTCATCGGGACAGATGGCAGTGACAAGATCGATGGCCTTGGCGGTAGCGACAAGCTGTATGGCGGCGCGGGCAACGACACGATAACCAGCGGCCCCGGCACGGATTATCTTTATGGTGAAGACGGCAACGACACGCTGATCAGCAAGCGCGGCACAGGCCCGGACTATTTCGACGGCGGCGCCGGCATCGACCGGGTTAATTCCGATTTCGCCAAGGCGGCCGTGTCGCTTACGATTGATATAACCGATCCCACCGTGATGCAGTATGTCGGAGACGGCAGCACGATCGTGAACGTGGAAGCGTTATCGGTCACCGGCGGCACCGCAGCGGACCGGTTCACGGGCGCCGGGCAGGCTGATACCTTGAGCGGATATGATGGCGACGACGTGTTGATGGGCGCGGGCGGCAGCGACACTCTCAATGGTGGTAATGGCTATGACACGGCCGTGTTTGCCGGGGCAGCAAGCAGCTACAGCATCACGTTGCAGGCAAACGGCACCTACAGGATCGTTAGCGCGGCTGAAGGCACCGATGTGCTGAGCAGCATTGAAAATCTGCGCTTTTCCGATGGCGACGTTCCGATGGTAGGCTATACATCGGCCGCCTCTTACTGGGGCAGCGCTGACGGCAGTGCCAATCTTTTGAACGCCGCGAATTTGCCTGATGGCGTTGGAGCGACTCCCGGGACCGGGTTTACAATCACTGGTTTGACCCGTGCTGCCGATGGAACATGGTGGGCAGCGAACGAAGGCCAGGGAGAACCAGGAGACTCCTCTTACACGCCGTCGCTGATGCATCTCACTGCTGATTTTTCGACCTTGATCAACGAAGTTGTCCTCAAAGCCCCCATTCGTGCGCTGCAGGGGCTAGCGTACAAGGCGTCGACCGGCGAAGTGTTTGCAGCGTCTCTGAGTGAGCGCCTGATCCGGGTCTACAGCGAAGATGGAACCTATCTGCGCGCGATCGCGCCGCGGGAAGGAACGTCTGTTAACGGCCTTGCCTACGATCCCACGCTCGATGCCATCATCATCGGCCATGAAAATGGCAATGCGCTCGTGCGGACGATTGAGTGGCACTCTGCCACCACGGGCGCATTTATCAAATCGATCAACGTAGCCTTTGAGCCGGACCAACTGTTCTTCGATCCCAACTCAGGACCGGAAGGATCGCTTTACTACAGCTATGGTGATGCAGGCGCAGGTCGGATTGGCTATGTGGCCAAGATCGATGTCGCAACGGGCGCGGTCGTGGGCACCTACACCTTGCCTGAAGCCGATGCGATCGAAGGCATCTTTATCGACGGCCAGACCATGTTCGTTGCCAACGATGCTTATTTTCATCGGGGCGACCCTGTGATGAATCGCGTGTTGACATTCGACATCAGCCCTGAAGCCTATGTACTCGACCGTCGTTCGATCTCGCAGGCGCTTTCGGTGAATCTCAATGTCCAGGATCAGACACTGGCCGATGGCACCCACATGGTTGGCGCCGAGCGCTTGTTCTTCCACGGTGGCAGCGGCGATGACATAGCGACCGGAGGGTTGTTCGCTGACACGTTGGTAGGCGGCGACGGGAATGATACGTTGCGCGGCGGGGGCGGTGACGATCGCCTTGTCGGCGCGGCCGGCAACGATCTGCTGATTGGCGGGGCCGGCGACGATGGACTGGAAGGCGGCGCAGGTAGTGACACCGTCCAGTATTTCGGTTCGCGATCGCTCTATACCGTAAGGCAACTGTCATCGACCAGCGTTTCCATCAAGGATAACCGGACGGTTGGCTCAGACGGGAGCGACCTTGTTTCGGCCGTCGAATTCTTCAAATTTACAGACGGTACCTTTTCACTGCAGCAGCTCTTGAGCTCGCCGCTTCCTGTCGTCAGCCTTTCGACGCTCAATGTCCTTGAAGCCCTTGGCAATGGCGAAACGCTTGCCGTGCTTAGCACCACTGGCCAAGGCACCTATGTTTACAGTGTAGTCAACGACTCCAATGGCTTCTTTTCCATTACGGGCAATGTGCTGACCGCAGGAACGACCCCGCTGAACTTTGAGCAGAATATCGTCAGGGACGTGACGATTCGGGCTGTTGAGGCTGGTGGCGGCATCATCGAACAGACTTTTACGCTCACGCTCACCGATGTGAACGAGGCTCCGACGTCTCTCAACATCTATAATGTTGTCTCTGTGCCGGAAAATCCAGACAGCGCGATTCTGGTGGGGAACTTCGTCGTTGTCGATCCCGACCTCGATCAGGCGTTTCGCGATAATGTCGTTACGCTGAGCGACACGCGTTTCATGATCCAGAATCGCGATATCTATCTTAAATCTGATGCATCGCTCAGCTTCGAGAGTGAACCCGTCATCAATTTGACCGTCACAGTGACTTCGGGCACGGGCGCCGTATTGGCTCAGACGATTGCGATCGATGTTACGAATTCCGAGCCGGTACCGCCGACAATCACGGTGTCCGATCTTCGCGCGGTCATCGAAAACATAAGTGGACCGACGTTCGTTGCTAACATTGCGGTCGTGGAACAAAATGGGCAGCCTGCATCTGGCGCGCATGACTTTACAGTCGATGACGATCGTTTCCAAATCATAGATGGCGGCCTCTATCTCAAGGATGGCGTGCAATTCGATTTCGAAGCCGAGCCTCATGTCAGTCTGAACCTTGGTGTCACGACACAGGCAGGTTCGATTGTTTCTCAAACGGTAAATGTGGCAGTAGCAGATGCTGATGATGCGCCTACAAGCGTCATGGTTGCCGATCTGCGCGCGCTGGATGAAAACAGCACAAGCCAGACATTCGTCGCAAATCTCTCCGTAATCGATCCGGACAGCAGTCCGGCGTTTCGCGATAATATATTGGTCGTTGACGATGCCCGATTCGTTGTCGAGAATGGAGCGCTGTACCTCAAGGCAGGCGTTTCGCTCGATTTTGAAGCGGAACCAGTGATCGACCTCGCAATTGGGGTTCTGGTTGGCGGCACAACACAGGTTCTGCAAAATGTCTCTATGGCCGTGGTCGATGGTGACGATGCGCCAACCGACATTGTCGTTTCCAATCTACATGCAGTCCCGGAAAACACTTCGGCGCTGACCTTCGTCGCAAATGTGACAGTCAGCGACGCGGACACCGATCCGGCATTTCTTGGCAACACGCTTTCTGTAAACGACCCGCGCTTTGTGATCGAGAATGGGGCCTTGTATCTCAAGGCAGGTGCCTCGCTCGATTTCGAGACGAGCCCGACAGTCAGTCTAGTGATCACCGCAACCCCGGCCAGCAATGTGGTGGTCACCCGGCCGCTCGCAGTTGCTGTGACCGATGTTGCCGAAGCACCGCTGACAATGTCCTTTTCCACCACGTCTGTAGCCGAGAATATCGCACAGGGAACGGTGATCGGCAGCCTGGCGGCCGCTGCCGGGTACAGCTTCAGCCTTGTCAACAACGACAACGGCCTTTTCGCGCTGGTTGGCAATCAGGTGGTCGCGACGACTACTGCGCTCGATTATGAGCAGGGTTCTGTTCGCGCCTTCACGATCCTTGGTACCAAGGCGGGTGAGCCAGATATCCAGACAGTGTTTTCGCTCAATCTGGTTGATGTGAATGAAGCGCCGACCGCTGTGACGCTCAGAAATGTCGTCTCTACGCTTGCAGAAAACAGTGCCGTCGGGGGCGGGATCAAGGTCGCCGATGTCGCGATCGTCGACGATGCCCTGGGATCGAACGCTTACTTCCTCACCGGATCGGACGCTGCGACCTTTGAACTACGCACCGCAGGCGGCACGACGTCGCTCTTCTACGCCGGCGCTTCGCCAGATTTTGAAACCAAGGCGCTATACGCCGTTGCTGTCGGCGCGCGCGATGCCAGCATAAGCGGGTCTGGCGACGTCTATCAGAACTTTGCGCTCACCATCACCGACGGCAACGAGTCGATCGCGTCGGGTCCTACAGAAGGTGACGATCAGGGCGCGACCGCCATTCGGGGTACGTCTGCGTCCGAGACATTGTTCGGTCTTGGCGGCAATGACGAGCTTTATGGCTTTGAGGGCAATGACATTCTCGATGGCGGTGCGGGCAACGACGTTCTGATTGGCGGCATAGGTGGCGATACGCTGCGCGGTGGCGCAGGCACCGATACCGCATCCTATGAAACGGCGCTTTCGGGCCTGCGCGCAGACTTTCTCTATCCCAACAAGAATAGCGGAGATGCGGCCGGAGACTCCTATAACTCGATCGAGAACATCACCGGATCGGCCTTCAACGACAGTCTCAGCGGCAATCATTCCTCGAACGTTCTTAGTGGCGGCGACGGCGATGACAGCCTCAATGGTCTGGGCGACAGCGATACGCTCATAGGCGGTGCTGGAAACGACTTCCTGACGGGGCAGGGGGGCAACGACAAGCTCGAAGGCGGGCTTGGCAACGACACGCTGAATGGCGGCGCCGGCGGTCGTGACTGGTTCATCTACGCCCAGCACAATCTGGGCAACGATGTCATCCAGGACTTTGAAGACAATGTCGATCTTATCGACTTCCGCGGCAGTGGTATCAGCTTTGCTGACCTCAGCTTCCTGCAGTCAGGTTCCAATGTGCTCATCGGCGAGGCTGGCGGCACCGGGACCATCCTCGTTGCCAACATGACCGTCGGTCAGTTTACAACAAGCGATTTCCTTTTCTAAAGGGCATTCCATTGGGGAATCGTGGCCTCGGCATTGCGCGTTGCTAAGAGGCTGACCGAAAAAGAAGTTGGGTGATATCAGCGAGATGTGATTCAGTCGGAGTTGCGAAACGACGACGGAGTGACACATGTGGACCGACACCACCCGGCGGCAGTATGCCAGAGCCGAACTGCTTTTGCCAAGTGATCTGACTGACGCGGAATGGGCGATTTTGGAACCGCTGCTCCCACCGCGTTCGAAGCTCGGTCGTCCGCCAGTTTGGGATTACCGGCAGATTGTCGAGGCGATCCTTTATCTGCTTCGGGGCGGCCTGCCGTGGCGGATGCTGCCGCCAGGGCTATTTCCGCCCATGACCACTGTACAGCATTATTTCTACCGATGGAGCGCAATGGGTGTGTGGAAATCGATCAACCACGCCCTGCTGCTAATGGCACGTGAAGCGATGGGTCGGGAAGCTTCTCCCAGCGCGGGTGTCATCGATAGCCAAAGTGTGAAAACGACAGAAAGTGGCGGCCCACGGGGCTTTGACGCGGGCAAGAAGATCAAGGGTCGCAAACGGCACATCGTCACAGACACGCAGGGCCTGCTGGTCGGTGCCATCGTTCACACCGCCGATATCCAGGATCGCGACGGTGCGCCTGACGTCCTTGCCAGCATCCGCCAAACCTTCCCGTGGTTGCGTCACGTCTTCGCCGATGGGGGATATGCCGGGGACAAACTGCGCACCGCGCTCACCAAAATCGGCACATGGACCTTGGACATAATTAAGCGCTCCGACGCCGCCAAGGGCTTCAAGCTTCTGCCACGCCGCTGGGTAGTCGAGCGGACAATCGCATGGCTGAACCGCAACCGCCGCCTCGCCAAGGACTTCGAGCGAACCATCGAAAGCGCCACCACCTGGCTTTTCATCGCATCCGTCAACCAAATCACCCGCAGAATCGCACGAGACTGTAATCAAACCGCTTCTTTATGAGTCAGCCTCTGAGCTCGACTTTGTACGATTAGGTAGCGAAGCATAGTGCTTGAGCCATACGTACGAGGCGGGTTGTCGGAATATAGTGCGGTTCTCGGGGCGGCGGGGATTGTTGATTAATGTCGCCGACCCAGAGCTGGAGGCGGACGGCGCCGATGGCGTCACTGAAGGTCAGGCTGGTTTTTCGATACCAGGCGGCGGAATAAGGGTTGCTTTTATTGGTTAGCAGATCGCCGGCCCCCTTCGACTGCCCGCCTGCGGCAGGCGCTCAGGACAGGCGATGCGATATAAGAGAGTAGAGACCCAACAGCGCCGGAGTGGTTCGCGCTATGGCTTTGTCGGTCCACTGGCGCTGTGTCTCGACACCCAGGTGAGCGCGGGTTTCGGCAAATGTGACCTCGATCTGCCACCGCCGGACGTAGAGGGCGATGATGTCGGCGGGCTCGAGGGTGATGTCGGTACTGAAGAAGGCTTGCGGCTCGCGCTTTCCGTCGGGGTCGCGAACCAAGACCCAGCGGACCGGCAAGACCGGGGTGCCCGGCCTGTACCATAAGGCGATGTCGGATGTGATCTCGAGCGTCTTGCCGTTCACATGGCCATACCAGGCAGAGACGTTGCACATTCATTTCCATCAGCGCCTTCGGCATGTGCTGAATATGGGAGGCAGCATATTCGATCAGCCGCGCGATACCGCTCGCCAACCGCTTCAACCAATTCTCTCCGCGTCGCCATGCTCACCTTCCTCATCATTTACTCCCTGCCACCGTCGGCAGCATTTTAGATGAGGCAACTGGACAACACTCGGGAGCAATTCAGGCGAGGCAATGCGAGCTCTGGCGTATCATGACAATCGGACTTCGCCAATGGGCGCACAGGGTCTGATCAGAGAGTCTTGGTATTATCGGCCAACAACGAACCCAGCCCACAAAACCTCGGAGCGGCGGTCTCATGGATAACACGGGCTAAATATATGACGTCAGGCGGGAAGGGGTTGCCCGCCTGACGTGATTATGAAACAAATATGCCTCGGGGAAAATTTCCACGCCATCAGCCATGTGAAAGAGCGCAATCAACTCTTCGCCTGATGGCTGGGGAATGGCTTACCCGACCGACAATTATTCCAATGTTAATACATAAAAGATAAACAGTCAGTGCCAAGAGGATCGCTATGAAACGTCTCAAAACCAAGATTCCTGCTGAATATATTCCCGCTGGCCATGATATGGCCCAGCGTCTGGGGCTGGCGGGCAAAGATGCCGCTGCATCCGAAAACATTGTGGCCGGGATGCATCGGGATATTGAGCGTCGCTTCACTGTCGAGAGGCCTTTTGATTTCGCGGAGATGTGGGCTGAAGCGCGCTCTCCGACTGAAAAGCTGATCGAATTCGTGTCGAGAATGAGTGGGCCTGTCGCGCTTGTCGCTGCTCTGTTTTCAATCGGTCTGCTCATATACTGACCGGTGGCGTAGCCCGACCGACCATATTCCATTCAGGTGGCGTTCGAAAGAAGGTGGCCGGAACCACCTGTCGTTTCAGCCAATCCTCTGTGTCCGTTAGCATCATGACGATATGCGGGTATCGCGCTGAACCAAAGTTGTAACCAAACATAACGGGGGTGCTGCCGGCGTCCCTATTTTTTGTGGACAATTTCAGCTGTGCGGCGACACTAGCTGTCTGGTTGCGACACATCATTGGGACATGGTAAGCAGCGCTATTGCGGATCACGCATGGCGCTTTTCTGCTCTTGTTGATGAGGTTTCGTGATGGTGCAGATACATCCTCAGGCCCGAACCACGCCCGCTGTGCGGGCAGACATTGCCCGCTCCACTGAACCCGCCAGTGTCGTGGCGAAACGCTATGGCATCAGCGACGAGACCGTCCGCAAGTGGCGGAGACGCGGAGAACAGGCGGTCCAGGATCGATCAAGCCGACCCAAGCGCCTTGCCTGGCGGATGAACGAGGAGGAGCGCGCCATCATCTGCGCCGTGCGCAGAGCAACAGGCTTCCCGCTGGATGATCTCGCCTTCGTACTCCGGCACTTTCTGCCACATCTCAACCGCGATAGCATTTACCGTGTCCTGAAGGCCGAGGGACTCAATCGACGACCACCCAAGCCGACGCTGCAGTCCCGCAAGGGGCAGGGACACTTCCACGACTTTGATCTCGGTTTTGTCCACATCGACGTTAAACATCTGCCCAAGTTGCGTACCGCGGACGGTGAGATCCGTAAGCGCTTCCTCTATGTCGCAATCGATCTCTGCTCACGCTTTGTCCACCTCGACGTCTACGACGCCGAGAACGCCGCCAATGCGGTTGCCTTCCTCAAGGCCGCCAGGAAGGCCTTCCCATTCCGCATCACCCATGTGTTGACGGATCGGGGCTCTTGCTTCCTTCACCGCTGACGATTTTGAACGCGCCTGCGCGAAAATCAAGGTCAGCCATCGCACGACCCGGCCTTATACGCCCCAAACCAACGGCATGGTCGAGCGCTTCAATGGCCGCATCGCCAGCGAGGTGCTCGGCATCAATGTTGCTGGCCACGCCGATCTCGAAATCCTGCTGACTGGTTTTAATGGTGCCTACAATCGACGACGACAGCGTGTCCTCCAGAGTGGTTCGCCTAGCCAAAAAGTCGACGAACGCATCCAACTCAAGCCAGCTCTCACCAACCCCCTTTACAAGCCCGCCGCGCAGGACGACCTTATGGCTAAAGTTGACGACGTGTTATATTATGCCAATGATGTGTCACAACCAGACAGCTAACGCAAGCGCAGAAAAATGGTAAAATTTTTAGGTTAACGCTGCCATTGGATTTTGGCGTTGATTGTGGCTAAGATCCCAATATATATATAATAAAATTTAATTTTTCATGTTGTCCCGAAATAAGACGGATCTATCTGATTTTAGTTGCATTGCAGCGCATATCTTGAGTAAACACTTTGGTAACTCTGCATAGATAGACAGATAGATAGATAATTCAATGGACGGCGTGGGTCTGCGTCCGGCGTCATGTGTGGGGAAGCTGTCCTTTGTATCTATTGGATAAATTTTCGACCAATGAAGTCGTAGCACCGGCGCGCGCGCAGGCGACGAAGCGGTCTGCTCGCTTTCAACTCTATGGCACCTTATTAGTGCTAGATTGCCTGTGCATTGCGCTGTGCTTCTGGGTCGTCGGCACCTTGGTGGGATGGCGCTGGTTCAATGCGCAAAGCCTGAATTTGGCTGCCATGATCATACCGATCTATGTTGGCGTCGCCATCAATGGCAACGCCTATACTCTGGGTTCAATCACTCGTCCCGCACAAGCGGCAGGTCACGCAATATTGTCGATGATCTTCTCCATGTGCGCAGTGCAGTGCGTCCTTTACTTCGCGCATAGCAGCGAAAGCTTCTCACGCCTCTCCTTCGGCCTTGGCGGTCTGTTAAGTGCTCTCGTTATGGCAGCGATCCGTCGGCCGTTCAGCACCTACAGCAGCAGTAAAATTAGGGGGGGGCTGCTCGACGAAATCGTGATTATCGACGGCATCGACGTCGATCTCCCTGCGCATGTGCAGACGATCAATGCACATGAATATCATCTCAAACCCGATCTTAATGATCCCTATATGCTCAATCACTTGGGTAAATGGCTGCGGACGTTCGACCGCGTCGTGATCGCCTGCCCACCCTCGCGGCGACAGGCATGGACAATTATCCTGCAGGGTGCCGGCATCCAAGGCGAGATACTGATCCCTGAAAAAAGCGGTGTGCGGGCTATCGGTATCGGTGAATTGCAGGGGTTTGGAACCCACGTGGTTTCGCGTAGCGCACTCAGCGTAGCGAACAGCATCCAGAAACGTGCTCTCGACATCGCTCTGACCGTACCGGCAATCATTCTGCTCTCGCCACTGCTTCTGCTGGTTGCTATTGCGATCAAGCTCGACAGTCCAGGCACCGTCCTGTTCATGCAACCGCGTGTAGGCCTTGGAAACAGACTGTTCCGGATCATGAAATTCCGCAGTATGCGCGCGGAAACGACTGACAATGCCGGCAATGTTTCGGCCAGTCGAACCGACGACAGACAAACGCGGGTCGGACGTTTCATTCGCCGAACCAGCATCGACGAATTACCGCAATTATTCAACGTGCTGCTGGGCGACATGAGCATCGTTGGTCCGCGTCCCCATGCGCTTGGCTCGACCGCCGATTCCAAACTATTCTGGGAAGTGAACCAGCATTATTGGTGTCGTCATGCCCTCAAGCCCGGTATTACGGGACTTGCACAAATTCGAGGATTTCGTGGGGCCACAGAATGTGAGGCAGATCTTGAGAATCGCCTGTCAGCCGATCTTGAATATCTGAAAGACTGGTCGCTAGTTGCTGAAATAGAGATTATGCTCCGTACTGTTCTGGTGCTCGTACACAAGAACGCTTATTGATAAGCTGTGTTTTTTTGATGCGATAGCTGGGAGTGTTTTTATCCCGGCCTACAATTTTAGGTGCTGAAAGCGTACAAAGTTAGGTCGTCAGCAATTCATTGTCCAGATCGTTGACACAGCATGGTTACGACTCTTGCCATTCGTGAAAGTGTCTCTATGCTGCGGTGTAATATCTTTTCTTGGGAAGAATACATAAATGGAAATCACCATGACCGATCCCGTTATAGTAACTGGTGCCGCTGGTTTCATTGGACATGCTACCGCGCATCGCTTGCTCGAACGAGGTGAAACTGTCATCGGCGTTGACATTGTTAACGACTATTATGATCCATCTCTGAAAGAAGCGCGACTCGCCACGTTCGAAGGACGGGAGAGATTCTCCTTCCACCGCATGGACGTGTCCGATGCGCCCGGCATGGCGGCACTGGTGCGAGACAATAAAGTCCAGCGTGTCGTCCATCTCGCAGCGCAGGCTGGCGTACGCTACAGTATCGAAAACCCTTTCGCTTATGAAAAATCGAACCTTGCCGGCCACCTTGCGGTCATGGAGGCGTGCCGCCATGCCGATGAGTTCGTGCATCTCGTTTATGCTTCGTCTAGTTCGGTCTATGGCGAAAAACCGATGGGTGGGGCAGGTTTTACCGAAGAAGAACCCGCCACGTCTCCGGTGTCGCTCTATGCAGCGACCAAAAGATCCTGCGAACTGATGAGCCAAGCCTATGCAAAGCTATACGGCTTTCCACAGACCGGGTTGCGCTTTTTCACCGTTTACGGCCCGTGGGGTCGCCCGGACATGGCCTATTTCGGCTTCACAAATAAAATCATGAATGGTGAAGCGATCGAGGTTTATGGTGATGGCAAGATGGCCCGCGACTTTACCTATATTGACGATATTGTGGATGGTATCATCGGCGCGCTCGATCATCCGCCGGAAACCGGCGGGCATCGCGTCCTGAACATCGGGGACAGCCATCCGGTCGGCCTGATGGAGATGATCGAAACTCTGGAAAAAGCGATAGGTCATACGGCCGAAAAAGTCATGCGTCCGATGCAACCCGGCGACGTCACTGCAACCTATGCCGATGTCTCAAAGCTGGCTGCGTTGACGGGATATAAACCCAAGGTGATGTTGGCTGAGGGTCTTGGCCTCTTTGCCAGATGGTATTTCGATTATTACGGGCCAAAGCCTGCCTCGTAAGAGGCTGACCGAAAAAGAAGGTGGGCAATATCAGCGACATGTGATTCAGCCGCGTTTGCGAGACAACGACGGAACGACACATGCGGACCGATATCACCCGGCGGCGATATGCCAGAGCCGACCTGCTTTTGCCCAGTGATTTGACAGACGCTGAGTGGGAAATCCTGGAGCCGTTGCTACCGGCACGAGGGAAGCACGGTCGCCCGCCGGTTTGGGATTATCGGCAGATTGTCGAAGCGTATGCATCCGGTGAGGCGTAAGCGCCGACAGAACCTTTCAATTACCCACAAGTGGTCTGACGCCAGATTCCACTGATCGCAGCGGTATTGCTGCGATGGAATCAGCGTACGCCTCCGTTGAGAGTCGCCTTCCCCCGGGCGTGATGGACCGCTCTTAAGTTCGCTCTTGAGAGCGGTCGTAGGAGCGGTTTTGTGGGTCAGATTACGGTTTTCGGCGGGCCTGAGCGTCGGCGACGCTGGCGTGAGGACGAGCGGGCGAAGATTCTGTCCGAGGCATTCTCACCGGGTGCCTGCGTAGCACGGATAGCCCGGCAGTATGATGTATCGACGGCGTTGGTTTACACTTGGCGCCGCAAAGCTGAAGTGCAGGCCGCTGCGTCGCCGGCGGAGGTCGGCTTCGTCGAAGCTGTCGTGCTTGACGAGGCAGGCGGCAACCAGTTGTCATCTGCGCCAGCTGTTGTGGTGGATTTGCCTGGCGGGCGACGCGTGAACATCTTCGCCTCGGCGCCGCCGGATGTGGCCGCTGCTGTTCTGAAGGCGCTGATCCGATGATCCCGGTCCCGAGCGGCGGTAAGGTCTGGCTCGCGCTAGGGCATACAGACATGCGCCGGGGAATGAGGTCGCTGGCCTTGCAGGTTCAGCAGTCGCTGAACAAGGACGTCCATGCTGGTGACCTTTATGTCTTCCGGGGCCGGAGCGGGTCGCTTTGCAAAATTCTGTGGCATGACGGCCTCGGGATGTCCTTATACGCAAAACGTCTGGAAAAAGGACGTTTTGTGTAGCGCGACGATTACGGAGTCCGGTCGGCGTCAATTTTGATGGCCGATAGGTGGCCGCGCCGGTTGGTGAATTCTGGCTACCATTTGCTGTTGCGAGGAGCAACCGTCGAGCGACAATTACGACGCTGGGTAATTGTCGCTGGCGCTGGCCGGAAGCGAGGGTTTGAAGCGCATGGGATGGTTGGCATGTAATTGCCGCTGGCGACAATTACCCGTTGCCTCAGCAAGGGTGCTCCCGAGCGCGAAGCCAGCGACAATTATGATGGCCGGTCCGGGGCGCCATTGGGCGGGTCGTAATCGCCGGCGTTGATGCGGGCGACGGCGGAACGCTTGCGGTAGCTTTCGCCGTTCATCTCGATGATGGTCGAGTGGTGCACGAGGCGGTCGATCGCGGCGACAGTCATGGCGGGATCAGGGAAGACGTTGTCCCATGCCGAAAATGGCTGGTTGGCGGTAATGGCGAGCGAGTGGCGTTCGTAGCGGTGGGCGATGAGCTCGAACAAGGCGCTGGTCTCGACCTGGTCCTTGCGGACGTAGGACAGATCGTCGAGCACGATGAGATCGAACTTGTCGAGCTTGTCGAGCATGGCGGGCAGGCTGAGGTCGCGGCGCGCGGACTGGAGCTTCTGGACCATGTCGGTGGTGGAGCAGAACAGGACGCGCCGCCCCGTGTCGATGAGGGCATGGCCAATGGCGGCAACTGCGTGCGTCTTGCCGGTCCCGCTCTGGCCGAACAGCAGCAGGTTGCCGCCGTTCTCGATCCAGTCGTCACCGGCGGCGAGGGACAAGAGGTGCGGTTTGCGGATGCCGGGGGCGGCGTCGAAATCGAAGGTGGCGAAGGTCTTGCCTGCGGGCAAGCCGGACTGGTCGCGATGGCGCTGGATGCGCCGGGAGGAGCGATCAGCCATCTCGATCTCGAGAAGCGAGGCCAGCAGGTTGGCGGCCGGCCAGCCATCGCGATCGGCGGTGTCGGTGAGGCGCTTCCAGTTGCGGTTGATGCTCGGCAGGCGCAAGGCCTTCAGCAGGGTAGGCAGTACGGCGGCGGCCTGATCCTTGGTGCGGGTCATCAGTGCACCTCCCCGCTGGCGATCAGGCTGTTGTAGCTGTGCAGATCGGGTGGCGGGATAGCGACATCGCGCTGCGATCTTGCGGTTGGCAGGAACTCGTCCCTGAGCGCATCGACATCGGGCAAGCGCCCGCTGTCGAGAGCCTCATCGATCCGCCGGGCCAGCACGTCGACACAGTCGCCCCTGGCGGCGATATCGAGCAGCGCGACGGCATCGCGGCAGGCCTGCCGTCCATCGAGTTGGGCATCGAAGGCTTGCCAGGCCCGCCGGTAGGCGTGATCGGGGAAGAGGGCTTCGCGGTAGACGAGGTTGCGCAGTGCACCGGGCTTGCGGCGCAGGTTACCGATCATGTGCCGGAAATCGATGCTATGCCCCCGGTGGGGATGACTGATCCGCACACGCGGCGTGGACATTACCCTGTCCGGGCCGAGGAAGAGCTCGATGCGATCGTCAAAGAGATGCGCGTTGAGGCGCCGTCCGACGAGGCGGGAAGGCACCGAATAGGTAACCCGATCGATGGCGACGGTGCCGTTGCGGGTGACATCGACGGTGACCATGGCGAAATCGGTGGTTCGCCTTGCGGGCAGCGCCTTGAGTACCCTGCGTTCTGCATCGATGCGCGCAGCATGCCGCCGGTTCTGTCTGGCGACCTGCGCCTCAACGAACTCGCGCCAGGCCTCGATGCTGACGAAATCGCGGCTGCCCCGCCGGCGTAAGGCCTGATCGAGCCGTCGCTTGAGATGGGCATGGGGACCTTCGATCGATCCGTTCTCGTGCGCCTCGCCGCGGTTGTTGCGGGTAGCAAGCATGCGGTAATGACGACACAGCTCGTCATAGCTTCGGGTGAAATCCCGCTGCGCATCGGCGTCGAGGTTTTTGTAGGCGGCTGACAGGGAATCGCTGCGGTGTTCGGCCGGCGCACCGCCCAGCTTCCACAACGCATCCTGCAGGTGCTCCGAAAGGGCGGCAAAGCTCTCCCCGCCCAGCACGACAGCCGCATGCTCCCAGCCACTCGCCGCCAAGCGGAAGTGGTAGAGGCGATAGGCCAGGGTCTCGCCGGCAACAGTGACCTTGAGACTGTCGCATACCGTGAAATCCGACAGGCCCTGCCGACCGGGCTCATGATGCTGCGGGAAGAAGATCTCCTTCTCGCCGCCGTGCAGTGCCCGCCAGCGGGCGATCCGGCGTTCCAGTGTTCGTCGTATCGCATCGGGAACAGCATCCTCGCCGAACTCGTCCTGGAGCGTCTCGAAGACCGTGACGGCAATGATACCGTCGATCTGGAGCAACTCCTCTATACGTGGCCAGAATGGCTCGAGCGGATCGGCGCGGGTGCGCCAGTGGCGCTCCTTCTTCTTCTGGGACGGAAGCTGCGGATCGTTCTCGATCCGGCGTGCGCTGCGTTCGCTGATACCGGCCTTGGCAGCCGCGACGGCCTGGGTGTGTTGGCGACGATGGGTCATGAAGAGAAATACCTGCTGATCGGAAATGTGGTGGCCCGGCATCGCAAACCCATCGCTCGTTGTTCGATGAGTGTTCCGATACCACCGCCCGCCACAGCCCCGATCTGCCCCCCGAAAGAAGGGGAAAAAGATCGCCACCGGTTGTCTGGTCCGCTCTCCGGTCGGGGCTGCGCCCCTCCCTACGATCAGACCAGACAACCGATCCTACCGGCCATCATAGTCGCCGCTCAACCGGCCATCGTAGTTGTCGCCGCGCACCCAATCGTCGATGCCCACGATCGTAGGGGCAACGAAACCCGGCACAGGCGCCGACCGGATCATCCGCAGCAATGTATCGCCGCTCACCGGCATCGCCAACCTATGGGCGAGGCGGGAGCCCGGCTCACCGCCCGCTACAAGAGCTATAGCGCGCTGGCTCTCTGCAAGCCGATTGGAGCGTTGCGCCCTCGAAGCGGCGACCCCGGGCAATCGCTCCGTGAATATCTGCACCCTGCAATCAGGCGTCCTGCAGCGAAAGCGCCGCGCCGTGAGGCGCATCGCCACAATCCGTCCATGCCAGGGCAAATCCGAGAGATGGCGCTGGTAATGGCTATGCACGCTGCTCGAGTGCCGTCCGCAACCGGGGCACGAGGAGGAACGCTGAACTGGCCTCACATCCAAATGGAGCCTCCCGTCCGCTGTTTCGTCGCGACTGACAATCGTCAAACCTGCAGGAACGGGAGAAACCGAAGACATCTGGACCACGAGCAAATACCATCGCTGACCGTAATCCCGACTCTATGCACTCACCCGATTCGCGTGTGAATCCCTCAACTTGCACCAAAGATGCGGAAGAACCCTCGATTGACGCGCGTTATCGGTGAGCACGCGTCCGGTCAGCTTCGCTACCGGCGGAAGCTACACCACCTCCCGGGACACAACCTCCAGGTCCTGTTGCACCGTCGCGCGCTTCCGTTCGAGAAGCGGTCTCACGCGTACGGCAATACAGATGATTACCGGCCAAAAAAGCGTGTTCACTACGTCTCCGATCGTATCAGGCCAGCGCCACGAGCCATAATGCAGCCGGTCCATGATTTCGTTGAGGAGTTCTGCCGCAATCACGCAGGAAATGGGAAATAACGACCCAAGAGAGCGTGCACTTACGGCGCGCGCGAGGATGAAGATGATCATACCGGCATGTATATGCAAGATTGTATCCGGCAGTCCGGTTCCGTCGCCCACCCATTTGATGAACCAGACATAGAGATTTGGAAGGTCCATCAGCCCATGCGCCCTAAGGAGGTGGATTGCGTACATGGCACCAGCTTTTGTGAGGCTTGCGACACTAAACCGGTATGGCCGCTTTCTCGAAGCATTTCATCCATTGAGGCTCGATCCTGCGGGACAATCACTAGGTACGTCCTGTAGACATGGCGTCAAGGGATGTAATCGGGGTAAGTGTACCTATGGTAATATTGCTTTTTTTTGACAGGAATGAAGAATAAGTAGAATATCTTCGTCCGCTTGGAGCTGGTTTTGGAAACGGTTTTCCAACCTAAAAATCCCATAATTTTGCCTGTCCGTCGACTGCGAGAAAACCTATTGCGTGCTTAACGCGGCCAATCTTAGCTATCATATGCCACTGTGTTTCATAAGCGACGATAGTATCGCAAATCTGCGTCTGTTTCCCTGCCCATCGCCGTTCTTGATAAGTGGCGTTGTGGGAGAACCATTCTGAACAAGACGTGTCTGCATGCATGAACTCATGACCTAAGTGCCTGGCGTGCGCAAGGATGTGGGCAATCAGTTTTCTCGCCAAATGCTGACGAGCATCGCAACACTGCATTTCACATGCCATACTGACAGCATTGTGTTGCAAATCTGCTAATGACCCGGACCTGCGGATTCCGATGATCCCGCGCAGGGATTCCGAGGCGAAGCCGCGCAGCATTCCGACCTGATCTCGCGCACTTTGTCAGAGCCGTAAACGACGTATTTTATTTTCACGGTATCGGGGTTTGGTCAAGCCAGCTTTGGTTGTGGGCGCCTCTGGGATTCGCCTTCGAGAGTGATGCGGTGCGCGTTGTGAACAAGGCGGTCCAGGATCGCGTCCGCGTAGGTGTTGTCCCCGATCAGGGCATGCCAACTGGCTATAGGAAGTTGGCTGGTTACCAGAGTTGATCGGTTGCCATAACGATCCTCGAGGATTTCGAGCAGATGGTGGCGGGCATTGGCGTTGAGCGGTTCAAGTCCCCAGTCATCCAGGATGAGCAGGTCAACGCGCGCAAGACTTTTCAAGCGTGCCGCGATCCGTCCATCGCCGCGCGCGACGCTCAGCTCGTCAAGCAGCTTGCCGAGCCGAACATACAGGACAGACATGTTGTCTCGGCACGCCTTGTGGCCAATGGCGCAGGACAACCAGCTTTTTCCGGTGCCCGTCGGGCCTGTAATGACCAGATTGTCGTGGCCATTGATCCAGTCGCCCTTGAGAAGCGTCTCCATGAACCGGCGATCGAGTCCGCGCGATGTGCGGTAATCAATATCTTCGGGAACGGCGCGATGACGCAGTTTTGCATGGCGTAGTCGCATGGCCATGCGTTTGTCCTGCCGCCAGCTGAGTTCATGGTCGAGGATCACCCCAAGCCACTCTGCGTGGCTGAGCGTTGCCGCGTCGGGATTTTCCGCCATCGTACCGAACGCCTTGGCCATGCCATGGAGCCCGAGGTGGTTGAGTTGATCGAGTGTGGGATGTGTCAGCATCGATATGTCCTTCAATGATAGTAGCTCGAGCCCCGGATATTGCCGTGCTCGATTGGCTGATGGTCGCCGGGCGCCGGCGACAGCGGTTGCCCCTCAAGACCTTTTTCAAGGATGGACTTGAGCGAGGGGAAGTTGCGCGACCCGATCTCGAGGGCGCGCTGCGCTGCTGCCTCAAGCCGTGCGGCGCCAAAGCGCTTCTCAAGCCCAAGGATGCCCTTGCACGAGCGGAAGCCCTGTTCGGGGTGGGGGCGATCCTCCAGGATCTTTTCGCACAGCAGCTGTGCACAAGGTCCGATGCGGGCACTCTCGGCGAGGATTTTCTCCAGCGTCCAGTCAGCATAACGGCGGTGCGCGGAAGCCATATGATCAGGCACCGTCGTATGCCGGCCATTGCCGCTGCCACGCATGTGGGCCGCGATACGCTCGCCGTTGAGGAAGATCTCAACCGTGCGTGCCGTCAGGCGCGCTTCAACGGGTTTACGCGCGAACCGGTGCGGCACCGAGTAAAAATGATGCTCAACTTCAACATGATAGTCGATGCCGACACGCCGCGCGCGCCATTCAGCAAAGACATACGGCTCGGCGGGCAACGGTGTGAGAAGCGGCGCATCGAGCGCTTCGAACAGTTGCCGCCGCGTCTGGCCAAAATGGCGCAGAACCCGCTCGTCATTGAGCCGTGCAATCAGCAACGCAATCGCCGCATTTAACTCGGCAAGGCTATAGAAGATCACATTGCGCAACCGGCCAAACAGCCATCGTTCGACGATGCCTACGCACGCTTCCACCTTCGCTTTATCACGCGGCCGACGCGGTCGCGTTGGGAGGCAGGCGGCACCGTAATGACGCGCCAGATCCGCATAGCTGCGGTTGACCTGCGGATCATAAAGGCATGCCTTGATTACCGCGACCTTGGCGTTATCGGGCACCAGCAAACGCGGCGCACCGCCAAACGCTGCAAAGGCTCGGACATGCGCATCGGTCCAGTCCGCCAGCGTCTCGCTCCACGTAGCACACGCAAACGACAGGCTGGACGCCCCCATCACCGCGACGAAGATATGCGCCTCACGGGTCTCGCCCGTTAGACGATCGACGACCACCGGCTGCTTGTCGCCGGCATAATCAACGAACACCTTGTCCCCAGCCTGATGCGTCTGGCGCATCGTGACCGGCAGCCGCCCCTCCCACCCACGATATAAATCGCAAAAGCGGCTGTATCGATAGCCCTTGGGATGAGCTTCGATATATTCTTCCCACAAAGTCTGAAGCGTCACGTATTTGCGCTTCAGTTCGCGGTGCACCATTGCCCAGTCCGGTTCGGGCAGCTTGCGCTGACCTGGCTTGCGCCCCGCCAGGCCGTATAACTTGTGCTCCAGCTCGGCGTTGCTCAGCTCCGCGGCCACCGGCCATGTCAGGCCAGCACTCTCGAACCGCTTCACCATGTCCCGCATCGTAGATTCCGCGATGCCCGCGAGCCGGGCCGTCGCCCGCATTCCAAGCCCCGCCTCGCGGTGGAGCCTCATCAGTTCGCGCACCTGGCGCATATCCATTCTCCTCGTCGGCATCGGCGTCTCCTTCCGCAGAAGAAAACACCACTCATCGACAAGGCTCTGACAATCCCTACCTGCGCGGCATCAGCTCGGAATGCTGCGCGGATATTAATCGGAACGCTGCGCGGACTTTAATCGGAACACTGCGCGGCATCACGTCGGAATACTGCGCGCGATGAGCCCGGAATCCGCACGGACCCATGCGGTGTGGTGCCGGCAACAGAAAAATACCTTATGATCGCCGGCCAGTCGGCGTTTCACCCAGCGTTAATGGGCGCTGGGACCGTCCGGACCGGTAGGGACGTTTAGGGTAGCCTGAAAAATGGCAGCTTCGCGGTCTTCCAGCCTTACCGCACTCAATACGGACGTTTCATAGGCGCCGGTGTCCACCCCTATTCTATTTGCCAAAATCTCGACCTTGTCGCTGGCCCATGTATGCCCATGCACGATGAGCTTATCAAACCCGCCTTTCCAATCGAGAAATTCCTCCCGTATCCAAAGCAGGTCGTCACGCTTCTGCGCGTCAAGCGGAATGCGTGGCTTGACGCCCGCATGCATAATAGCAACGCCCCCTATGGTCACGATCAGCTCCAGGGTGCGAAGCAGGTGCAAATGCGAGGCGGGGAGACAATCGAGAAATTCGTTTCGGGATCGTACTATCTCAACGCGGCCGCCGCCCGGCGCAGGTGGACGAACGCCGTAGGACGTTAGCGTTTCGATCCCCCCATAGCGCAGCCAGGATGGCGCGTTATCCGGGTCGTCCAGAAAGTCCAGCAGGGCCGCTTCATGATTTCCCATCAGGAAATGCGTTTCGAAGCAAATATCCCGTTGCAGCCACAGAAGAGCGGCCAGCACCTTCGAGGCATCCGGGCCGCGATCGACGTAATCGCCGCAAAAGACCAGAATGGGACGCCTGCCTGAACGGCATGCATGAGCATCGTCGACAATCTGACGAAGGAGTTCCAAAAGCAGATCGTAGCGGCCGTGAATATCTCCGATACAGTATATGAGCGCGCCGTCTACGGTTGCCTGGATGCTGTGAAGAGGCCGCACGGGAAAACTATCGCCTTTCGCTCTGGCATTCCAATTAAGGAACGCCTTCCTTGTTGCTGATTATCCCCTCCACTATAATCACGTTACGTTAAGATGTTGTAATCACGCTGCCTTCGTCGATAGCTTATATGCGGTAATGAACAGCATTCCGCGACCAATCGCAAGAGATGATTAGCGATGGGCAGGGGTATGATGCGGCCGAGTCTCGGGAAGCTTCTCCCAGCGCGGGTGTCATCGATAGCCAAAGTGTGAAAACGACAGAAAGTGGCGACCCACGGGGCTTTGACGCGGGCAAGAAGATCAAGGGTCGCAAACGGCACATCGTCACAGACACGCAGGGCCTGCTGGTCGGTGCCATCGTTCACACCGCCGATATCCAGGATCGCGACGGTGCGCCTGACGTCCTTGCCAGCATCCGCCAAACCTTCCCGTGGTTGCGTCACGTCTTCGCCGATGGGGGATATGCCGGGGACAAACTGCGCACCGCGCTCACCAAAATCGGCACATGGACCTTGGACATAATTAAGCGCTCCGACGCCGCCAAGGGCTTCAAGCTTCTGCCACGCCGCTGGGTAGTCGAGCGGACAATCGCATGGCTGAACCGCAACCGCCGCCTCGCCAAGGACTTCGAGCGAACCATCGAAAGCGCCACCACCTGGCTTTTCATCGCATCCGTCAACCAAATTACCCGCAGAATCGCACGCGACTGTAATCAAACCGCTTCTTTATGAGTCAGCCTCTGATCTCGACTTTGTATAATCAGGTAGCAAAGTATAGTGCCTGAGCCATGCGCTTTAGGCGGGTCGTGGGAATATAGTGCGGTTCTGGTTGCGGCGGGGAGTGTTGATTAATATCGCCGACCCAGAGTTGGAGGCGGACGGCTGATCGTGTCCCGCGGGATGGTGTAACAGCGGGTATCCTCGGTAGAGGATCGGACTGGATCAGGCTGCCACGCCGGGCAAACTGATGAGGGGATTGTCGCTGACGGTGGCGAGACTTTCAAGTGTCATATATCGGCGAGCCACGGCCCATTCGTCCTGCTGTTCGAGCATGAGGGCTCCGACGAGGCGTACAATGGCCGCGTCATTGGGAAAGATGCCGACAACGTCGGATCTTCGTTTGATCTCTCCGTTGAGACGTTCCAGGGGATTTGTGCTGGAAATCTGCGGCCAATGTTCTTTCGGGAAGGCTGTGTAGGCGAGGACGTCTTCGCGGGAGCCATCCATCATCTCAGCAAGTTTGGGAGCGCGATCACGCAGGGCATCGGCGACTGTTTGCCATTGCTTATGAGCCTCCTGAGCAGTTTCCTGCGCGAAAATTGTCTTGATCATGGCGGTGACGGCGGCACGCTGCTTAGTGGAAACATGGGCGAGCGCATTGCGCATCCAATGAATCCGACAGCGTTGCTGGGTTGCGTGGAAGACCTTGCTGGCAGCGGCGCGTAGGCCCTTGTGATCGTCTGCAATGACAAGTTTGACGCCCCTGAGCCCGCGATCGGCAAGAGAGCGCAAGAAGCCCTTCCAGAAGGTTTCGGCCTCGGTTGGCCCGGTGTCGACGCCCAGTATCTCGCGGCGGCCATCGTTGCTGACACCGACAGCTATTATCGTCGCGGTCGACACAATCCGGCCACCCTGGCGCGATTTGATGTAGGTCGCATCGAGCCACAGATAAGGGAATTCGCCCTCGATTGGCCTGTTGAGGAAAGCGTTAACCCGTTCGTCGATCTCTTGGATCAGTCGGCTGACGGCGCTCTTGGAGATGCCCGTAGCGCCCATGGCCTTCACGAGATTATCGACCGATCGCGTCGAAATGCCCTGGACATAGGCTTCCTGTATCACCGCCGTCAGGGCCTTCTCGGCAGTCCGGCGGGGTTCAAGGAAGGATGGGAAATACGATCCCTTGCGTAGCCGCGGGATCTCCAGTTCGATGTGGCCGGCCCTGGTCTCCCAGGAACGCTCTCGATAGCCGTTGCGCTGGACCTGTCGCCCGGCAGGGTCGCGAGCGCCATGCGCGGCACCAGTCAGCACCTGCACTTCAGCTTCCATCATTCGCTCAGCGGCAAATGCCAACATCTCGCGAACGAGATCTGCATCAGCGCCCTTTTCAACCAGCTCGATAAGGGCCATTCTGTCTGTGGTCATCGTCGTCTCCGATAGGTTCATTGGTTTCGCAACCCGAACTCTACCGAAGATTGGCGATGGCCGCCTAGACAGAAGCCATGCCACCGTTGGGGCATGAAGCTCCGGTCGCTACGCTCCCTCCGCTTCACGCCCCAACGGTGACGCTGTTACACCACGTAACGGGACACGGCCGGACGGCTCCGATGGCGTCACTGAATGTCAGGCTGGTTTTTCGATACCAGGCGGCGGAATAAGGGGTGCTTTTAGTGGCCAACAGATCGCAGGCCCATAGAAACCGCGTCCAACTCAGCCGGTCCCGGATCATATACTCCATTCGGGCATCAGACAGATTATGCTGGGCCTGCAAAATCAGAATCTTGAACATCGCGACAGGGTCAAACGGCGGACGGCCGCCCTTGCTGCCATCGCCATAACCCAGTCCCTCGACTAGCCAGACCCGAAAATACTCAAAATCCACTGCCCGTTCCAGAACCTCAAGCGGATCGCCATGCCGACTCAGCATCTCAAGATGGTCATTCAGGCTGGAACAGAGACTTGGGGTCCATGGCAGATCGCCTCCAATGGCTACCCAATCAATGAATCACGAATGCCCCAAATCCGCCAGAGTTTTTGCGGGTGTCCAGCTACAAACAAGAGCGCAAGGACATGGCCATCAGAACGGGACTGGCAAAGAAACCCGATAGTACAGATGTTGCAATCGCGTCGATGGATGACGATCGGAACAACGGTTGCCACGGGGTTTCTTGCGATGGATGCGGCTGACCCGGCTCTGCCGCTTGAGCCATGCCTCGTTGGCCTGGCTGCGATAGGCCGTGTCGGCCCACACATCCGACGCGGTGTTGTCGTTGGTAACGACATCCCGAAGCATCCGACCGTCGAAGCGCGCGCCATCGGTCACCTTGCATTTGCGGATGAAGCCGAAGGCCCGACAGATCGAAATGCTGCTTTTATATCCGAAGCTGGGGATGGCAATGTCGATGCCGGGCTTGCCGTTCGCCAAGGGCTTGGCCTTTGCGAACTTGAGCGTCCAGCGCGCGTCTATGTCCTTCTGCGCTGCCCTGGCGGGCTCGTCGGGCCATATCTCGCTGGCCGTTTTGCCTGCTTTGATCGCGTCCTTCTCAGGCACAGTGTTGCGCTGTTTGGGCGCGGCCACCAGCGTGGCATCGACGATTTGGCCACCGATGGCGAGATAGCCGCGTTCCTTTAGCTGGCGGTCAAAATCGGCGAACACCGCGTCCAGCGCACCGGCCTCGGTCAGCTTCTCGCGAAACAGCCGGATCGTGTTGGCATCGGGCGTCGGTGCGCCAAGATCGAAGCCGAGGAAGCGCAACCAACTCAGCCGGTCACGGATTAGATATTCCATACGCGCATCGGCAACATTGTTCTGCGCCGCCAGCACCAGCACCTTGAGCATCGCAACCCGATCATAGGGCGGGCGGCCACCCTTGGCCCCGTCACCATAAACCAGCGCTGCAACCAAAACCGGGCGGAATGCCTCGAAGTCGATGATCCGGCTCAGTTCCTCCAGCGGATCGCCGTGCGAAGACAACCGCTTCAGATGTTCCGACAATCCAAACAATCCCGTCTGACGCATCGCCGCCTCCTGTCATACCGAGTGAATCAAACCAGGCCGATATTGTCGAGGGTTATTGGAGGTGCCCAGCTGATCGGTCCTCCCGATCAGGAAGCCGATGCCTGAGCGCACCGCCAGGGCCAACGCCGCCAAATCGAAAGTTCGCGCCCGCGTCGAGCACGTCTTCGCCAAGCAGAAAGAGCAGATGGGGTTGTTGATCCGCACCATCGGCATCAAGCGCGCCGAGGCCAAGATCACCCTCGCCAACCGCGCCTACAACATGCACCGCCTAGTCTTCCACGAACGACGGGCAGCGATGGGATAGCTGCGCCCAGAATCCAGGAGAAGGACTGAAAACTGGCGGAATGGATCCCTGCGCGGCTCGTAATCACGCCAAATTCGACGCCGCACGCATAAGCGCGCTCAGATTATCGGGTTGATGGAGGTGCCCAGGGGGTATGGGGCATTGATATCGTCCGGATATAGGAATCGCGTTGCGCCTGGGACTTCAGCCCAGCACACCCTGGATCTCCAGTGGCGCGGGATCTTCTGAAGGACCGTGCAATCGCGGTGCCTCCTTGCAGGTCTCGGTTTGAGGCAGCACGCCGTCTCCCTTGTTGCCAAACATGACTCGCGATTTCGCAGGCTCCGAAAGGCGAGATGTCTGCGCCTTGAACGGTCAATCGCCTAGCGATACAGCAGCATCAGGTAGAGCAGGGCACTTGCCGCTAGAGACAGCATCGCAACCATCTGAAGTATCGATCTTTTCGGCGGGTCGCCTTTAAGCATTACCGGCTTGATCTTTGGTCCAGGAGGACGGTCCCCCGGAGGTGGATCGCAACTCTCGTGCATGGAGCGGAAGATTTTAGAAAGGTCTGTGTCCACGTCTTTCATCATTGTTCGATCCTTGACCATCTATAAGATTGCCTGCGGACCCAAGGCTCAGCTAGCCTGCTGATCGACAAGCTCTACTATCTACCCGACACAGGGGTACTTGGGGCTTCTCGCTTCATGTTATCACATCAGGATGCTGTCTGCCGGTGAGATGTTTGATCTGGGATAGATGTAGTATGCCTTCAAAATGATGCTGCAATGCTTCGTCACGTTCAAAGTCCAACGTCCATTCAGGCGGCTCGAAGCGCTCGACATATATTCTTATGTTAGCGCCTTGGGTACCCGTCCCCGACAAACGCACGACAACTCTCGAACCGTCATAAAAGATAAGACGTAATCCTTGGTTGGCTGTCACAGTATTGTCGGTCGGGTCGAGATACTGGAAGTTATCGGCCGTCGTTATTCGATGCGGGCCAAAGACGGTGCCGCCAACCATCGGCAGCTTTGCCTCCAACAATGCCATAAGTGTGGCGGCGGGCTCGGCAGCAACATTCTCATAATCGTAACGCGCATAGTAATTGCGGCCGAACTGCTTCCAATGTCCGGTCACGATATCCTGAACGCTCTACTTGCGAACAGCCAGAATGTTCAACCACATCAGGACGGCCCACAGCCCATCTTTCTCTGGAACGTGATCGGATCCGGTTCCGGCACTTTCTCCGCATATATATGGTAACATATCCCGCGTCGAGCAGGTTTCCGAAAAATTTCCACCCAGTGGGCGTTTCGAACATCCTGACGCCCAATGCGTGCGCCACTTTATCGGCTGCCTGACTTGTCGGCATCGAGCGGGCGATTCCGGCCAGGCCGCGTGCATACCCTGGAACAAGATGCGCATTGGCGCAGCTGCCGGCCACATCCGGCGCTTGGTTCGTCATTTGCGCCGCCATTGGCCCGAAACCCACATTACCATCCGTGGCGATGGGCACTATGGGTGGCCCGAGGTCATGTCCTTCTGCGAGGCGGCCCGCGTCGATTACGTGTTCGGCCTGCCAACCAACACCGCGCTGCTTGCCGATCCAGTCATCGTCGCTTCTGCCGATGCCTGTGCGGTCAAGCGGGCTCAGCTCCAATACCCCGTCCTCCGCAACTATGCCGAGACCCGTTACGGCGCGAAGAGCTGGAAGTGCCAGCGTCGCGTCGTCGCCCGGATCGAGGCCAGCACGCTGGGCTTGGACATCCGCTATGTCGTCACTTCGGTGACCCAAGGTTCGGCCGAGCGCATCTACGATACGCTCTACTGCGATCGGGGCCAGGCCGAAAACCTGATCAAGCGCCACAACAGCCAACTCGCCAGTGATCGCACCTCATGCCGCTCTGCCGTAATTGCTCACGGGGTCGGCAATTGGTGGGCTGATCAGGCGACCACGAATCTGCCGTCGACGAGTTCGCGGATGGCTACGAGGGCCGATTTTCCGCTGAGACGAGCGGTTCCGGTGACGGATCGATATCCAGCGTGGATCTGGGCGCCCCAGTCGGAGCGGAAGCCGTTGGTGACCTTGCGGAACACGACCGAGGGGCGGATCTCGCGCTCTGATATGTTGTTGGTCGCAGGGACGTCGCGGTTGGTGAGGAAGACGAAGAACTTGCCCCGCCAGGCCTTGATTTGTTTGAGCAGAACGCGTCCCGCCGGGTGCGCGACAGGCATCTGTACCAGGCGGGTCAGCAGATTGTCGGCCTTCGCGGCGTAGGCGGCCAGCGTCGTGTCCTTCAGGCTGCTTCGTCGCTTGCCGATCCGGATCGCCCAGCGCAGGTGGTCGCGGACTTTGGGAGCGAAGGCGGTATCCCCGCAGTCGATGGCATACTGAACATCGCGCAGGACATGCGCGAGGCAGACCTGATGCTCCTTGCCCAGTTCCTGCTGTCCAGCGTAGCGATCGGAGACCCACACATCAGGTTGGTGGCCGCCCAACACCTCCTCAGCAACACTGCGCGCCCGGCGCGGGGCGATCTTGTGCAGAACCGCGTCTTTCGAGAGGAAGACCCATTGCCAATGGGCAATGCCGTTGGTGCGCGTGGACGTCTCATCGGACGCGATAATCTTTGCCGTGAGCAACTTGTCGGTGATCGCCTTCGTGGCTGCTGTCATTCCGGCCTCCATACGCCTGAACGCGTTGGCGATCGCCCCTTGGGAGATCGTGAGGCCAAACAGCTCCGCAGCAATGCGCGAAAGTCGCTCGAAGCTGACATGGTGGCTGTGATGCAGATAGGCCAGCAGCGAGCGGATGCCGGGGCCAAACGGCGTGCCCGGCTCCATGCCCGCCGGTGCTGCGGCACGGTAGCGACGGCCACATCCCCCGCAGCGCGCACCAAACAATTCGATGCGGGTCACAATCGGACGGATCGGCGGCAGGTCGATATGATCGTAGCGGTGGCGGCAATGCTGGGCCTGCGAGGATATATCGGTCCCGCAATGGCAGCAGCTTGCCGCCATGATGCGTTCGGTTTTGTCCGGCGTCTCGGTCAATGGGCGGTGCTTGCCTTCGCGCGGCGGGCGCTTGCCAGCCTTGGGCTTACCGCCTTTGCCACCGCGCTTGCCAAAGTCGTCCTTCGATGGCGGAATATGCGAATTCCTGGATGTCTTGCGCGGCGTGCCGACCAGGGATTCCAACTCAGAAATCCGCGCTACCAGTCGCTCGATCATCTCGTGCTGCGCGAGCAGCAACTCGTTCTTCTCGGCTTCGGTCAGCACATGAAGCGGCGGCGGTGACATCCGTAGGGTGAATCAGCCAATCGACCTCCGCGCAACACTTTTCTGCCAACCCCGTGAGATGGGGTGGTTGCCGCCCTCCCAGACGGCATCGCGATGTGCCAAAATAGTGGTGTTGAGGCCACTGAGCGGAAAGGACGGCAACCGTGACGATAGATACAATGATTGGGGTAGACCTGGCAAAGACTGTTTTCCAGGTGCACGGCGCTTCGATGACGGGTCAGCCAAAGTTTCGCAAAAAGCTGTCGCGACAGAACTTCCCGAAGTTCATGGCTGATCAGCCCCCGGCAGTGGTCGTGATGGAGGCGTGTGGTAGCGCGCATCACTGGGCCCGAGAAATGATCCGGCTTGGTCACGAGGTAAGGCTGATCGCGCCGCACTATGTGAAACCGTTCGTCAAACGTCAGAAGAACGATGAGGCCGATGCGGAAGCTATCGTGATCGCGGCGCAGCGGCCTGAAATGCGCTTTGTCGAACCTAAGTCGGCATCTCAGCAGAGCACCGCAATTTTGTATCGATCACGGCAAAGACTGGTTCGGCAGCGCACAGAGATAGTCAACGCTCTTCGAGCCTGCCTATATGAATATGGCCACATCGTGCCACTGGGGATTCAAAATATTGGTCGGATCCGCGAGATCCTTGAAGAGAAAAACAGCGACTTGCCTCTCCTGATGCGTGAGGAATGTCTTGAGATGCTTGAACAGATCGCCGACCAGACAACGCGCATTGCAGCCCGGACAACAAAAATCAAGGAACTGGCCGCCACGCAGGAGACCTCTCGTCGTCTGCAGACGGTGCCTGGAGTTGGGCCGTTGACTGCCATGGCAGTCCAAGCCTTCGCACCAACGATGGACAGCTTCCGCAACGGACGTGATTTCGCAGCCTGGCTCGGCCTCGTTCCACGTCAGTTCTCCTCGGGTGGCAAGGAGCGGCTTGGGCGTATTACGAAGGCAGGCCAGGCAGACATTCGTCAAATGCTGATTATTGGAGCGATGTCGCGCCTGAACTGGATGGGGCGTAAATCAATCCCGGACGGCTCGTGGCTCGCAGGCATGTTGGGGCGCAAGCCCAGAATGCTCGTGGCGATCGCCCTGGCCAACAAAATGGCCCGGCAAATCTGGGCCATGCTGACCAGAAACGAAAATTATCGGAATCCGACGCTGGCAGGGGTTGCATAATACCACGGCAGCTCACGCCACGCGGATAAATGGGAGTGTAAGAAGGCGACGACCCGAATGGGCAAAATGATCGAACAGATCTGGATCAGGAAAACCAGCTAATTGCTCCGAGCCTCGAGCTCTCCCGTGAGTTTTGGACCTGGTCCGCGGATCACCATACCGGCCAGCGGCTTCTGAAATGCCGCAATCAAAGGCCTTACAGAAGACCGCACTCGATCACTGCACAAGAACGTCAAAACCCTCTTGCATCACGGGCGGCAACCACAGAAGCAATTACGCTCTGCCAACGCCAATCAGATGCGCCTCATTCTGCACACCGCAGCCTACTGGCTGATGTGGCGCATCCAACAGGAAATCCCCAAGGCAGCCGCGCTCGCACTCGCCGAGTTTGCAACGCTGCGTCTGAGGCTGCTCAAGGTCGCCGCCCGCGGCATTGAGAGCGCCTCGCGCATCCGCGTTGCCTTCGCATCAGGCTGCCCGGATGTCGGTGTGTTCAAAGCCATCGCCGCCAACCTCCGGTCAGCGCCGACATAGAAAGCGCGGCAGTGCCGCTAAAAGCCCGAACCCTCGTCCCCCAACCTTGAAAAGCCCCTTGCTCCCGTCATGGTGAAAAAGACCAGCGGACGCGCTCGTCCAGACTTAGCGGCCAACAACGAACCCAGCCCACAAAACCTCGGAGCGGCGGTCTCATGGCACGGGTTAAAGATGCTGTGACTATCCCACCTTGGAGCAGGCTTGCGCTTTTCTGGTGCGGCGCAACATATTAGCCATTGATTTCTATCCACGCGGAGGCAAGTGTCTGCGCGATATTTTCTAAGAGGTCAGTGGCGCATGAAAATCGTAGTTTTCGGGCTTGGTTATGTGGGTCTTGCCAACGCCGTGCTGCTAGCACAGCATAATGAGGTGATCGGGATCGACATCACGCAAGATCGCGTCGACATGCTCAATGCCCGCCAGTCGCCCATCGTCGACAAGGAAATTCAGGATTTCCTGGACAATGAAGTTCTCAACCTGACGGCTACGACTGACCCGGAAGCTGTGCGCGGGGCCGATTATGTTATCGCGGCGACCCCTACCAACTATGATGTAGAATCCAACAAGTTCGATACTTCGTCGGTTGAAGCCGTCATCAGGACATGCGCGACCTTTGCTCCGAACGCGACGATCGTGGTTAAATCCACTGTCCCGGTTGGTTTCGTCAATGACGTGCGGGCGCGCCTGAACACCCAGCAGGTGATCTTCAGCCCCGAATTCCTGCGCGAAGGCCGCGCGCTGCACGACAATCTCTACCCCTCGCGCATCATCGTGGGTGAACGATCCGACCGGGCGCGCATATTTGCGGACCTGCTGGTTCAGGGCGCGCGTGACAAGGATGTAGCAGTCTTGTTCACCGAGGCGCAGGAGGCCGAAGCGATAAAATTGTTCGCTAACACCTATCTCGCCATGCGGGTGGCCTTTTTCAACGAACTGGACAGCTATGCTATCTCAGGGGACATGGATACGCGCCAGATCATTGACGGGGTCAGTCTGGACCCACGCATCGGCACGCATTATAATAATCCCAGTTTCGGCTATGGCGGTTATTGCCTGCCCAAGGATACCAAGCAGCTGCTCGCCAACTATGCGCAGGTGCCGCAGAACCTGATCCACGCGATCGTCGAGGCGAATCGGACGCGCAAGGATTTTCTTGCAGACCAGATCATAGCTCGTAACCCCAAAACCGTTGGCGTATTTCGCCTGGTGATGAAGGCAGGGTCCGACAATTTTCGGCAATCGTCCATTCAGGGCATTATGAAGCGGATCAAGGCCAAGGGTATTTCCGTCGTCATCTATGAACCGTCCATGCCGGACGATCATTTTTTCGGATCGCCTGTGGTTCGTGATCTCGATCAGTTCCGGGAGATGTCGGATATCATTGTGGCAAACCGCATGACGTCGGAAATCGAATCCGTAAGGGAAAAGGTTTTCAGCCGCGACCTTTTCGGTTCGGACTGAGGAAACCGTATCTTGGGATCGTAAGGCTGGACCGCAAGTCCGACATTACGGTCCCGAATCCTTATTTTCGCTTGCCGCCGGCCGGCCCGCCGAGGCGGTCGAGTGCACGCCGCTCGGCCGGACTGGCACTATTATAGGCTTCTTCCGCGACCAGCTTGCGCCAGCGATCCACGCGATCGGGCGCAATCTTTCCATTCTGAACCGCCAGCCGAACAGCGCAGCCGGGTTCGACCTGATGGCTGCAATTGGTAAACCGGCATTGCGCCGCTGTGGTGACGATATCGTCGAACACCAGCGCAAGGCCCGCTGCCGCATCGGTCAGTTGCAATTCGCGCATCCCCGGCGTGTCGAGCAGCCACCCCCCCTGATCCAGTCTATGCATTTCGCGCATCGTCGTGGTGTGTCGCCCGGTATCGTCGCCCTGACGCACGGCCTGCGTCGCCAGACTGTCGGAACCGCGCAATGTGTTGATCAGCGTCGATTTGCCGACCCCGGACGATCCGAGCAGAGCGACCGTTTCGCCTTTCCCGCACCAGGCGGCCAGGCGCACGGCGCTTTGGGGATCGCGCCCATTTACGGTTTCGACCAGCAGCCCCGGCTGCAACGCCTGCGCTGCCTCTACAAAAGTGGCGGGGGCATCGGTCAGGTCCGTCTTGGTCAGGACAATAATCGGGTGAACACCCACTTCACGCGCCAGCACCAGATAGCGTTCCAGCCGTGCCACACTGAAATCCTGATTGCATGACGCCACGATGAAAAGCGTGTCGACATTGGCGGCGATCAGCTGCGTCTTTTGCTCTCCACCCGACGCGCGCCGTTTAAACAGGCTGGCCCGTTCAAGGATACGCCGTGGCTTGAGCTTTTCCCGCTCGACCAATATCCAGTCGCCAACGGCGGGATGATCCTCCGCCGCGCCTGTATCAGGGAAATCGGGCGGGATATGCGCTGACCAGTCATCGCCCGCAACCAATATCTTGCGGCGTTGCACCGCCATGACACGCGCGGGATGACAGCCCTCATCATCATCGTCCGAAATCTGGGCGCTGAAAAATGGCCGCCAGCCCAGTTCAGCCAAGGTCTGTTTCATCATGTCCATCTATGTCCGCCGGGCATATGCCAAAAAACGCGATCGACCATTATGTCTCCGTCCGCTGGCGCTACGCGCGATGCGGCGCGCTGTCACGGTTCATATGATGCGCCGACGATTTTGCTTGTCCGCACGGTGTCAGGGCCGCGCCTCCATTACGGCCTTTCCGGGCGTCAGGCCGGGGCTGGAGATAGTGATCGTCACGCGGCCCTTGCCTTTGCCGCGCAGGAAAGCAACGGCCTTGCCATCGGCTGCGGGACGCGAAGGGAACGCAAAGGGCGTATGGTCGGTCACGCTGCCATTGTCGAACGCGGCCAGAGTAGCGGGGCCATCGACGCGCGCAGTCAGCAGCGGGGTGACGCCGGGGACCGCAACCCCCTTGCTGTCCACCACTTGCGCCCGCACCGCAACGACATCGTCAAAGCCGGATCCGATACGCGGACTTTCGGCCACCAGCCGGATCGCGGCCGGATCGCCAGCGGTGCGCATGATCTCCTCCGTAACGCGCTTGCCATCCTTCCACGCGACCGCGCGCAAGGTTCCGGTGGCAAAATCCACGTCCCATATGATGGCGCTGTCGTCGGCATTACGCGGCTTTGCGCCCAGCGACTTGCCATTGAGGAACAGTTCGACCCGGTCGGCATTGCTATAGGCTTCCACCTTTTCCCGGTGGGGCGTGCGATCCTGCGGCGACCAGTCGGCCAGCGCGCCCGGACCCTTGGGCTGCGGCAGGGCGATGCCGACCATCGTGGGCATCTCGCTGGTGTCGATGACGGGCGTGACCCGGCGGGCCAGTTTCACCATCGGCCTGTCCGCCCACCATCCCGCCCGTTCCCAACCGATCGGCTTCACCCCGTCGATCCGGTCGACCAGGCCGGACGGATTGCTGATCGCGGGCCAACCGGCGCGATCGGCCTCCCCCAGATAATCGACGCCCGTCCACAGGAACATGCCCGCATAGGCCGGGTTGTCGCGCACCACGATCCAACTGCTCCGGTTCTTGCTGTTTTCCGTGCCGATAATCTTGCGGCTGGGTTTGTCCGCCTTGGCCTTGGCCAGTTCGGTTTCGCGGTAATTCTGCCCCACGACATCCAGCAGGTCGGCGGTGCCGTTCACATAGTCGCCGGTCGTGTTGGGCCGAAACAGCGCCATGGTGACGGGCCGGGTCGGGTCTTCGGCATGGAAGATGGCTTTTAGCCGTTGGATCACCGATTGCGCCACCAGCGGATAGGGCGTGTCGTGGATTTCATTGCCGATCGACCAGATGACGACGCTGGGATGATTGCGGTCGCGCCGCACGAAATCGCGCGCGTCGATGGACGACCAGTCGGTAAAGTAGAGATGATAGTCCTGCGGATTCTTGGCCACCGTCCACATATCGAACGCTTCGTTCATGACGATCAGGCCAAGCCGGTCGCACAGGTCCAGAAATTCGGGCGAAAAGGGATGATGGGCGGTGCGCACCGCATTGACGCCCAGCGCCATCAATCCGCGCAGGCGGCGTTCATAGACAGCCAGCGGCACAGCCATGCCGAACGGCCCGCCATCGGCATGGATCGCCACGCCCTTCAGCTTGATATTGCGACCATTGAGCCAGAAGCCGCTATCCGCTTCGAACCGCGCGTCGCGGATGCCGAACGGGACGCTTTCCTCATACAGGATCGCGCCGTCCTTGCCCCGCACGTGCAGCACCGCCTTGTGCAGCGCCGGATCGCCCGTATCCCAGCGGCGTGGGTTGGCGATCGTGCCGCCAACCGACAGCGGGGTGGCCCGGCCCGTGGGCAGGGTGATGGCTTTCCCGGCAAAGGTCGCCAGCACCTTGCCATCTGGTCCTTCGATCGCGGCTTCCAGCATCGCGTCGATCGGCATCTTGCCGTCATTGCGGATGCTGCTGGCGATCGAGAGAGTCGCGGACTGCGCGTCCAGCCGGTCGACTCGCACCGTGCTGCTCCACGCCTCTGCATAGGTGTCGCCCAGGGTGAGCAGCCGGACATGGCGATAGATGCCGCCGCCCGCATACCATCGCGACGCAGGCTGCGCCGATGTGTCGGCCCGCACCGACAGGATGTTCGCTTGGCCCCCAGGGTTCAGGTGCGGGGTGATGTCATAGCGGAAGCTGGCATAGCCATTGGGCCGGTGGCCGACATGATGACCGTTGATCCACACGCCCGACCGTTCCATCACGCCGTCAAATTCCACGAAGATGCGCTTGCCCGTGCTGGCGGGGGGCAGAGTGAAGGCTTTGCGATACCAGGCGACTCCAGTGGGCAGGAACCCGCCAGACCCCGTTGCAGGCGAATATTCGTCGAACGGCCCGGCAATTGCCCAGTCATGGGGCAACGACACCGCCTGCCAGCCCGCGTCGGCAAAGGCTGTCTGCTCAGCACCGGCAATGTCGCCGGTGGTAAAGCGCCAGCCCGCATCGAAATTCTGCGTGCCTGCGGGCTGCGCACAGACGGGGAAGGCCGCCATCAGCGCCATTGCGCTGGCCATGATCCTGATCGCCCGCATCCTTTGTCTCCCTATATTGTTGGGCAACAAATTATAAGAATGTTCCGTTATGTAAAGCTATGTCCCTATAAGTGATACGATTTAGTCATTGCTATTGTTGTCCGACTGTAAAATATTTCGCGCGATCCGGGCTGACAATATCGCATCCGACCACTAGCATCGCGCCATGCATATGATCGGGGTGAAGCGATGAAGATGATTGCGCGTCTGCTGCTGTCCGCAGCGATGGTGGCGGGTTTGGGCGGCACGCCCGCTCTTGCCGAAACGAAGCAGATACTCACCCACGAAACGCTCTGGATGATGAAGCGGGTCGGCGCGCCGGTGGTCAGCCCGGACGGCCAGTGGGTGATTTATGCCCTCAACGAACCATCCTATGATAAGGACGGGTCCGTCATCGACCTGTGGATCGTCCCTGCGGACGGTTCTGTCGCGCCCCGCCGCCTGACCGCGAACAAGGCCGCCGAAAGCAGCCCCGCCTGGGCGCCCGACAGCCGCCGGATCGCCTTTTCCGCCAAGCGCGAAGGCGACGATGACGCGCAAATCTACGTCCTCGATCTGGCAGGCGGCGAAGCGCGCCGTGTCACTACCGTCCCGACCGGCGCGGCCAACCCGCAATGGCGGCCCGACGGGCAGGCGATCCTGTTCGAAAGTCAGGTCTACCCCGGCGCGATGGACGCCCCCGCCAACAAGAAAGCGGCCGAAGAACGCAAGAATCGCAAGTTCAACATGCGCGTCTATGATCATTTTCCGGTGCGCTACTGGAACGACTGGATCAACGATCGCCGCCCCAGCCTGTGGGTCCAACCACTGGCCGAGGGCGCGGCGGCACGGGACATATTGTCCCCCACCAAACTGGCGCAGGCCGAAGGATTCGGCGGCAATGCGCAGGGCGACGGCGGCACCACGCTGGCTCCCACATGGAGTCCAGACGGGCGCGAAATCCTCTTTACCGCCACGACGCAGCGCTGGAACGCGGCCCATGCGCGGGTCGATTATGGCCTCTACCGGATGCCTGCCGATGGTGGCGAACCCACGCTGGCGACCACGGTGCCGGGCGAATATGGCGACCTGAAATTCACGCCGGATGGCAAGAGCCTGATCTTCAAATTCAGCACGCAGGGGCAGGAAGTCTATGATCTTGCCCGGCTGCACCGCATCGACTGGCCAGCCGGTGGCACCGCCACTCTCTTGTCGGGCGACTTCGACCGCGAAGTGGATGGCTATGCCATCACCCCCGACAGCCGCACCCTCTATCTGACCGTGCCCGACGCGGGCATGGAAAATCTCTATCGCTTGGCCCTTGCCGGCGGCACGCCCCAACTTGTGATCGCGCCGAAAGTCGGCGGCTATACCGCCATCGACATTGCGTCGGACGCCAAATCCACCCGGATCATCGCCAGCTATGGCAGCGCGGTGAACCCGACCGAAATCGTCCTTATCGACCGGGTGGCCAAGCGCCACAGCAACCTGACCAGCGTCAACGTGGCGCAGGCCGCGATGATCGACTGGGCCAGCCCGGAACATTTCTGGTTCACATCATCCAAGGGTCGCCGCATCCATAATATGGTCGTGACGCCACCAGCCTTCGACCCGGCGAAGAAATATCCGCTGATGGTGCTGATGCACGGCGGCCCGGCTTCGTCCAACCCGGACCAGATCGGGCTGCGCTGGAACTATCATCTGCTCGCCAGCGCGGGCTATGTCGTTCTGCTGACCGACTATACTGGCTCGACCGGCTATGGCGAGGCTTTCTCCCGCGCGATCAAGCTCGATCCGCTGCTCGGCCCGGCCGAGGAAATCAATCAGGCCGTCGATGAAGCGGCCAAACGCTACACCTTCATCGACACGGCCAATGCCTGCGCAGGCGGGGCCAGCTATGGCGGACATCTGGCCAACTGGATGGAAGCGACCACTACCCGCTACAAATGTATCGTCAGCCATGCGGGCGAAGTCGATCTGCTGACCCAATGGGGAACCAGCGATTTCAACTATGGCCGCGAAGTCGCCAGCGGCGGCCCGCCCTGGGGCGATAGCAAGGTGTGGCGCGACCAAAGCCCGATCACCTATGCCGCCGACTGGAAGACGCCGATGCTGTTGACGGCGGGGGAGCGCGATTTCCGCGTGCCGATGTCCAACACGCTGGAAACCTGGTCCACGCTGCAACGGATGCAGGTGCCAAGCCGTATGCTGATCTTCCCCGATGCATGGCACTGGATCACCAAGCCGGAAGATAGCCGCCAATTCTATCGCGAAGTGCAGGGGTGGCTTGGCCATTATCTGAAAGGTGGTCCCGTAGTGAAGGGCGGGCCAATCGCCGCGCCGGAGGGTGCCAAGGCACCCTGACGTTTGGGGCAGGCGGGGGAACGATTATCCGGCAGGGCGGTTGGCTGATCAAACCATCAGGAGATCGCTATGTCTGACCCCCACGTCCCCGCTGCCGAAGTTGCGCCGACCAACCTGCTCCTTGCCTCCAACAAGGTGGACGGAACCAAAGTCGCCAGCCGGGATGGCGATTCCCTGGGGTCCGTCCACAGCTTCATGGTCAACAAGCGCAATGGTCAGGCAACCTATGCGGTGTTGAGCCTCGGTGGCTTTCTGGGCATGGGCAAAAGCTATTATCCGCTGCCGTTCGAACTTCTGTCCTACGATCATGTGGCCGACGGCTATATCGTGACCATCGACCGTCGGCTGCTGGAGGGCGGACCCAGCTGGTCCAACAATGCGCCAGACTTTAATCAGGCTTATGCCGACCGCGTGTCCAACTATTATGGCGTGGCTCCAGTCGACCTGTCATTGACCTGACGTGCGCAATTTTTCCCGAAATATGATGTTCAGCACCGATTAATCGTAAATTATTCAGGGTATATTCCGGTAATCATCGGGAAATGCCCTGATTTTCCGGTCTTTTCGCGAATTGGCACGGTCCCTGCAATGCCTTGGTCATGATCCACAACGGATCGCAACCAAACATTCAGGGAAGGCCAATATCATGAAGACCATCGCATTTGTCGCTGCCATCGCCGCCGCCACCGTCGCTGTTTCGGCCGCAAGCACCCCCGCTTTAGCGAAAGCCAAGGGCAGCTTCGGCGCAGCCAAAGTGACCTATGACAGCAAGACCGACCGCTATTGCTTCCGCGAAACGGTCACCGGCTCGCTGATCCCCGTCACGCAGTGCCGCTCGCGGTCGGAATGGGCGCAGACTGGCCTGACGATCACGCACAAATCGGCCGTTCAACTGGCCCAGCGTTGATTATCCTTCGTCGGGGGCGGGGCGAACGCCTCGCTTCCCCGGCCCGACATGCCCTGTTGGACATGTTGTGACTGCACCTGCGCCGACGCATGATCGCACATAACACCCCGATCAAGGGGGATGCGTCGCAGATCGAAGGGTGCCAATGACCATCAATCCATATCAGTGGCCCTCGCTCATCTTTGCTTTGGCGCGCTGATCGCCATGCGGGTAGCCATCATCGGCGCTGGCATCGCCGGCCTCTCCTGCGCCGACGCGCTGCGCGACGAAGGGCATGAAATCGCCCTGTTCGACAAGGGGCGCGGGCCAGGCGGTCGCATGTCCACCCGTCGCCTCGAAACGCCGCTCGGACCAGTCGCGTTCGATCATGGTGCAACCCATTTCACCGCCCGCAGCCCCGACTTTCAACAGAAAATGTCCGCATGGGAAGCCGACGGCATCGTCGCCCGCTGGCCCGCCGCCGGGCGCGATGCCTGGGTCGGCACGCCCGGCATGAATGGCCCGGTCAGGGCCATGGCGTCGCGTCATCACGTAACATGGAATTGCGTGGTGTCGGGCCTTACCAATGACGGCCATGGCTGGTGGTGCCTGAACGATGTCCAGTCCGTCGGCCCTTTCGACGCCGCCGTCATCGCCATTCCGGTCGAACAGGCGCTGCCCATCCTGTCGCTGCATGATTTTCAGATGGCCCGGCTGGCCATGACCGTGCGCTCGACGCCCTGCTGGACCGCGATGTTCGCATTTCCCGCGCCGATCGACAGTTTGCCCGACATCATCCGCCATACCGGCCCGATCGGCTGGGCCATCCGCAACAATGCGAAGCCCGGCCGTGACGGTCCCGAAGCCTGGGTCGTGCAAGCGAACGCCGACTGGTCGCAAGCGCATCTGGAGGAGGATCCTGCGACGATTGCCGACCTGCTTCTGGCTGCATTGATGGCACGGGCGGGGGGCAGGGTTGCGGCACCCGCCATAAGCACGGCGCATCGCTGGCGCTATTCCACGCCATCGGGCAGCTTCACCGACAGCTTATGGAATCCGACGCTGCAACTGGGCGTATGCGGCGACTGGCTGGCCCATGGCTATGTCGAACAGGCATGGCAGTCGGGCAAGGCATTGGCCGGGCGGATATTATCCAGCGGCCAGATATTACCCAGCGGACAGCCCCATGCCGCCGTTCAAGCCATAGCGCAGCGCGCCTGAGGCAGCCCACCAGTCCGTCAAAACGGCACGACCTTGCCATCCCAGTCATAGCAATGGCCCGTATCGGCGGGGCCAAGCCGCTCTATCACGCCCAGTAATTGCCGCGCGGCGCGATCGGCAGGAAACAGCGTGTCGGCCGCGACATTGCGCTGAAACGGTGCCGACAGGCCTGTGTCCACGGTCCCCGGATGCAGCGTCACCGCCACCGCGTCGGGATTGATCCGCCCCAGTTCGATCGCCACGTTGCGCATAATCATGTTGAGCGCGGCCTTCGACGCGCGATAGGCGTGCCATCCGCCCATGCGATTGTCGCCGATCGACCCGACCCGCGCCGATAATGCGGCAAAGACCATCCGGCCCTGACGCGGCGGGCGCATCAGCATATGCTTGGCGATCAGCGCCGGACCCATCGCATTGACCGCGAACAACCGGGCATAGGCGTCCGCGCTCTGGTCGCGCAGCGACTTTTCCGGGCGCAGGGCATCGCCATGGAGCAACCCGGTCGCCACGATGATCAGGCGCGGCGGGGCGTCGTCCATCGCGCGCGCGGCTGCCGCGATCGACACTTCATCGGTCAGGTCGAACGCAAAAGACGCGATCTTCTCGCCCCCCTGCGGCGCAATCCGCGCGCCCGCATGAACGACCGAAATGGCATCGCTGGCCGCCAGTTGCGCCACCAGCTGCGCGCCGATACCCCCGCTCGCGCCGAAAACGCACCCCACACTCATGCCTTCGCTCCCTTGCGCCGCAAATCGCCCTTGCATCGTTCCGAACAGGTCTTGACCTGATCCCAATCGCGCGCCCATTTCTTGCGCCAGGCAAAGGGACGCCCGCACGCTGCGCAGATTTTCTCCGGCAGGGTGGATTTGGTATAGCGCTTTTCCGTCATAGCGTGGCCAGAAATTGCGTGGCGGACGCGCTGATACGCGCCTGCTCATCCGCGCCGAACCTGTCCCATGTCGCCACCATCTGCGCCATGCGGGGATTGCGGCCGATCCGCTCGCGATGCCGCGCGATAAATGCCCAGTAAAGCGAATTGAACGGGCAGGCGTCCGGCCCGGTGCGCTGCTTCACGTCATAGGCGCAACTGCCGCAATAATCGGACATGCGGTTGATGTAAGCACCGCTCGCCGCATAGGGTTTGGACGCCAGCAGGCCGCCATCGGCAAACTGGCTCATCCCCACCGTATTTGGCAATTCCACCCACTCATACGCATCGGCATAGACGCTCAAATACCATAAATGCAGTTCATGCGGATCGACCCCGGCCAGCATCGCGAAATTGCCGGTTACCATCAACCGCTGGATATGATGGGCATAGGCCTGCTCCTTCGTCTGCGTCACTGCCGCCCGGACGCAGGCCATGTCGGTTTCCGCCGTCCAGTAGAAATCGGGCAGGGGGCGGTGATGGTCCAGCGCGTTGGAGCGCTCATAATCCGGCATTTTCAGCCAATAGATGCCGCGCACATATTCGCGCCAGCCGATGATCTGGCGAATGAAGCCCTCCGCGCTGTTCAATGGCACCTTGCCCGCCCGAAACGCCGCTTCCACCTGACGGCATATGGTTAGCGGGTCGAGCAGGCCGCAATTGAGATAATGCGACACCACGCCATGATAGAGGAATGCCGAGCCGCGCAGCATCGCATCCTGAAAATCGCCAAAGCGGGGCAGCGATTGTTCGACGAAAGCGGCAAAGGCGGCCTGCGCATCCGCGCGGGTGGTGGCAAACCAAAAGGGTTCAAGATCGCCGAAATGATTGCCGAACCGCTGCTCCACCAGCGCCAGCACGTCCCGCGTCACCTTGTCCGGCGCGAAAGTGGGCGGGCGCGGCATGAACAGGTCCGGAGCGGCAGGCTTGCGATTGTCCGCATCATAATTCCACTGGCCACCGACCGGCGCGTCGCCATCCATCAGCAGCCCGGTCTTGCGCCGCATCTCCCGATAGAAATATTCCATCCTCAACTGCTTGCGACCGCTCGCCCAATGCTGAAAATCGGGGATCGAACAGAGGAAGCGCGTGTCGGGCATTATGTCGACCGGCACGCCAAAGCGCTCCGCCCATCCCCGCACCATCTCCAGCACGCGCCACTCGCCCGGCTCGGTCAGGACGATCCGTTGCGGCTTCAGCGCCGCAACGTTCTGCGCGACTTGCTCGGTAAAACTGCCTTGATGCGCAGGATCGCCCAGCCGGACATAATCGACGCTCCACCCCAGTCCGCGCAGTTCATCGGCAAAATGCCGCATGGCCGAAAACAGGAAAGCGATCTTCTTCTTGTGATGCCGGACATAGCTGGCCTCGTCCTGCAATTCCGCCATCAACACCCGGTCGCGCGTCGGGTCACCCGCCGCCAGGCTGCTGATATCGGGCGTCAACTGATCGCCCGGCACCAATATCAGATTACGGATCGCAGGCAGGGTATCGGGGGACGACATCGCAACTCCTGGTGCGTCATCCCCCGCTCCTAAGCTATCGCAATAGCGGGTTTAAGCTGCCCGTTGGGACATGCCTGCCCTTCATGCCGCCTTGTCGGCCGGGTTGGTATAACGCTGGTGCAGGAAGTGCAGCACGGCCTGCCGCGCATGATTATAATCCGGCGTCTCCGCCGCCTCGATGCGGTTGCGCGGGCGCGGCAGCGTGACGGCCAGATCTTCGCCGATGGTCGCTGCGGGACCGTTGGTCATCATCACCACCCGGTCGGCCAGCAGCACGGCTTCATCGACATCATGGGTGATCATGACCACGGTGTTGTTCAACTTGGCCTGAATGTCCATCACCGCATCCTGCAAGCTGGCGCGGGTCAGTGCGTCCAATGCGCCAAATGGTTCGTCCATCAACAGCACGCGGGGCTGCATCGCGATCGCTCGCGCAATGCCGACGCGCTGCTTCATCCCGCCCGACAATTCGCCCGGCCGCTTGGTCGCGGCATGGCCCATATGGACCAGTTCCAGATTGTGCCGCACCCAGTCGCGCTTTTCCGCCTTGCTGGCCGCCTTCATCGTCTGGTCCACGGCCAGCCGGACATTTTCCTCGACCGTCAGCCAGGGCAGCAGGCTGTGATCCTGAAAAATGACGGCGCGGTCGGGACCGGGCTTGTCGATCACTTCCCCGTCCAGCAGCACGACGCCGCGTGTCGGCTTCGTCAGCCCGGCGATGATGTTGAGCAGCGTCGATTTGCCGCAGCCCGAATGACCGATCAGCGCAACGAACTGACCCTTTTCAATGGCGAGGTCGACATTTTGCAGCGCGGTGAACGGCCCCTTGCGGGTTGGAAAGGTGACGCCGATGCCTTCGAGCGAGAGATAAGCCTGATGCTTCATGATATGTCCTTTCAACCCTGGCGGGCGACGCGGCGGCCGATCCAGCCGACGATGCGGTCCAGGCTGAACCCGACCATGCCGATCCAGATCAGCGCGACGATGGTGTCGGTCAGCAGCGAACTATTATAGCTGTCCCAGATGAAGAAGCCGATGCCGGTGCCGCCCTGCACCATTTCGGCAGCGACGATGGCCAGCCAGCTCATCCCCACACCGATGCGCAGGCCGGTGAACATGTATGGGACCGTGGCGGGCAGCATGATGCGAACCAGATAGGTGAACGGATTGAGCGCCAGCACCCGCCCGACATTGCGATAGGTCGGTGGAATATTCTGCACCCCAGCCGCCGTATTCAGAATGATCGGCCAGATCGCAGTGATGAAGATCAGGAACACAGCCGACGGCCCGGCCTGCTGGAATATCGCCAGGCTGATCGGCAACCAGGCCAGCGGCGGCACCGTGCGCAACACCTGAAACAGCGGATCGAGCGCACGGAACGCGAACAGGCTCTGCCCGATCAATATGCCCAGCGCCACGCCCATGACCGCCGACAGGCCATAGCCGATCGCCACCCGTTCCAGACTGGTCAGGATATGGCCCGCAATGCCCACATCGCCGCCCTCGGCAATGTGCAGGCCGGTGGCGTCGAACGTCACGCCCTTGAACGGGTGCATGATGACGTCATGGCTTTCGCTCCATACCCGCGACGGGCTGGGCAGGCTTGATTCCGGGTTGCCGCACGCCGCTTCCCATATGCCCAGCAGCAGGACCAGCATCAGCAAAGTAGGCCATATCGATGCGGCAATGTCCCGCGCCCGCTCCAGCAAGGGTGTCAGAGCGGACGCGGGCGGCAGCCGGTGGCTCCCGTCCGTCTCAGGAGCCACCGTTGCCGATGGGGTAGGCATTTCAGGGACAAGCGCCATGGCAGGATCGCTTTCAGGCTCGGCGTGCGGGGATGGCGTGCCATCCGCGAACGGGGTTGCAAGGACGGATGTGGCGGTCATGAATAGGCTTTCCCTGAAAAGCGTTCAGCGTTTGATGGACAGGCTGGCCAGATAGGCAGCGGGCTTGGCCGGATCGAAAACCTTGCCGTCGAAGAATTTCTCGACGCCCCGGCTGTCCCCCTTGGGGATCTGGTTGGCAGGCACCTTGGCCAGCGCGGCCGCCTTGCGCCAGATGTCGGAACGGTTGACCTTGCCGATCGCCGCACTGGCATTCAGGTTGGCGGGCAATTTGCCCCAGCGCTTGTTTTCGACCAGGAACCACAGGTCATGGCTCTTGAACGGGTAGGATGCGTTGGCGGCCCAGAATTTCATCTTGAACGGGGCGTTCTTGATGAGGCGCCCGTCACCCATGTTGAACGTGCCGGCCAGCCGGTCCTGAATGTCCGCCGGGGCAACTTTCAACCAGTCGCGCCCGCCGATCATCGCGGCCAGCTTGCCCACATTGGCGGGATTGTCGGCCCAACGCTGCGCATCGATGATCGCGGCGGTGATCGCCACGGCGGCGTTGGGATATTTCGCTACCCAGTCGCTGCGCATCGCAAAGCTTTTTTCCGGGTGGTTCATCCACATCTGCCCGGTCGACACGGCAGTATAGCCCAGCCCCTGCGAAATCAGCTGGTCGTTCCAGGGTTCGCCCACGCAAAAGGCTTCCATCGTGTTCGCCTTCATATTGGCGACCATCTGTGGCGGCGGCACTGTGATGACTTCCAGATCCTTGTCCGGGTCGATCCCCGCCGCCGCCAGCCAGTAACGCAGCCACAGGTCATGGGTGCCACCCGGAAAGGTCATGGCCATGGTGATCTTGTTGCCCGCCGCCTTGCGCTTGGCGATGATGCCTTTCATCTTGGCGGCATTGATGTCCGCCTTGGCCGACAGATATTCCTTTTCGACCGAAATACCCTGACCATTGACGTTCAGCCGCGCCAATATGCTCATCGGCGTCATCTTGCCATTGACGCCCAGCGACAGGAAATAGGGCATGGGCGTCAGGATATGCGCGCCGTCGATCCCGCCGCCGCCGGACCCCAGTACCAGATTGTCGCGGGTCGCGGCCCAACTGGCCTGCTTCATCACCTGCACGTCGGGCATACCATATTTGGCGAACAGCCCCAATTCCTTGGCGACGATCAGCGGCGCGGCATCGGTCAGCGCGATGAAGCCCAGCTTTGCGCCCTTCACTTCCGGCGCGCCCCCGGCGGCCATTGCGCCGCCGGGCAGCATGGCGCCGACCATGGCCAGAGAAGCAGCAACTGCCCCCAGCTTCAGAAAGCGCCTGCGCTGCGGTGCAGCATCGAAATGGACGGTGTCGTCGGTCATTATTCCCCCCGGATTACGAACAAGAAAAAACCGCCTCGAACGACGATCCTTGGGATCGGTTCGGGCGGCTTCAATGCCATGCGGCCAAGTTTTGAACTGGTCGCTTGCGACGGTCCCCGTCATTGGGGCCATGCGCAAGATATGCTCGCACTCTGCTGTGCAAGCCTCATAAAACTTACAGCTTTTGCGGCGGCGCACAAGAGAATTTAGCGGCTGTTTTTACCGGATCATTTCTCCCGCGAAATCATGGCTTTGCGAACATTTCACAGCAACGGCGCGGCGCCAGTGAGGCGCGCGAAGGCCCATGCTTGCGACACGCACCCGCCCGATTCGCCATGACGCGCATGTCGCTTCGCCGCAGGCGCAAGATCCGGCGCATCACGCGCGCTCATACCACCCCCGGCTGCGCTTCACCAAAGCGACGATCGACAGCATCACCGGCACCTCCACCAGCACGCCCACCACCGTCGCCAGCGCCGCGCCCGATTGCAACCCGAACAGGCTGATCGCCGCCGCTACCGCCAGTTCGAAGAAATTGGACGCGCCGATCAGTGCGGATGGTCCCGCCACGCACCATGCCACGCCCAGACGGCGGCTCAGCCAATAGGCAAGCCCGGCATTGAAATAGACCTGAAACAGGATCGGCACCGCAATCAGCGCGATGACCAGCGGCTGGCGGATGATCTGCTCGCCCTGAAACCCGAACAGCAGCACCAGTGTCGCCAGCAGGCTGACCAGGCTGACCGGACCCAGCGCCGCCAATGCCCGCCCCAGATGCGCCTCGCTGCGCGCCAGCAGGTAGTGGCGCATGATCTGCGCGACCAGCACCGGCACGACGATATACAGCCCGACCGACAGCGCCAGCGTATCCCACGGCACGCTGATCGACGCGACGCCCAGCAGCAGGCCGACCAGCGGCGCAAAGGCGAACAGCATGATGATATCGTTCAACGCCACCTGGCTCAGCGTATAGGTCGGCTCGCCATCGACCAGATTGGACCACACGAACACCATCGCGGTGCAGGGGGCCGCCGCCAGCAGGATCAGTCCGGCAATATAGGAGGATGACGCCCCGGCGGGCAGCCATGGCGCAAAGACATAGCCCAGGAAGAATGTCCCCAGCAGCGCCATCGAAAAAGGTTTCACCGCCCAGTTGATGAACAATGTCACGCCGATCCCGCGCATATGCTGCTTCAAACCATGGAGCGCATGGAAATCCACCCGCAACAGCATCGGCACGATCATCAGCCAGATCAGCGCCGCGACCGGCAGGTTTACCTTCGCCACTTCCAGCGCGGCGATCGCGGCAAATGCCCCCGGCATCGCATGGCCCAGCGCAATGCTGACGATGATGCACAAGGCGACCCAGAGCGAGAGATAGCGTTCGAACAGCGTCATGGCGCGACGACCTCGCCATCTTCCTTGACGAAAGTCGTGAAGCTACCCGGCGGCAGCAAGTCCAGCACCGCTTCGGACGGGCGGCACAGCTTCACCCCGCGAGGCGACACCACCAGCGGACGGTTGATCAGGACAGGGTGCGCCATCATCGCGTCGATCAGCGCAGCATCGCTCAACCCCGCATCATCCAGCCCCAATTCCGCAAAAGGCGTCCCCTTTTCGCGCAGCAATGCGCGCGGCGTGATCCCGGCCCGCGCAATCAGGTCGACCAGCAACGCCCGGCTCGGCGGCGTCCTGAGATATTCCACGACATGCGGCTCCACCCCGGCATGGCGGATCATCGCCAGCGTGTTGCGCGACGTGCCGCAGGCGGGGTTATGATAGATGATGATGTCGGTCATGATGTTCCCCCGTGGAAAATCGGTTCAGCAGCAGGCCAGATCCGCGATCAGCGGCGCGCACAGTTCCGCCCGCCCGCCACAGCAATCCTTCGCCAGAAACAGCATCAACCCGCGCAGCGCGTCGATGTCGGCGCGCTGTATCTGTTGCCGCCCGCGCTTTTCCGACCGGACCAGCCCCGCCTTGCCCAGCACCGCCAGATGGGTGGACAGCGTGCTTTGGCTCAGCCCCGACGCCGCCACCAGATCGCCGGTGGCCAACCCGTCGGGTTCGTGCCGCACCAGCAGGCGGAACGCATCCAGGCGGGTCGGGTGGGCCAGCGCGGCCAGCATGGTCAGGGCTATATCGGTCTGCATATATCGGAAATAACCGATGGGATGTGTCGCGTCAATACGCATCGGCTATTCCCGATATTTAACTGCCCTTGCATCCATGCCGCCATTGCGGGAAGCTGCCACTTATCCAAGGAGTTCGCGTGATGACCGCCGCCGTCCATCCCCCCTCGACCGGACCGACATCGGCCCTGTTGCCCGCGCGCCCGGAGCCGGTCCGCATCGACCCGGCCAGCAGCGCGGTCATCGTCATCGACATGCAGAACGCCTATGCCTCGCCCGGCGGCTATGTCGATCTGGCCGGGTTCGACATAACCGGCGCGGCGAGTGTCATTGGCCGCATCGGACAGGTGCTGGACACGGCGCGCGCCGCTGCGATCCCCATCATCTTCCTGCAAAATGGCTGGGACGGCGATTATGTCGAGGCGGGCGGTCCCGGCTCCCCCAACTGGCATAAATCCAACGCGCTCAAGACGATGCGCGCGCGCCCGGACCTTGCGGGGCAATTGCTGGCGCGCGGCGGATGGGATTATGAACTGGTCGACGCGCTCGCCCCGCAACCGGGCGACATTCGCCTGCACAAGACGCGCTACAGCGCCTTCTTCAACTCGCAACTCGACAGCGTCCTGCGCGCACGCGGCATCCGCACCCTGATCTTCGTCGGCATCGCCAGCAATGTCTGCGTCGAATCCACGTTGCGCGACGCTTTTCACCTGGAATATTTCTCGGTCATGCTGGACGATGCCACGCACCATCTGGGGCCGGATTTCGTGGCAAAGGCGTGCCTCTACAATGTCGAAAAATTCTTCGGCTGGGTCAGCAATGTCGCGGATTTCTGCGGCGCGGTCGGCCAGCTTCCTTCAGGAGACGCATGAATGGCTTTCCAGCCCATCAACCCGCCGCAATTTCCCACTCCGATCGCACCCTATTCCGCCGCCGCGCTGGCGGGCAACACCGTCTATGTCTCCGGCGTCTTGGCGCTGGGGGAGGGTGGGGTGGTCCTCCACATCGGTGACGCCGCCGCCCAGACCCGCCATGTGCTGGAAGTCATCAAGACCACACTGGAAGCGGCGGGCGCGACGATGGCCGACATCGCCATGAACCATATCTTCCTCAAGGATCTGGCCGACTATGCCGCCTTCAACGCCGTCTATGCCGACTATTTCCCCGGCGCAAAGCCCGCCCGCTACTGCATCCGCGCTGATCTGGTAAAACCCGACTGTCTGGTCGAAATCGCCAGCGTGGCTCACATTGGCTGATGTGCGCGGAATTTATTATGAGGAACGGGGGCCACGGAATGGCGCGCCTCTGATCTTTTCTTCGGGGCTGGGTGGCTCCGGCAATTATTGGCGGCCGAATATCGAGCAATCTGCCCAATATGTTGATTTTCAGGAAGAACATCGTGTCATCCTTTATGACCACCGTGGCACGGGCAGAAGCGACCGCATCCTGCCGCCCGTCGTATCGGTCGAGGAGATGGCTGACGATATGCTGGCCGTGATGGACGCGACGGGTGTGCAAAAGGCCAATCTGGTCGGCCATGCTGCTGGCGCTGCTGCCGCGCTTTCCATCGCGATCCACAGGCCCGAACGGGTGCAAACGCTCACTTTGGTCAATGGCTGGTCGTTTGCCGATCCGCATTTTTTGCGGTGCTTCGATGCCCGACTTGCCCTTTTGCGCGACAGTGGACCGCGTGCCTATGTGCGGGCGCAACCGTTGTTCCTTTATCCGCCCGACTGGATTTCCGATAACGCCGCGCGACTGGCATCTGAAGATGACGACCATCTGGCGCATTTTGCGGGAGTAGAAGCGTATGAAAAACGGATCGCAGCGCTGGCAGCCTTCGATGTCGATGCAAGGTTGAGTGATGTTTCGGTCCCGACGCTGGTGCTTGCCGCAGCGGATGATATGCTTGTCCCGCCGAAATGCTCGCGGCACCTCGCTACGCATATTCGTGGCGCGCAGCATCGTGTGATGCCGTGGGGCGGCCACGCCTGCAACGTCACTGACCCCGCCACCTTCAACCGCCTCGTCCTCGACTTTCTCAGGAGCTAAACCCCATGCAGGTCGGCGTTTTCATTCCCATCAACAATAATGGCTGGCTGATCAGCGAAAATGCGCCGCAGTACAAACCTAGCTTCGACCTGAACAAGGAGATCGCCCTGCGCGCCGAAAAGCATGGACTGGATTTCCTGCTGTCGATGATCAAGTTGCGCGGTTTCGGGGGAAAGACGCAATTCTGGGACTATGGGCTGGAAAGTTTCACGCTGATGGCGGGCATCGCCGCCGTTACCGAACGGATCAAGATTTTTGCCACCTGCCCTACGCTCATCATACCACCCGCCTTCGCCGCGCGCATGTGCAATACGATCGATTCGATCAGCCATGGCCGCTTCGGCCTCAACCTCATCACTGGCTGGCAACCACCCGAATATACGCAAATGGGGCTGTGGCCGGGCGACGAACATTTCCGCAACCGCTATGATGTGCTGGACGAATATGCCCATATCCTGCGCGAATTATGGGAGACCGGCACGTCCGATTTCAAGGGCGACTATTATCAGATGGAGGATTGCCGCGTCTGGCCGCAACCGACCGGCGACATGAAGATCATCTGCGCCGGATCATCCGACGCGGGCCTCGCCTTCTCCGCCAAATGGGCCGACTATGCCTTTTGCCTGGGGAAGGGCGTGAATACACCGACCGCCTTTGCCGACAATAACGCCCGTCTGGCCATCGCCACGGCAAAGACAGGCCGCGCCGTCCAGATTTTCGTCCTCGTCATGATCATCGCGGCGGAAACCGACGCACAGGCGATGGAAAAATGGCGGCACTATAATGCGGGGGTCGACATCGACGCCATCGCCTGGCTCGCGGAACAAGGCGCAAAGGACACAGTCAACACCGACACCAACGTCCGCCAGCTTGCCGCCCCCGAAGGCGCAGTGAACATCAATATGGGGACATTGGTCGGCAGCTATGAAAGCATCGCGCGGATGCTGGACGAAATGGCGCTGGTCCCCAACACCGGCGGTGTCCTGCTGACCTTCGACGATTTTATTGAGGGCGTCGAAGCGTTCGGCACCCATATCCAGCCGTTGATGAAAAGCCGCAGCGCATCTGTGTAAGTAGCGGAATTGCCGTCCCAGACCGTTAGATCATGAGAGTTGGTCTGGCTGGGGAAATCGAATGAAAGCATTGCTTAATGGCGCGGCGCTCGTGGCTGTACTGGTTGCGGCCGGCAACGCGCAGGCCCAGCTTCCCACGCTGAACCCCGCCGCGTTCACCCCGCCGGGCGGCGCGCCCGTCATCGGCATCGACGTGCATGAAGGTACGTCCATGTCGGTGTCGCTTTCGCCCGATGGCCGCACGCTCGCGGTCGACATGCAGGGCAGCCTCTGGCTGATCCCGGCAAAGGGCGGCGCGGCCAAACGCATCACCGATTATTTCAACGACGCGCGCCAGCCGGTCTGGTCGCCCGATGGCAAGCAACTCGCCTATTTCGCCTATCGCGACGGCAATTATGACCTGTGGACAGTGAAGGCGGACGGCACCGATCCGCGCGCCGTCACGTCCGGCACCTATGACGACCGCGAACCGGCCTGGTCGCCCGATGGCAAGTCGCTCGCCTTCTCGTCCGACCGCGCGGCCAAGGGCGCACCCAGCTATAATATCTGGACCATCGACCTGGCCACCGGCGCGCTCAGCCAGATCACGTCCAACGGCTATGAGGATCGCCTGCCCACATGGGCGCCGGACGGCAAGTCCATTGCCTATGCCTCCCCGCGCGACAATAAAAACGCCATCTGGGCGACCAGCCTTGCCGACGGCACCGAAGCGCTGCTGAAAGAAGTGGCGGGCCGTGCCGACGCCCCCTCCTACAGCCCCACCGGCCAACTCGCCTATGTCGTCGCCGACGCCAAAGGCAGCCATCTGGAGATCGACGGCGTGGCGGTGACAGGCGACGAAAATGTCTTTCCCTTCCGCCTGTCCTGGGGGAAGGGCGGCAGCTATACCTACACGTCGGATGGCCTGATCCGCCAGCGCAGCGGTGCGAAGATTGGCGCGAAGTCCAAATCCATCCCCTTCACTGCCCATCTGGAAGTGACGCGCCCCACATATGCCCGTGCCAAGCGCGACTGGGACAGCATGGCTCCGCGCAAGGCGCTCGGCATATTGAAACCCGCCATCTCGCCTGATGGCAAGGCCATCGCCTTCATTGCGCTGGGCGACCTTTATGTCGGCTCCACGACAGGAGGCGTGCCGGTAAACCTCACGAAAAACCACGCGATGGAGGCCGACCCAAGCTGGTCGCCTGACGGCAGCAAGCTGGCCTACACCTCCGATCAGGGCGGCGGTCTGCCCCGATTGTGGATCCGCGATCTTCAGACCGGCAAGGACCGGCAGCTTACCGACATGACCACCCAGCCGCTCGGCGCGGCATGGTCGCCCGATGGCAAGAGCATCGCCGCGATCGACGTAGACGGGCGCTGGGGCGTTGCGGGCCTGTTCACGATCGACGTGGCCAGTGGCAAGATCACCCGGCTTCAGGCATCGCTGCCCCAGCCGGGCGAACCCAGCTGGTCGGCGGACGGCAAATATGTCTCCATTTCGCTCTCCAAACTTTATTCCAAGAGCTTCCGCGAAGGCACCAACCAGATCTATATCGTCCCCACCGATGGTAAGAGCGCGCCCTTCTGGCAGGTGCCGGACGCCACGATCGGCATCGACACGCGCGGCGGCGGCGGCCCGGCATGGTCGCCCGACGGCACGAAAATGGCGGCGATCTACGAAGGATTGCTGAAAATCTGGCCGGTCGGCGCGGACGGCACCCCGGTCGGTGCGCCGCGCGCCTATACGCCCGACATGGCGCATCACCCGACCTGGAGTGGGGACAGCCGCACCGTCCTTTATCAGTCCAACGACAAACTAAAGACAGTCGATGTCGAAACCGGCGTCATCCGCGACGTGCCGCTCGACCTCACCTATACGCTCGCCAAGCCTGCGGGGCGCACCGTGGTCCATGTCAGCAACCTCATAGATTCCATCCGCGACGAAACCCAGCATGACCGCGACATCGTCATCGACGGCAACCGCATCACATCGGTCGTCGCGCATGATCCCGCACTGCACGCATCGGGCGCAAAAATCGTGGACGGCACTGGCCTGACCGCCATCCCCGGCCTGATCGAACATCATTCCCACGCGCAAAAGGATTTCGGCGCGAACGGCCATCGCGCCTGGCTGGCCTATGGCATCACCACCGTCCGCGATCCGGGCAATCAAGTCTATAGCGGCCTTGAAGATCGCGAAGCCGCCGAAGCGGGCGTGCGCATCGGCCCGCGCATCTACACTAACGGTCCGCTGCTCGAATGGCAGCGCGTCTATTATAAGATGGGCGTCGCGGTCGCTGGCCCGGCCCATCTGGAACGCGAACTGGAACGCGCCCGCATCCTCAAATATGACATCCTCAAAAGCTATGTGCGGATGCCCGATATCCAGCAGCGCCGCATCGTGGAGGCGGCGCACGCGATGGGCGTGCCGGTGACGGGTCATGAAATCTTCCCCGCCGCCTATACCGGCGTGGACGCCACCGAACATATGGGCGCGACCAGCCGCCGGGGCTATTCCCCCAAACAGGCGCCAATGGGCCGCAGCTATGACGATGTGATCCAGCTGTTCGGCCAGAGCCGCCGCACGCTGACCCCGACCATGTTCGGCGCGCTGACCGGCTATCTGCAAAAAAATCCGGCATATCGCACCGACCCGCGCGTCAATCTCTACCCCCAATGGGCGCAGGATTCGGTGCGCGGCACCGACACGATGGCCGCCATGCTCTCCCCCATGCTGGATGGCCAGCGCAAGGCGATCCTGGCGATGTACAAGGCAGGCGCAAACATTACCGCAGGCACCGACACGCTGATCGCGACCAACCTGCATGCCGAAATGTCATCCTATGTCGATGCGGGCCTGACCCCGTTTCAGGCATTGCAGACCGCAACGGTCAATTCCGCCCGCTCGCTCAATCTGGACGCAGGCACGATCGAACCGGGCAAGCTGGCCGACATCGTTCTGGTCAAAGGCGACCCGCGGGACAATATCGCCAACACATTCAACGTCGAAACGGTGATCGCCAACGGCACGGTCTATAATGAGGCGGACCTGCTGAAACCCGCGCGGGACTGAAATCCTTCCCGATAAGGGGACGGCCATCGCGTATGAAGCCGTCCCCTCCTTCATCGTCATCCTGAACTTGGTTCAGGATCCATTTTGCCCGATCAAGCCGCCGTTCGTGGCGAGAAATGGATGCTGAACCAAGTTCAGCATGACGTTGCATGCCAGGGGAAAGTCATGTGCAATACCCTTCACTGGAAGGGCAGCAATTCCCCCCTCAATAGCCCACCGCATAGCCCATCCGGCGCGGGTCCGCGCCACCCATCCGCGTGCCTGACACATCGGCGACGATACCCTGCACGCTGCCGATCGCATAAGGCCCGACGCTCTCCACGCTATGCCCCATCGCCTGCAACCCCGCGACCGTATCAGCCGCAAAGCGCCCCTCCATCTGCACGCTGATCGCCGCGCCCGGCTGGTAGAAGCTGGGTTCGGCATCCAGTGCAAAGCGGGGCGCTTCGATCGCGGCCTGTATCCCCATGCCCCGGTCGATCATGTTGACCAGAAACTGGAACTGCGTCTGGCCGATCGTCTCACCACCGGGCGATCCGCACACCAGCTTGAACCGTCCCTTGTCCAGCAGGATCGTCGGCCCATTGCCCAACAGAGCGATCTTGCCCGGCGCAACCTTGTTGGGGTGGCCCGCATCGGGCGCACTCGAACCGATCCGCAGGCCGTTATTGCACAGCAGCCCCGTGTCGCCCATCACCACGAAGGTGCCAAAGCCGCCACCCACCGTGGTCGTCACCGCAATTGCATTGCCATCGCTATCCACCGCCGACATGCTGGTCGTGTCGCCCCCGCGCGACCGCTGTTTGCTTGGGCCGCGCCGCCCGGCACCCGGCAAATCCGCCCCTTGCGGATAGGCGATGGCATGGCCGGGATCGATCAGCTTGCGACGCTGCGCGGCAAAGCCCTTGGACAATAATATATCGACCGGCACCTTAACAAACGCCGGATCGCCCGCATAACGATAGACATCGGCCTTCGCGATCTTGATCGCCTCGATCAGCAGATGCGTCATCGCCGTCCCGCCACCGGGCAGCGCCGACAGGTCGAACCCCTCGACCAGATTGAGCTGCGCGCACAGTTCCAGCCCCGTCCGCGACGTCAGCGGGCTGCAATAGACGTCGAGCCCGCGATAGCTGGTCGTCACCGGATCGGCCCATTTGGGCGCATAGCCCCGCATATCCTCCATCCGCAGCCAGCCGCCCTGCGCCTGCGAAAAGCGGGTCATTTCCTGCGCGACCGGACCTGCGTAGAAATAGTCATAGGCCGCCTGCAACGCGGTATCGCGGTCAGCCCCACCCTTGATGGCCGCGCTCTCCGCATCGCTCATCGCCTGCAACGTCCGCGCCAATGGCATATTGCGGAACAGCGCGCGCGGCGCAGGCGGCTGGCCACCGGGCAGGAATATCGCCGCGCTGGTGGGATAAAGCGCCAGCGTCTTTTGCGCGCGCGTGATGAACATCGCGATCGAGGGATCGAGCGGATGCCCGTCGCGCGCATAGCCGATCGCCGATTCCAGCAGCGTCGCCAGCGGCAACCGTCCATATTTGCGCGCCAGCGCGATCCAGCCGCCAAACGCTCCCGGCACCGCCACGGCCTTATGCCCATGGTCCAGCAATTTGGGATCGACATTGGGGTCCAGCGCCTTGGGCGCTCCCCCGGTAAAAGCGAGCGAGGACACCTTGCCGCTCTTTGCGTCCAGGCAGGTGGCAAAGCCATTGCCCGCCGCGCTCGATGCCCAGGGTTCGACCACATTCATCACGGCCATCGCCGCGACCACGGCATCGGCCGCGCTGCCCCCCATCATCAACATCCGCGTGCCGGCCATCGCGGCCAGCGGATGACCCGCCGACACGCCCCCGGTCGGCATCGGCACCTCGACCCGGTGCTGCGCCACGGATGCCATGCCGGTGCGCGGCGCGTCGGGCGCGCGGCTGCCCGACTGTGCCAGTGCCGTTGCGGGCAGCGCCGCCACCGCCGCCAGCCCCAGGCCGCTCCCCAACATGGCGCGGCGGTCGAGCAGGGGGGCAGGGGCAGTCATGACGTCATCCTCTTGTGCCAGAAAAAGAAGAGGCGCGGCGCTCCGGCAGGAGCGCCGCGCCTCTTGCAGGTCAGAACGTCTTCTTGATCGACGTATACCAGTAACGCGCCTGCGGCTGATAGACGCTCGACAGGTAGCCGCCCGATGCCAGCGGCGGATCCTTGTCGAAAATGTTGCGCGCGCCGACCTGAAGCGTCGTGCCGTTCATGATGCCCGGCTCCTTGAAGCTATATTGCAGGTAGAGATTGACGGTCGTCTGCCCCTTCACGACGAAGGGATTGGTCGTCGCATCGCGCACGGCATTTTCATAGACATCGTCGGTGAACTGCGTGAACGCGCCGATCTTCACCGGGCCAAGCGTCCAGTCCATCGTCGCCGAAATGCGCCAGCGCGGCTGGCCATCGCGCCCGACCACGTCGCCGCCACCCTGGATCGGCACGCCAGCGTTGATCTGGCCTGCCGCCTTGCCCGCGATCACGTCGGCCACGCCCTGCGGCGCATCGACGAAATAGCTGATCAGGCGCGACGCATTGACGTTGACGGAAAAATTGCCGAGCGTTTCGGTGGGCAGATAATAGTCCACGCCGAAATCGATCCCCTGCACCGTGACCGGCAACAGGTTCTGGAAGTTGGCGATGACATAGAGCAGCTCGCCTGCCGGAGCCAGCCCGGTTCCCGCGACGCGGGCAATATCATCGGCGGTCGGATCGCGGCGGATGACGTTGGGGTTGCTGCTGCCCTGCGTCCGCTGCAAATAGTCGAGGTTGAGCGCATTTTGATAATCGAGCAGGCCCACGACATTCTTCTGCTGAATTTTCCAGCGATCGACCGTCAGCGTCAACTTGCCCCAGCCATCACCCAAAGTCGGCGATATGACCGAACCAAAGGACCAGCTGGTCGATTCTTCGGGCTTGAGATTGGGGTTGCCGCCGCTGCGCCGCAGCACCGACACGCTGCACACCGCGCTGGAGAAGTTGGCGGCACGCCGGCTGCGCACGTCCGCATCGCACAATACATAATCGAACCCGCCATTAACACGGTCCAGCGTGGACGTGTTGATGACTTCCAGGTTCGGTGCGCGGAAACCCTGCGACCAGGAACCACGCAGGCGGAAGCCTTCCAGCAATTCCAGCGATGCCGCGACCTTGGGCTTGGCCACCGACCCGACGTCGCTATAATCCTCATACCGCCCGGCAATCTGGAATTCCAGGCTGCGGGCGAAGGGGATTTCCATTTCCGGGCTGATCAGCGGGATGGCGAGTTCGGCATAGGCCGACTTCACGTTGCGCTTGCCGCGCACGTCGGGCGACGGGCTGGCCCCGCCCAGATCCGACCCGTAGAAAATGCCGGTGACAGCATCGGTATAGGTGGTGTCGACGCCTGCGATACCGCCCTGATAGGTGGACCGATTGTCATGATAGGTTTCGCGGCGATATTCGATGCCCGCTGCCACGCCGATGCTGTTGCCACCCCACAGGCTAAGAAGTTCATTGTTGGAAATCTTGAAATCCGCCAGCGCCAGGCTGGTGCGGGTCTTGCGGGTCGCCTCGATCATGAACGTGTCGATGACCGACCGGGGATTGGTGGTGCAATCGCCAACGGCAGGCGAATTGATACAGCCGCCATTGAACGGGTTATAGGCGTCGGACGTGGTCTTGTTGATCGCCCGCTGCAACAATGTGTTGGAAAAATTCTCCTGCGTATCCGCTGCCGTCGCCCAGGTGTAGAGCGCCGCCGTATCATAATCCCAATTGCCAAGGCTCCCGCGCAACCCGCCCAGGAAGCGATATTGATAGTTGGTGACATCGACGGATCGCGACCCGACATCGACATAGCTTAATGCCGCGATCTGCACCGGCAGGCCCGTGACTGGCACGACCGCCGGGTTCAGCCCCGCGATCCGGTTGGGCGAACCGACCGGACCCAGCGGGTTCCAATAGGCATTGGCCGCCACGGTGATCGGGATATTGGCCAGCGAACCGGGTGCGCCGATGGTCGCGCTGGTCTTGCCGCGATAGAAACCCGCCTCGCCGAAAATGGTCAGATTGTCGGTAATGTCGAAATGGGCGTTGGCGAACAGGTTGATGCGCTTGACCGACGGCTGGGTCGTGATGTCGGTAAATGTCCTGGGCGAATCGAAGCGCAGATTGGCGTCGGGCGCCGCGCCCACGGTCATGTCCGTCGCGCCCAGTCCGTCATCATAACACATGCCCGCCGTACCGGCCCCGACCAGGCAACCGGCATTGGTGGTCGGCTGGATGTGGAACTGGCTCGACGCATTGGTGAAGTTGGTCGCGCCGCTGGCGATCGCGCGATTGAGGAAGCGCACGACGCCATTGGCGCTGGGCGTCGCGGCCAGCGCGCGGAACGTCCCCCACGGGCCGCTGGTGCTGGTGCCGTTGAATGCTGCGACATTGGCAAAGGATGTGCCAGCCACCGAAGCGCGCCGGTCGACGCTGGCGGTATAGTCCTGATCGCTCAGATACAGCTTCGACTTCTGCGCATAACCGGCAAAGAGCGATATGTTGCCGCGCCCTTCGGAAAAATCGGTGCCGACCAGCCCGTTGATCGCAAATTCGCGCAAATTGGTGCCTTCCGCACCGCCATATTGCATGTCGAACTTCGCGCCCTTGAAATCGCTGTTCAGGACGTTGTTGACCACGCCCGCCACGGCGTCCGACCCATAAAGCGCCGCCGCGCCATCGCGCAGCACTTCCACGCGCGATATATTGCCGATCGGGATCGTATTAGCGTTATAGCCGAATGTCGGGACGCCGGAATCGACCACCCCGGTAATCGCCTGGCTGGTGGGGTGCAACACGGTGCGCCGACCGTTGATCAGCAGCAGCGTATTGCCCTGACCCAGCCCACGCAGCGACACGGTGGACACGTCGCCGCGCGCCGCATTGGCATTGCCGCCGCCCAATACCTGCTCGTTGAACGTTACGCCGCCCAGTTGCGGGATGGACCGGAACAGGTCCGCGCCCGACACGGCGGCGACTGCCTCGATCTGCGCTTCGCCCACGATGCTGACCGGCAGCGCGCCTGCCGTCTTGGCCCCGCGAATTTGCGATCCGATGACGACGATTTCCGCGCCGCCATTTTCGGCGGCTTCCTGCGGCGCGGCATCGACCGGCGCTTGCGCGAATGCGGCGGTGCCGATGGTCAGCGCGGCGATGCTCGCCCCGGCCAGGCTGGTTCGAATAATCCTTAGAGCGTTCATGTCCGTATCCCCCACAAAGGCCCGCTGCATTTCCCCAACAGCGCGCAACGCGAAACCATGATAAAATTGCGCACGCCTGTCGGCGCACGGCGCTCTTGTCTTTTTGGGCGATCCCGCGATCTGCCTGTCCATTTTTTTGACGTCCGGTTGATGGACGAATGGATGGTAGCGTGACGGGTTCCGCCGATATGGCCGCCCCGACATCCTCCCCCATTTTGCAGCGTCCATGCTGCATCGACGGCCAGCGGGCGATGCACCGGCAAAGGGCATCCCGCTATTGCGCGTTCTCCCCCATAGAAACTGTCGGGAGCGGCAAATCCGCTATAGGGATTTCACTTTATTTCATATTTGTAGCAGTCACGGTAACATTCGGATTGCGGATCGGGCATCGCGCCTCGTCTCTACCCTGTGTCGGACGGCGGCCCTGTCGTCCTGTATCTTTTGGGGAAACGCACACAGATGGCCGACCGGAACGAGAGCGACAGGATGACTTTCAGCCGCCGGCAACTGGCGGGGCTGGCCGCTGGCGGCGCGGCGCTGGTGGCGGGCGGCGCGCCTGCCATCGCCCAGACCACAGCGGCTGCCGCCAAACCGGCGATCGAACCGACCCGCCTCGTCAGCGCGGGCGAAACGCTGCGCCCCGAAATCGTCGGCGATTTCGGCATCGTCGCGGCCGGGCGGCATTATGCCGTGGCGGCGGGTACGCGCATCCTGCTGGCGGGCGGCAATGCGACCGATGCGGGCGTCGCCGCCGTCTTTGCTGCGGCCGTCACCGAAATATCGCATTTCGGCTTCGGCGGCGAAGCGCCCACGATCATTCATGATGCCAAAACCGGCAAAGTGTCTGTCATCAGCGGGCAGGGAGTCGCCCCCGGCCTCGCCACGCCCGACAAGTTCGCTGCCACCGGCGTCATCCCCGGCAATGGTCCCAATGGCGGCACCATCCCCGCCATGGTGGACGCGATGGCGCTCGCCTTGCAACTCAACGGCACGATGACGCTGGATCAGGTGATGCAGCCGGGCATCGAACTGGCCGACGGCTTCGTCATGTATAATTTCCTGGCCGAAGTGTTCGCCAGCCAGCAAAAAGCCACGTCGAAATATAAGTCCGCCTACGACACCTATTATCCCGGCGGCGCGCTGCCCAAAACCGGCGCGATCTTCCGCCAGCCCAACCTTGCCCGCACCATGCGGATCATCGCCGAAGCCGACCGCGCCGAATTTGCCCGCAGCAAGGATCGCAAGGCCGCGATTCAGGCCGGGCGCGACGCCTTCTATAATGGCGACATCGCCCGCCGCATCGGCGCCGCGATGGAGGCGGACGGTGGCCTGATGCGCTATGACGACCTCGCCCGTTACAAGGGCAGGGTGGAAGCGCCCGCCACGACGGACGTGTTCGGCTATACCGTGTGCAAGGCGGGTTTCTGGAGCCAGGGTCCGGCCATGCTGATGGCGCTCAGCATCGCCGAAGCCGCCGGTATCGCCACGATGGAGCCGGGGTCCGACCCCTATCTCCACACCGTCGCAGAATCGATCAAGCTGGCCTTTGATGATCGCAACGCCTTCTTCGGCGACCCCGATTTCGCCACCGTGCCGATGAAGGGGCTGCTGTCGAAAGACTATGCCGCCGCCCGCGCAAAGATGATCGGCCCGCGCGCCTCGCTCGACCATCGTTTCGGCAACCCATGGGCTTTTGAGGGCCGCAAACGCACCACCCCCGCCTTCACCCCCCATATGATCGAACGCAAGGCCGCCCCCACGGCAGACACGACGGCCATCGAAGTGGTGGACAGGCAAGGCAACCTGTTCAGTTGCACCCCCAGTTCCGGCTGGCTGCTGGGCGGCGCCTATATTGCGGGCGATACCGGCGTGCCGATGAGCAATCGCCTGACCGTGTTCGACCTTGACCCCACCAGCCCCAATCTGCTGGTCCCCTATAAACGCCCGCGCACCACGCTTTCACCCTCCATGGTGATGAAGGATGGCAAGCCTTATCTGGCCATCGGCACGCCGGGCGGCGACAATCAGGATCAGCAGATTATGAACGTCCTGCTGCGCGTGCTGGCCTTCAACCAGCCGCTACAGGCCGCGATCGAAGCGCCGCGCATCAACTCCAATCATTTCCACGGCTCTTTCGGCATCAAGAAGGACGAACCGGGCGTACTGGAAATCGAGGATCGCGTGTCCGCCGATGTCCGCGCCGCGCTGACCGCGCGCGGGCATAAGCTGGACGTGCTTGGTCCCTTCGCCGTGTCCACCGGCATCGTCGCGGCGGGCGTCGTCCCAGAAACCGGCACCCTGCGCGGCGGCGCGGATGTGCGGCGCGAACGCTATGTGTTCGGCTGGTAAGAGGATAAAGCAAACGATTGCCTTTTACGCGCAACCCCTCTATCCTGACGGGAATCCAAAAAGCCGCTAAGGCTGTGGACCTGTCAGGAGAGGCTGCCCATGCACAACCCGTTGCAACGCCCCCGGATGCGCCTGTCGCGCATCGTGGAAATGAATCTGGGTTTTCTGGGCATCCAGTTTTCCTTCGGCCTGCAACAGGCCAATATGGGACCGATCTACCGCTATCTCGGCGCGGATGAGGCCAGCCTGCCGCTGCTCTGGCTCGCCGGACCCGTCACCGGCCTGCTGGTCCAGCCGATCGTCGGCGCATTGAGCGACCGCACCGTCAGCCGCTGGGGCCGCCGCACCCCCTATTTCCTGATCGGTGCGATCCTGTGCAGCATCGGCCTGCTGATGATGCCATACAGCCCGACGCTCTGGTTCGCCGCCAGCCTGTTGTGGATTCTGGACGCGGCCAATAATATCACGATGGAGCCATACCGCGCCTATGTCAGCGACCGGCTCGACGAAAGCCAGCGCGCCCTTGGCTTCCTGACCCAAAGCGCCTTTACCGGCCTTGCCCAGACCCTCTCCTATCTCGCGCCCTCGCTGCTCGTCTGGTGGGGCATGGACGCCGATCTGGTCGACGCCAACGGCATCCCCGACGTGACTCGCATCGCCTTCGTCGCAGGCGCGGTCATTTCCATCTCGACCATCCTCTGGTCGGTCCTGCGCGTCCCCGAACTGCCCTTGCCGCCCGCTGAAATCGCCCGGATGCAGGCCGAAAAACTCTCCCCCCGCACGGCCCTGCGCGATTTTGTCGCGGCGGTCCGCGACATGCCGCCCGCCATGCGTCAGCTTGCCCTCTCCATGCTGCTGCAATGGTTCGCCATGTTCGCTTACTGGCAATTCATTGCCCTCGCACTCGCCCGCTCCATCTTCGACACGGCGGATGCGACCAGCAGCGGCTTTCGTCAGGCGGTGCTGCTCACCGGCGAAGCAGGCGCGCTCTATAACGCCATTGCCTGCGTCGCGGCCTTCGCCATGGTCTGGCTCAGCCGCCATATCGGCACCAAAACCATTCACGCCGCCGCCGTCACGCTCTCCGGCGCGGCGATGCTCGCCATACCGGGCGCTACGGACCGCGCGGCGCTGTTTCCGCTGATGATCGGCATCGGCATCGGCTGGGCCAGCATGATGGGCAACCCCTACGTCCTGCTCGCCAACGCGATCCCGCCCGAACGCACCGGCGTCTATATGGGCATTTTCAACATGTTCATCGTCATCCCGATGCTGCTCGAAACGCTCATCGTCCCGCTGATCTACCGCCCGCTGCTGGGCGGCGACCCGCGCAACATATTGGAGATGAGCGGCGTGATGATGATCGCGGCGGGGGCGGCAACGCTCATCGTGCGCGATCGTCCGGTGCGGACCTGATCCACGCCGCAATGGATTGCCGTCGCTTGCACGATTGCCTAGACAAGGCGGTATGACAGACGAAAAGGCAGGCCCGGTCCGCAGCATTACCGATCTCGCGCGGATCGCGGGCGTCTCCGTTTCCACCGTGTCGCGCGCGCTGACGGCCAAGGGCGCGCTCAACACCGAAACCCGCCGCCGCATACAGGCGCTGGCCGACCATCATGGCTTCCGCCTCAACGTTGCCGCGCAGAATCTGCGCCTCGGCCGCACCGGGTCGATCGCGGTGCTATTGCCATTGGGGCATGAACGCGGCCAGCATCTCTCCGACCCCTTCTTCATGGCGATGCTCGGCTTTCTGGCCGACGAACTGACCGAGCGCGGCTATGACCTGCTGCTCTCGCGCGTGCTGCCGCAGGGCGACGACTGGCTCGACGCCTTCATTCGCGCCGGGCGGGCCGATGGCATCATCATCATCGGCCAGTCGGATCAGGGCGCGGTCCTCGACGCAGTGGCTGATCGCTACCGCCCCCTGGTCATCTGGGGCTCGCATGGCCCGCGCAACCGCTATCTCACGGTCGGGACGGACAATATCGCCGGGGGTCAACTGGCAGCCCACCACCTGATCGACCGGGGACGGCGCAAACTCGCCTTCTTCGGCAATGTCGCCGTGCCGGAATTTGCCGCCCGTTATCAGGGCTTCCTTGCCGCGCTGCCCGATGATGTGCGCGGCCAGGTCGATCTGGTCCATGCCCATGTCACCCCCGAAGCCAGCCAGAGCGTCGCAACGGCCTATTTCGCTGCTGGCAACCGCCCCGACGGCATCTTCGCCGCGTCCGACGTGACCGCCATGAGCGTCATTGCGGCGGCCGCCGACCATGGCCTGCGCGTGCCTGCCGACCTGTCCGTCGTCGGTTTCGACGATGTGCCGATGGCCCGGTTGACCAACCCGCAACTCACCACCATTCGTCAGGATATTGCGCAGGGCGCGCATCTGCTGGCCGACCTGCTCGTCCGCCGCCTGGGCGGGGATGATGGCACCTCGATCCAGATCGCCCCCACGCTCATCGTCCGCGATTCCGCCTGACCCCAAACGCATCAGGCCCGGTCCCTTGCGGGGCCGGGCCTGACATCGTCGCAACTGTTGCGTATCAGAACTTATATCGGATCGCCGCCGTCACCGTGCGCCCATAAACTGCGCTGTTCTGGAAAATGCCGCTGGTCGCATTGATCGGCAGCAACGAACCGCCCGCGCGATAGCCCAGCGTATCGAACAGATTGTTCGCGTTCAGCCCCAGCTCCAGATTCTCGACTGGCCGCACCTTCAGGAAGGCGTTGAAGAAAGTCGTGCCGCGCAATGTGTACGTGTTGAAATCGTCGATCGGCGCGTCCGACTGACCACTGGCCGACACGCCCACGGCAAACAGCCCCATGTCGTAGGATGGCGAAATCAGGTAGGTCAGCTTGGGAATACCGCCCGGCCGGTTGCCTGCCAGCACGGCCGTCGCGCTGTCCTTGATCTTGGGGTTTACCCAGGTCAGGTCGGCCGCCAGGTGGAAATTCCCCATGTTCAGCCGCCCGGTAAACTCCACGCCCCATGAACGATAGGCGTTGGAAATGTTCGGGTCATTGTTGGGCGCAGGATTGTTGATCCGGGTAAAATCGTAATTATTCTCGGTCAGGGATGAACGGAAGCCGGTGACTTCCACCGAATAATTGCCGCTCTCGCCCACGAATCCGCGATGCTTGACGCCCACTTCCTGCTGGTTCAGGAAATTGACCGCCGTGCTGGCCCCCTGCGCGTTCAGCGACCCGTCGGCATTGAAATTGCCACCCAGCACGCGCCGGTCGGCGTTGAAACGACCACCCCGGCTGACGCGGGCAAAGACGCTGGTGCTGTTGGTGAACGCATAGAGCGCACCGATCGACCAGCTGGTATAGCTGCGCTTGTAATTGATCCGTTCGATCACCCCGCCCGGCAACATCGACGGCAATGTCGCGGTGCCGACTTCATCGGTCACGACATAGTTCGGCCCGGCGACCCCGGCCTGCGCCGTGCCTTCGCCGCGAATACGGTCGAACCGGACGCTGGCGTCCAGGTCCAGCCCGCCGCCCGAATAATTGGCCGACACGAACGGCGCATCGTCGGTATATTTCAGGTCCATCGTGCGGGCGCAGCAATTGCCCCAATTGTCGTTGAACCCGGCCTGACCCGCCGATGTCAACTGCGTGCCGGTGGTCGAAAACAGGTTCAGCGGCGACGCATTTTCGCCTTCCAGCGCGCTATATTGCCGGTTGACGTGCCAATCCTGCACGATGTTCTGGCTCATGTGGAACCAGCCCGCCTGCACCGTCACCTTCGCTTCGCCCATCTCGAACTTGCCGGTCAACGCCAGATTGTTGGCGATGCTGCCCATGTCCTTCATGATGGTGTTGATGTTGGGATTATTGTTCAGATAGGTGCCGGTATAGGCCTGCCCCTTTTGCGGCCCGGCGGCATAGCGGATCGACCCGACCGTGCTGCCATTGACCGTGGAACCCAGCACGCCGGCGGTCGGCGCGACGTTCAGAAACTGGGTCGTGAAGCTGCCGCTCATATCGGTATAGCGGAAGTTGTTGTCCACGGTCAGCATGTCGCTCAGCTCGTAATGAAACTGCGCGCCGACCGACGTCACCTTGGGATGAATGCCGTTCATTTCCGCGCTTTGCAGTGCGCCATTGGTGTCGACATAGCGGAAATTGCGGTTGTAGATCGAATAGGTCGACCCGTCGCGCGCATCGAACGTCGGCAGCGGCTTGAAATCGGTAATCTTGTTGCCCTTGATCGACACCAGCGACGGCATCGTCGTGTTGGTGGGGGCATGTTCGTCCAGCCGCTTGAAATTCAGGCGGATATAGCCTTTGCCATCATCGAAATCCTTGGTGACGTTGGCCTTGACCTGATAGCCGCGCAGGACGTTGAAATCCTCATTCGTCGGGCCGCCGCCTTCGCGGGCATAGCCGCCGATGTGGAACCGCAACGTGTCGCTGATCGGGCCGCCATAGTCGAAATCGACGCGCGTTTCGCGGAAATCGACGCCCTTGGAAATGCCGATCGCGCCGCCTTCCTTGTCGCCGGTCTTGCTCAGATAATTGACCACCGCGCCCGGCGCCTGGCTGGCGAAGGTAGAGGCGGAACCGCCGCGCACCGCTTCGACCCGCTCGACATTCTGGTCGAAACGCAGCCAATAGTCGTTATTGCCGAACTGAATGTCGCCAAACAAAGTGACGGGTAGGCCGTCCTCCTGCAACGCGACATATTCCGAACCGCCGGTGGACACCGGGATGCCGCGCACGCCGATATTGGCGTTACCGCCCGGACCCGCCGTATCCGACGGCTGAAGGCCGGGGATGGAACGCAGCACTTCGGCTTCGGAACGGGGCGTGAAATTCTGGATCGCTTCCTGGCTGACCTGCGACACGGAAATGGACGAACGGAACCGCGACTTGTCGCCAGCGGCGGCGGTGACGACGATGTCCTCACCTGCAACCGGCGCGCGATCGTCGGCAGCGGCGGGGGCCGCCTGCGCTGCGGGTGCGGCATCCTGCGCGAACGACGGCATGGCAATGCCTGCCATGGCCAGCGCGATCGTCGAAATACAGCTGTACTGAACGGAAATCTTCATCACCCTCTCCTGCAAAGGCCGCCGCATATCTCTCTACGGTCGGTTACCAGTCTGGATTATGCCTCGCCGCAAACCTTTGCAACTGTTTTCTGCAAACGTTTGCTGTTTTCCCTTTCCGACCGTTGCATCCTTGCTATGATGCCCCTTGCGGTAGAGGAAGAACAGGGCGGAAATGCGCCAATATCCAACGCCAAGGGCAGGAGGGGACCACATGACCGCCAGCAATCCCTTTGCCGACCTGCTCGCGCGCCAGCCCGCCAGCGCCGCCGCGTCGGACGCGGCGGCATGGATGCAGGCCATCGAGTCGGCGACCTTCGCAACTTTGCGCGCAGGCACCGCAGCCCATGCCACCGCACATCTCGATCAGGCCTGTCGCCGCTGGCCCGACGCCACGCGCCTGCACTGGCTCCACGCGCTCTTGCTGCGGGAAGATCAGGCGCATGAAGCGGCACTCGACGCGGCAACCCGCGCCGCCGACCCGGCAACCCGCGCCGCCGACCCGGCACTCACCGCCCAACTCCGCTACGAAACCGGCCGCCCCGCCGCCGCCCATTTTGCCGCCGCCCGCATGGCAGCCCCCGGCGATACCGCGCTGATCCGGGGCCATGCCGGTGCGCTGGCGGCCGAAGGGCAGGGGGATGATGCCCTTGCCCTGATCGCCCGCGAAACTGCCGCCCGGCCCGACTGGGTGGAGGGTTATGCCTATCACGCCACGCTCGCCCGCCTGCTCGGCGCGGACGCCAGCGCCATCTTCGCGCAGGCGGTGCAGGCGCAACCGCATAGCATCGCCCTCCGCCTGAACTGGTTCCACTGGCTCGCCAGATTGCGCGACTGGCCCGCCGCCCGCGCCGTGCTGGCCGACGCCACGCGCGCCTTTGGCGACACCCAAGCCCTCATCATCGCCCGGCTCTACCTGATCGCGGAATCGGGGGAGGGGGATGATCAGCCCGACCTGTTCGCTCCAGTCGCCGACAATCCCGACCCCGGCCTTTCCCTCGCCCGCGTCCGTCACGCCCTGCGCTGCCACGCGCCCGATGATGCCGCCGCCATCGCGCAGGCGCAACTCGCCACCCCCGCCGCATCCCTTTTCTGGCCCTATCTCTCTCTGTGCTGGCGCTTGCTGGGTGATGATCGCGCCCGCTGGCTCGACCGGCCCGACGCCTTCATCCGCACGACCGACCTCGATCTGGATTGTGCCGCGCTCGCCAATCTGTTGCGCAGCCTTCACATAGCTGCGGCGCCCTATCCCGACCAGTCGGTGCGCGGCGGCACCCAGACCGACCGGCCCCTGCTGTTCCGCCACGAACCCGAAATTGCCCATGCCCGCGCGGCGATCGAAGCGGCCGTGCGCGACTATGTCGCCGCGCTTCCCCCACCCGAAACCGGCCATCCTCTCTTAAACACCCCGCGTAACGACCTGAAATTCGCGGGAAGCTGGTCCGTCCGGCTGACGCGCAAGGGCCACCACGCCGTCCACACCCATCCCGCCGGCTGGATCAGCTCCGCTCTCCACATCGCGCTGCCCGACGCCATGGGCGCGGCCCCCGCCGGATGGCTCCGCTTCGGCGCACCTCCGCCCGACCTTGGCCTGACCCTCACACCCTACCGCCAGATCGCCCCCAAAGTCGCCCGCCTCGTCCTGTTCCCCTCGACCCTGTGGCACGACACCATCCCCGTCACCGATGGCGAGCGCCTCTCCCTAGCCTTCGACATCCGCCCGCCACGCTTCTAGACTTCTCTCATCCTCCCCTTGAAGGCAGGGGAATCGTCTATGAATCACATCTGATTTTACTTCGTCATCCTGAATTTATTTCAGGATCCATCGCGCCCCAAATGCCGCCGTTCGTGACGAGGAATGGATGCTGAGCCGCAGGCCAGCGCAGCTAAACGAGTTCAGCATGACGATTAAACATGGCATATTTTCATATGCGATAGCTCTGCCTACAACGGGATGAAACTCTACCCCCCCCACCAGCCGCGCCAGATGTTCATCATGCCCCGGCATCGTCGCTGCCGCCTGCGCGATCGCCCCGGCCAGCTTCTCGACATAGACCCGGCTCGCCGCCGGATCGGCCATATAGGCCAGCATCGGGTCGCACCCCTGCGGCCTATTGCCCTGCCCCACATGCACGGCGGTCCAGCTTGTCGCGCCAAACAGGTCCATGTCGCGGGTGATTAGCCGCCCGTCCCGCGCGAAATGGTCGATCCGCGCCTGCAAACTGTCCGGCACATCCATCGCCGCGCAATAACGCCACAAGGCTGAATCGTCCCGCTCCATCAGCTTGTAATGCAGGATGATGAAGTCGCGGATCCGCTCGAATTCGGTAATGGCGATGCGATTATATTCGTCCCGCACCGCCGCCGCACCATCGCGCGTCGGGAACAGCGCCAGCAATTTGGCGATCCCCGCCTGGATGAGGTGGATGCTGGTCGATTCCAGCGGCTCCATGAACCCCGACGACAGGCCGATGGCAATGACGTTGCGGTTCCAGAATAATCGCCGCCGCCCGGTGGTGAACCGCAACGCACGCGGATCGCCCAGCGCCGCCCCGTCCAGATTGCCCAGCAACGTCGCCGCCGCCTCATCATCGGAAATATGCGCCGAACAATAGACATAGCCATTGCCGGTCCGGTGTTGCAACGGGATGCGCCATTGCCACCCCGCGCTGCGCGCCGTCGATCGCGTGTAGGGCGTGGTTTTCTCCACCCGTTCGCACGGCACCGCCACGGCCCGGTCGCACGGTAACCAGTGGGTCCAATCCTGATATCCCGTCGCCAGCGCCCCTTCGATCAGCAGCCCGCGAAAGCCCGAACAATCGATGAACAGGTCCGCCGCCAGCACCCGCCCGTCGCCCAGCGTCACGGACGCCACATCGCCGCGCGCGCCATCCAGTGTCACATCGGCGACCTTGCCCTCCACCCGCACCACGCCGCGCGCCTGCGCATAGCGGCGCAGAAACGCGGCATAGAGGCCCGCGTCGAAATGATAGGCATAATCGAACGTCGACCCGATGCTGCGCGGGTCGGCGTGCGGCGGCGCAAAGCCCCCGCGCCTGGCCGCACCCCATGCCATCGCCAGGTCGTCCAGCGGCACCGTGCATCCCGCCGCCCGCGCCGCCAGCCAGTGCTGATGCACGCTCAGCATGTCGAACGGCTTGCCATAAGTGCCGAAGGGATGGAAATAACGCTGCCCCAATCGGCCCCAATCGACAAATTCGATGCCGAGCTTGAAACTGCCCTTCGTCGCGCGCAGGAACTCGCCCTCGTCGATGCCCAGCGTGTCGTTGAACAGGCGAATGGGCGGGATCGTCGCCTCGCCCACGCCCACCGTGCCGATCTCCTCGGACTCGACCAGCGTGATGGTGCAACCGCGCGGCAGGGCGTGGGCCAGCGCCGCAGCGGTCATCCACCCCGCCGTGCCGCCCCCCACGATCTGGATCGACCGGATCGCGCGATCGGCGCTCACTTGACCGCCTCGAACACCAGCCCCAATCCCTTATAATCCCCCTTCATCTTCACCCGCACACCCGCGCGCATCCAATAAGCACCGCTCGCCAAGCCCGGCACCCCATCGGGCAGCGCCGCCCCGTCCAGCATCCGCACCTTGTAAGTCCGCGCCGGGTCCAGCCCATCCAGCGCAACCGCCCCCACATTGTCGCGGAACATCGAACTGTGCAGCATTTGGAACAGCACGGCCTGCCTCTTGTCCGGCGCGACATAGAGGGTCGCGGACGTGGCGCTGTCCGGTCGTGGCGGCGCAATCCGATACAGGTCGCCCCGCTGCACAGTCGCGCGAATCTCCTTATAGGCCGCGATCCATGTGCGCACGGTATCGAAATCGCCCTGCTGCCAATGGTCCAGGTTCGATCCGATGCCAAGGCTCCCCTGCATCGCCGACAGGAAACGATAGTCCAGGCTCGTCTCCCGCCCGTTCGCCCAATTGGGGCTGTCCGTCACCCACGCCATCATGATCGACGGGGCATAGGCCTGGGTGAAGCCATCCTGTATCGTCAGCCGGTCGAACGGGTCAGTATTGTCCGACGTCCAGCTCTGGTCCGTCACCCCCATGATGCCAAGGTCGATGCGCCCGCCACCACCCGAACAGCCCTCAATCTCCAGCCCCGGATGCCGCCGCCGCAACTCGGTCAGGATATGATAGAGGTTGCGGACATACTCGACCTGCACCCGCTGCTGGTCCTGCGGCGGAACCCCCGGCCAGCCGCCTTCGGTCCAGTTGCGATTATAATCCCATTTCAGAAACGCAATGTCATTGTCGCGCACCAGCCTGTCGAGCCAGCCCAGAATATGGTCGCGCACGTCCGCCCGCGCCAAATTCAGCACCAACTGGTTGCGCCCTTCCGTCCGTGGCCGGTCGGGGAAGTGCAGCACCCAGTCGGGATGCGCCCGATACAGGTCGCTGTTGGCGTTCACCATTTCCGGTTCGACCCACAGGCCAAAATCCATCCCCAGCGATTTGACCTTGTCGATCAGGGGTTTGAGGCCATTGGGGAATTTTTTCGGATTGACGCTCCAGTCGCCCAGCCCCGCCTTGTCATCGTCCCTCGCGCCGAACCAGCCATCATCGACCACGAACCGTTCGACGCCGATCTTCGCGGCCTTCTCCGCCAGCGCCATCTGCCCGGCCTCGGTCACGTTGAACGTCGTCGCTTCCCAACTATTATACAGCACCGGCCGGATCTTCGCCTTGGCCCCGCCCGGAATGATGCTGGCCCGCTGAAACGCATGGAACCGCCGCGACGCATCGCCCATGCCCTGCGCCGAATAACCCGCATAAAATACCGGCGTATCCAGCGTCTCGCCCGGCTTCAACGTCCAGCTGAAATCATAGGGGTTATATCCCCCGCTTATCCGCACCCGGCTCAGATTATCGGCCCCCACGCTCAACTGGAACGATCCCGACCATGCCAGCGCCCCATACCACACCGGCCCGTCCGTCTCGCTTGTGCCGCTGCGCCCCACCGCGAACCATGGCTGATTGCCATGCCCGGTCGATCCGCGCCGGCTTTCCAGCACGGTCAGGGCAGGGGTCACCGCCACGCTCGCCTGCGACCATTCCGCCCCATGCCGCCCGGTCAGATAATGGAGCCGATAATCGTCCCCGGTCGGCAGGGTAAAGGTCGCTGCCGCCATCTGGTCGATCCGCACCGGCTGCGCGTCGCCATTGCGCACGCTGGCCGACCGGGCGATCACGCCCGTCGTCGGGTCCATCGTATACCGCAGCGTGACGCTCAGCGGACGGCGAATATCGGCCAGTTCCACCGTCAGCGTCTCGCCCGACACCTTATGCCCGCGATATTTCAGCACCAGGTCGCGATTGCCATCGGCGAACATAGCCTTCACCCCCGGCTCGCTGACCAGTCCTTCGCCTTGCCCGGCATATTCCTGCGCCGTGATGGAGCCTGCCGGATCGAAGCCGGACAATTCGCCCGGCACCTTCGCTGCCAGTGGCGCACCCGCGTCCAGCGCCGCGCCCCAGTAAAGCGGCTGGAGATAGCCCTTGTCGTCCACCCCCATCGCATAGGTCACGCCGCCGCCATCCAGCCGCAACAGCTTGCCATCGGCGCTCGCGCTCACCTTGGCGAGCGCCGCACCCGAAGGCGCAAAGCAAAGGATTGCCGTCCCAACGGCCAACAAGCGTCCCATCCGCATCACTCTCTCCTTGACCCTATGTTTCTATCGGTGTCGCTTTTACGATTTTTCCGCGCACCATCGGTATCGTCATCATCGTGCTGCCGATCGCCATCAACAGCAAGGCCGTGAAGCTGGTCCCGCTGATGATCTGCCGGTCCAGCAATATGTTGGCGAATATGATCATGATCATCGCCTTGGTCTGGAGCAGCCAGCCGATGATCCGCGCCTCACCCTTCGCCCAGCCCAATATCCGCCCCGCAATCCCCACGCCGATCAGCTTGCCCGCCACCGCCGCGACCAGCAGCAGCGCCGCCGCGCCAATCACTTCCACGCCCCCCATCGCCCATCGGGTGCGCAGCCCCGTGCTGAGGAAAAAGACCGGCATCACCGTCAGCAACATATGATCGCGCAGGAAATCCATCTGCGCCTCGTCGAACCATCCCCTGTCCAGTATCGCCCCGGCCAGAAACGCGCCGACCATGAAATGCAGCCCCGCCCAGTCGGCGGCAAAGCCGGTCGCCGCCAGCGTCAGCATCCCCAGATGCAGCCGGTCGCGCCCGCCGATCCGCGCCATCACCGCGCGAATGCCGACCGCGACGACCGGGAACAGCAGCAGGAACCCGACCTGCCGCTCCACTCGCGCCCAATCGAGCAGGATCAGCGCCAGCACGCCCCAGATCGCAATATCGTCCAGACTGGCATAGCGCAGCACCCGCTGCCCCAGCGGCGCGCGCAATATCGCCAACTTGTCCATCAACAGCACCAGAATCGGCAACGCCGTCACCGCGCACGCCATGCCCATGCCCAGCACCGCCTGCCAATGCTGCGCCTTCGCCCCGATCCAGCCCGGCTGCGTCAGGATCACCGCCGCTGCCCCCGCGCCCAGCGCCAGTGGCACGGCCAGCGCCAGCGACGCGGTAATCCACGTCTCGCGCCGCGCGACCCATGCGTCCTTCAGGTCCAGTTCGATCCCCGCCAGCCACACGAAGATCATCACTGCCCACCAGGCGATACCGTTCAGCGCCGCGATCACGCCCGGCGTAAACAGAAATCCATGCACCTGCGGCATCGCCACGCCCAAAACGCCGGGACCCAGCAGCACGCCCGCCATGATCTGCACCACCACCAGCGGCATCCATGTGTCCGTCCGCGCCAGCCGCCACAGCAGCCACGGACCACCCAGCACGATGCACAGCGCCAGCAGAAATGTCTCGGTGACGCTCAATGCCCATTCCCCGATCAGCTGTTCTTCTGCGCCTCCAGCGCATCCATCGCCAGCGCCACTGCACCCAGCGGCCCGGCCTGATCGCCCAGCGCTGGCAACCGCACGATGCTTGCTATGCTGTCGGCCGTGACGAAGGGCAGATAGCCGCCCAGTTGCGCCACCACCTTGGCCCGCACTACGTCCAGCAATGCCGCCCGCCCGATGCCGACCCCGCCACCGATCAGCACCTGCCGCGCCGCCGTGGTCAGCAATATCGTGCCGACCAGCCGGGCAATGTCATGCGCCACATGGTCCCATCGCGGGTTGTCGGCTTGTATCTGGTCGCCTGCCACCCCGAACCGCTGCGCCAGCGCCGGGCCGCACACCAGCCCCTCGATACAGTCGCCATGGAAGGGGCAGGCACCGGAAAAATCATCCCCCGGCGCGCGGCGGATCGCGATATGCCCCAATTCCGGGTGCATCGCCCCATGCAGCGCCCGGCCATGCAGCGCGAACCCGCCGCCAAGGCCCGTGCCGATCGTCAGATAGCATAGCGCGTCGGACGGCGTTTCCCCTTCCGCCCCCGCGCCCCATCGCGCCTCCGCCAGCGCCGCGCCATTCACATCGGTGTCGATCGCGGCGGGGCAGGCCAGCGGACCACCCAGCGCCCCGTAAATATCCGCCCCGGTCCAGCCCGGCTTGGGCGTCGGCAGCATATGGCCGAAATCATCCGCCGCCCGGTCCAGCCGCAACGGCCCGAACGACGCGATGCCCAGCGCCGCGAACGCTTCTTCCGCCTGCCATGCGCGCAGGCGGTTCGCCGCCGCAGCCAAAGTCTCGCCCGGCGTTGTCGTGGGGATCGAAACCCGCTCGATAATGTCCCGCCCGCGTGCGCGCAGCAGGATCATCTTGGTCCCGCCCAGTTCGACGCCCGCGAATAGCGGCGCGCTCACGCCACTACTCCCGCCGCATCGCCATCCAGCCACAATTGCACGAAGGGCGCGAACGTCCCGCCAAAGCGCCGCGCGGTGCCGCCGCCCCAATTGTCGATGAAACTCGTCACGCGCAAATCGGGCATCACCATCCAGCTATAGCTTTGCGCGGGCGCATCCGCCGGATTGGCGAATAGCAGCCCGCTGCCGTTGATTGGCCGCCACGCGCCATCCACCGCATCGGCGACCATGCCATATAGGCCGGTGGGACCGACCGGACCTTGCGGGTCGAATACATGGGCCTGCGTCGACCAGAACAGATAATATAGCCCATCATGGACCAGCATATGCGGCCGTTCCAGCTCATTATTCACCCCGTCCGCCGACAGCAAAGGCGGCTGGAGCGTCCATGCGTCCGGCTGGTCGGCAGGCGCACGGGCAAAGCCCACCACGCCATTATAGGCCGAAGCAGACCCGGCCAACGACCCGGCAAATAACAGATAATGGCTGCCATCGGCCGGATCGCGGAAATAGGCCGGATCGCGCCAGGCCTTGATCGTGCCGATGCCCCCGCCAACGGTCGTGGACATATAATGCGCCGGATCGGGCAGGATGACTTCGCGCAGATCATGCCACTGGTCCAGCGTCGTCTTGTCGGTCAACCGCGCCCGCGCGCTGAACATGCGCTGTTCGAAACTTGGCGCTGTCTCGCCCCGGCGGCCCGCTGCGGTGAAATAGAGGATCACGTCCCCGGTCGCATCGTCCAACACCGCCGACCCCGACCATTCCCGGCTGCCGGGCGAAAAACCGTCCGGCATCGCCGGGCCAGCGTCCGACCATATACCATCGGACAAGTGGATCAGGTGGATCCGCGCATGACCATGCCGTTCATCGGGATCGTCGAAACGCGGCGCAGCCAGCGCCATCCATATTTCCACGCCCGCCTCCGTGACGACAGGCACGCCATCGCGATCCTGCACCGGCCATGCGTCCCAAATGTCGATGTCGGGCGCGACCGCGACGACATGCTGCGCGCCGATCGATGGCGCAACGGCCCTGTCAGCGCCAATCGCGCGCACATGCGCAGCGGTCCAGCAAGGGGTCATCTCGTCACGCATCCTCTCTCTTTTCTATGAGAAGGGGAAGGCACCTTCAGGCGTGCAGTCCTGACGACACCTTCCACTTCACATGGCGGGATGTGCGATCGCGAACGGCCATGGTCGGCGCACACGCAATCACTCCCTGAAAGAGGAATAGCAAAACGGCAAACGTTTGCAATCAAAAAATGGCCTGAATTTTACAGGCGTTTCCAATCCCTTCTCCCGATGCGGCATAGGACTGTAACAGGTGTTACAGTCATGCACAGAAAAGACATAATATTACCTATCATGATATATTTGAGAAATTATCACATAATAAAGTTTACGTAAACAGCCATAAAAAATGGCAGTACCCTTTCGGATGCTGCCACATGCCGCATATTGTCCATCTTGCTGTCTATTGTTCGATATTCCGGCGGAAAGTTTCCGGCAGGAACAACAGCCCGATCACCACGGTCGCCGCCGCCACCACGACCGGATACCACAGGCCGTAATAGATATTCCCGGTCGCCGCGACCATCGCAAAAGCGGTCGTGGGCAGGAACCCGCCGAACCAGCCATTGCCGATATGATAGGGCAGCGACATCGACGTGTAGCGGATCCGGCTGGGGAACAGTTCCACCAGCATCGCGGCGATCGGTCCGTAAACCATCGTCACCAGCATCGCCAACGCCCACAGGATCGCCACGACCGCGACCTTGTTGATCTTGGCCGTGTCAGCCTTGGGCGGGTATCCCGCTTGCGCCAGCCCCGCCTTCAACTCGTCCTGAAAGCCGGTGATCGCCGCTGCCTTGCCGCCGCCCGCCAGCGTCGCACCATCGGGCGCTGCAAAGCTGGCGCTGCCGACCCTGACGAGAGCAGGCGTGCCTGCCGCTGCCTCTACATTGCTGTAACTCACCCCGGTCTTGGCCATGTAGGCTTTGGCGATGTCGCAGCTTGATGTGTCGAACTTGTTCTTGCCGACCGGATCGAACTGGAACGAACACTCATCTTGGTGCGCCACGATCGTCACCGGTGCTGATGCCTGCGCTGCTGCCAGCGCCGGATTGGCCGCGCTCGTTAACGCCCCGAACAAGGGGAAGTAAGTGATCGCCGCCAATGCGCACCCGCCCAGGATGATCGGCTTGCGCCCGATCTTGTCGCTCAGCCAGCCGAAGAACACGAAGAAGGGCGTCGCCAGCGCCAGCGCAATGGCGATCAGGATATTGGCCGTCGCGCCATCCACCCGCAGCGTCTTTTCCAGAAAGAACAGCGCGTAGAACTGCCCGGCATACCATACGACTGCCTGCCCCATCACCGCACCCAGCAGCGCGATGATGACCCAGCGCAGATTGCCCCACTGGCCGAACGCTTCGGTCAGCGGCGCCTTGGACACCGTGCCTTCATCCTTCATCTTCTGGAACACGGGGCTTTCATTCAACTGCAACCGGATCCACATCGACACGCCCAGCAGCAGGATCGAAATCAGGAATGGCAGACGCCATCCCCATGCCGCAAAGGCCTCCTCGCCCAACGCAAAGCGGAAACCGATGACCACCAGCAACGCGGCGAACAGGCCGAATGTCGCCGTGGTCTGGATCCAGCTGGTATAGAGGCCACGCTTCCCCTCCGGCGCATGTTCGGCCACATAAGTCGCTGCCCCGCCATATTCGCCGCCCAGCGCCAGCCCCTGGGCCAGCCGCATGATCAGCAGGATGATAGGGGCCGCCACGCCGATGCTGGCATAGCTCGGCAGCAGGCCGACCGCGAAGGTCGAAAGCCCCATGATCCCCATCGTCACCAGAAACGTATTCTTGCGCCCGACCATGTCGCCGATCCGCCCGAACACGATCGCCCCGAACGGCCGCACCGCAAAGCCCGCCGCGAACGCCGCCAGCGCAAAGATAAATCCGGTCGTCTCGTTCACGCCGGAAAAGAATTGCGCGCTGATATAGGTCGCCAGCAAACCGTAAAGATAGAAATCATACCATTCGAACACCGTCCCCAGCGACGATGCGGCAATCACGAGTTTCTCGTTCTGCCCCGTCACGCTATGTTTTGGCTGGCCGTCGTCATATGTTGTCGCCATCTGCCCTCTCCCTTAAAACGTGAATTTCGCGGCCATTTCCACGCGGTCCATCTGCCCTTTCAGGCCAGAGACGACTTCGCGTTGAGCATGGCGATACTCGATCCCCAAATCCAGTTGCTTTACCGGCGACCAGAACAGATTGCCCGCAAAGCTGTAGGCCGCCCGATTGGCCAGCCCCGGCAGCAGGATGCCGTCGGGATAATCGGCATGTTGATATCCGGCCATGAAGGTCGACCGGATGGTCGGCGTCCAGCCCAGCTTCAGCGCCGCAAACCCGGCGACATTGTCCACGACATGCAGCCGGTTGCCCACCGCCGGGTCGTAAATCGCGTCGGGCGCATAGCCCACGGTGAAGTAACGCCCCATGCCATGGCCATAGGTCGCCAGGAAACGCAGGTCATGCCGCCCCTGCGGCCCGAACGGCACCTTGCCGCCTGCCGTGACGCCCCATCCCATTGCGGTGTCGCCCACGCCATTGTCCCGCGCCGACAGTTGGCGCACCAGTCCCGCAAGATGCAGTTCGCCGATCGCGCCTTTATAGGCCAGCTTGGCGACCAGGTCGGGCATCCTGTCCTGATCATTATCCCCCAGCGCGGGCGATGTCGTGGTGATCGTTTCGGTCTGCGGATTTTCCGCCGCGACATAGAGGTCCAGCCCGCCGCCCAGCGGCTGCCTATATTGCACCATCATCTGCCGCACGAAGATCGCGCCGTCCATCGGCCCCACGAAATCGGTGGTTTCGGGCAAATGCGCCGGGTTCTGGAACGTGGTCCATTCCTGCCCGATCAGCCAGTTGCCATAGCTGATGAAGCCCCGGCGAAATGTCGGCGTATAGGGATTGGTCGCCCGCTGCGCGCCCAGCGGCGCTGCGGCCAGCGCAAAGTCGAACTCGACCACGCTTTTGACCTCCTGCCCGCCCAGCGGGGTGGATGTGCTGAACGACAGGCGCGTCTGGCGCGCATGGCCAATGATGTCGCGGCTGCTGCGCCCGCCCACCGGAATCTGCTGCGGCAGGTAGAATTCCTTGCCCAGCGACCCGCCCGGCACTTCGCCATCGTCATAACGGGTGGCGCTGCCCACGGTCTTGACGAATCCGCCCAGCGTGAACGTCGTCGCACCGATCTTGAAGCCATCGGCCACTGGCCGGGTTTCCAGTGCGGCGACCCGGCTGTCGGCCTTTTGGGCTATCTGAGTGGACGCCTGCTGATCGCTGCGCGCCTGCGTCAATTCGCCCTTGAGCGCCGATACGGCGGCTTCCAGCTGGTTCAACCGCGCTTCCAGTTCGGCCTCGCGCTGGGTCCGCGCCATCGCGCCGGGCGCAGTCGTCATCGCCACGGCCATCGCGCCCATTGCCACGCTGCGCCGCCAGTCTCTGCGGCCCGGTTCATGAACGGCTATCCGTTGCATCCTCTATCCTCTCCTTGGTCGTCGCCCCTTCTTTGATGGGCTTTGACGATCCGGCTATGCTTGCATCCTGCGGGCGGGGAGGGGGTGGGGAGAAGGCGGACCATGGTGGCAATCCCCTCCGACTTTGGTCGAGGATGGCAGGGCGGCCTTCGCGCGTTACGCTGCGCACAAAGAGCTTGGAGAGGCCTGAATTACATGAGCGAATCCCTTTACCCCGTGCCTGCCGCCCTGGCCGCCGACGCCCATGTCACGGCACAGGCTGCGGCCCGGATGCACGATCTGGCACAGGCGGACCCGGACGCATTCTGGCGCGAACAGGCCCAGCGGCTAGACTGGATCACGCCCTTCACCACAGTCGATGAAAGCAGTTTCGACGAAGCCGACTTTGCGATCCGCTGGTTCGCCGATGGTCAGCTCAATGTATCTGCCAACTGCATCGACCGCCATCTGGCGACCCGCGCCGATCAGCCTGCGATCATCTGGGAGGGGGATGACCCCGCCGACAGCCGCGTCATCACCTATGCCCAATTGCATGAGGAAGTGTGCCGCTTCGCCAATGTGCTGAGCAGCCATGGCGTGCAGCGCGGCGACCGGGTGACGCTCTATCTGCCGATGATCCCCGAAGCTGCCTTCGCCATGCTCGCCTGCACCCGCATCGGCGCGGTCCATTCGATCGTATTCGCCGGCTTCTCCCCCGACAGTCTGGCGAGCCGCATCCGCGACTGCGACTCCCGTCTCGTCATCACTGCCGACGAAGGGCTACGCGGCGGCAAGCGCGTGCCGCTCAAGGCCAATGTCGATGCGGCTCTCGCCCATTGCCCGTCGGTGCAAACCGTCCTCGTCGTCCAGCGCACCGGCGCGGACGTGGCGATGGTGGAGGGCCGCGACCTGTTCTACGGCCCCGCCCGCGATGCCGCCGCGCCCGATTACGCACCGCAAGCCATGGGCGCGGAAGACCCGCTGTTCATCCTCTACACGTCGGGTTCCACCGGCACGCCCAAGGGCGTCCTGCACAGCACGGGCGGCTATCTGCTCTGGGCCGCCATGACCCATGAACAGGTGTTCGATTACCGCCCCGGCGAAGTCTATTGGTGTACCGCCGACATCGGCTGGGTCACTGGCCACAGCTACGTCGTCTACGGCCCGCTCGCCAATGGCGCGACGACCCTGATGTTCGAAGGCGTCCCCAACTATCCCGATCACAGCCGCTTCTGGCAGGTCTGCGATAAATGGAACGTGGCGATCTTCTACACCGCCCCCACAGCGCTCCGCGCGCTGATGCGCGAAGGCGACGGCTTTGTGCAGGCGGCCAGCCGCGCGTCGCTGCGCATCCTGGGCAGCGTAGGCGAACCGATCAATCCCGAAGCATGGGAATGGTATCACCGCATCGTCGGCGACAGCCGCTGCCCGATCGTGGACACATGGTGGCAAACCGAAACCGGCGGCATCCTCATCGCCCCCTTGCCCGGCGCGACCGACCTGAAACCCGGATCGGCGACCAAGCCCCTGTTCGGCGTTCATCCTTTGCTGGTCGATACCGATGGCAAGGAACTGGACGGCGCAGTCGAAGGCAACCTCTGCATCGCCAAAAGCTGGCCCGGCCAGATGCGCACAGTCTATGGCGATCATTCGCGCTTCTTCCAGACCTATTTCACCACCTATCCCGGTCGCTATTTCACCGGCGACGGCGCACGTCGCGATGCCGATGGCTATTACTGGATCACCGGCCGGGTCGATGACGTCATCAACGTGTCGGGCCACCGCATGGGAACCGCCGAAGTCGAAAGCGCGCTCGTCGCCCATGCCAAGGTCGCCGAAGCCGCCGTCGTGGGTATGCCGCACCCGATCAAGGGGCAGGGCATCTACGCCTATGTCACCCTGAACGCGAACGAGGAACCGTCGGACGATTTGCGCCGTCAACTGGTCGCCTGGGTCCGCAACGAAATTGGCCCCATCGCTACGCCCGACATCATCCAGTTCGCGCCCGGCCTGCCCAAGACTCGCTCCGGCAAGATCATGCGCCGCATCCTGCGCAAGATCGCAGAGGGCGAGACGGGCGCGCTGGGCGACATTTCCACGCTGGCCGACCCGTCCGTCGTCGAAACCCTGATCGCCGACAGCCAGATGGCCGGGGCATAAGCCCCCCTTGCAGCGCGCAAGGACTATCCCCAATTTCGATGACGGGAATAGCGGCGGAAAGGAACGGCAACTGAGCGCGCATGGCACGATCCTGATTGCGGACGATCATCCGCTGTTCCGTCAGGCATTGGTCATGGCGGCGGGCAATGTCGCGCCCGACGCGCATATCGTGGAGGCCGCCACGCTCGACCGGGCGGTGGCGGCGTCGGCGGCCAGCGATCTGCTGCTCATCCTGCTCGACCTCAAAATGCCCGGATCGGCGGGCTTTTCCGGCGTCGCCCTGCTCCACGCCGAACGCCCCTCGGTCCCCATCCTCGTCGTCTCCAGCGCAGAAGCGCAGGTCGCCGCCCCCGAAGCCCGGCGCTACGGGGCAGTCGGTTTCATCGGCAAGGATCAGGATCTGTCGGTCATAGAGGATGCCATCGCCGCCGCACTGGCGGGCGATCATCCCGCCCCCGCCATCCTCATCCATGACGAGATAGACGCCATGGCGGGCAAGGTCGCCTCGCTCACTCCCACCCAGTTGCGCGTGTTGCTGGGCGTGCTGGATGGGCAGCTTAACAAGCAGATTGCGTGGGAACTGGGCGTGGCGGAATCCACCATCAAATCGCATATGACGACGGTGCTGGCGAAACTCGGCGTCCAGAACCGCACCCAGGCCGCGCTGGCCGCCCGCGCGTTGGGTCTGGGCGCAGATCGCTAACCGCCTCACCCCATCGGCTGCGTCCGCGCCGCGATCCACTGGTTCAGCGCCACTACGCCCAGCGGCTTGGACAACACCGCCACATCCCGCGCCTGCGCCCGGTCCAGCACCGCTTGCCCCCGTTCCGCCGTCACCAGCGCCACCGGCAGGTCAGGCTTACGCACCCGCAACCTGTCGATCAGGTCGATGCCATCGCCGCCGCTGCCGAGGTGGAAATCCACCAGCGCCCCGTCAAACGGCCCCCCATCCGCCATCGCGTCCGCCTCGCCCGCTGCCGTGACGCAATCATGGCCCAACCCTTCCAGCACGGCGCGCATCGCGTCCCGATTGGCCGGGTCGTCATCGACCACCAGCAACCGGCGCGGCGCGATGGCGCTGGCGGGTGGCGCAAGGGCAGGGGCGCGGCCCCCGCCTTCCATCACCATCGGCAGCGTAATCGCAAAGCAACTCCCGCGTCCGACGACCGACTGCACCATGACCGTCCCGCCCACCAGCGGCGCGGATCGCTCCACGATCGCCAGCCCCAGCCCGATCCCCGTCTCGCTCCCTTGCCCCAGCCGCTCGAACTCGCGAAAGATCGCGCTCAGCTTGTCGGGCGGAATGCCGATGCCGCTGTCATGCACTTCCAGCCGCAGGCAATCGCCCCGCCTGCGCGCCGCCACCACCACGCCGCCGGCTTCGGTATAACGCACCGCATTGGCCAGGAAATTCTGCATGATCGACCGCAACAGCGTCCGGTCGCACTCGACCCACCCGTCGCCCGGCCCGATCGCCAGCCGCAGTCCCTTCTCCGCCGCCAATGGCTGGAAATTCTCGACCAGATCGACCAGCAAGGGCCGCACCGCAAAGCGCACCGGCTGCGGCATCACCCCGCCCGCATCCAGCTTCGATATGTCGAGCAGCGCGCGCAACAGGTCGTTGGCCCCCTCGATCGATCGGTCCAGCCGCGACAGCATCGCCTGCTCCGGCTCCGCCAACCTGCGGCGCAGCGCAGCGGAAAACAGCATCGCGGCGTGCAGCGGCTGCAACAGGTCATGGCTCGCTGCCGCCAGAAAGCGCGTCTTGTCCATCATCGCGCGCGCCAGTTGTGCGTTAACGTCGGACAGTTCTGCGGTCCGCGCGACCACCGCCTGTTCCAGGTCGCGCCGCGCCGTTTCGGTCGCCGCCCGCGCCTGCGCCTCGATCGTGATGTCGGTAAAGGACATGACATAGCCGCCATCGGGCATCGGCCCGCCGACTGTCTTGATCACGCGGCCATCGGCCCGGTGCCGCTCGAAACTGTGCAGGCTGCGACTGCGCAGATGTTCCATCCGGCGCGACACATGATCCTCCACCGCGCCCGGCCCACAATCGCCGCGCTGCGCATTGAACCCGATCAGGTCGGCGATCGGCACGCCGATGCGGACCATGCCGGGCGGATATTTGAACAGTTCCAGATAGCGGCTGTTCCACGCCACCAGCCGCAGGTCGCGGTCCACCACGCTGACGCCGATGTCGATATTTTCCAGCGTCGCGGCCAGCAACCCTTGCGAAAAATGCAGTGATTGCCCGGACGCATCCAGCATCTGGGTCACTTCGGTCAGCCCCATGCCCTGACCCGAAATCGCCGATGCCATGATCGCCCGTGCCGATGACGCGCCCACCACGCTGCCGATCAGCCGTTCCGCCGTGCGCGCGCTCGCCCGGTCGATCGGTCGCACCGGGTCGCTGTCCGCGCCGAATGCCTGCGCCGCCGCATCCGCCCCCACGAACCGCACCACCAGCGCCTCCAGCGCCTCGACGGTCGAAATCGCGGCAATACCCCGCTGGCCGATCAGCCCGCCGCCGATCCCGCTCCCCCCGACCTTGCGCGCCGACACCAGCAGATAGGCGATCAGATTGCCGCCCAGGCTGATGATCGCGCCCGACGCGACCGGACTGGCATGGGCGAATGTGGGCAGGGCGATCATATCCACGCCGCTGATCGCGGGGACGAACAGCAGCACGAACCACAGCAGGAATCCGGTGATCAGGCTGGCCCGCCCCGCCATCGCGTCATTATTCGTGCGCCATACCGCCAGGATCAGCGCAGGCGCGCATTGGGCGATCGCCACGAACGCGATTATGCCGACCGCCGCCAGTTGCGTGGTGGACGGCGTCACCATCGCATAGACCGCAGCGGCCGCCATCAACGCGATGATCGCGCTGCGCCTTATCCACAACAACCGTTCGCCCACATGCACGTCGCCACCCGACCGGCGCAGCAACAGCGGCGCGAACAGATCGTTGGAAATCATGCTGGAAATCGCCACCGTTTCGGTCACGACCATGGCGACTGCCGCCGACAATCCACCCAGAAACACGATCATCGTCACCGTGCCGAAACCCAGTTGCCGGGGCAGGCTGATGACGAACAGGTCCGGCATCGCGCCGGGTTCCAGCATCGCAACGCCTGCCGCCGCAATCGGCAGCACCGCCAGCATGGTCAGCACCAGATAGGCGATAAAGCCCCAGCGCGCTTTCATGATGTCGTCGGGGTCGCGCGCTTCCATCACGCTGATGAAGAAATGGCGCGGCAGGCACATTATCGCCAGCATCGACACCAATGTCGTCACGAAAAAGTCGGCGTCCAGATTGCCCAGCGCAAAATGCGCGCGAAACGGCGTGAGTTCCGCCATGATCCGTTCCGACGGCACCTGCCACAACAGCCATAGCGACAGGCCTGACACCAGGAATATCGCGCCCAGTTTCAGGATGGATTCAAACGCGACGGCAAACAGGATCGCCTCATTCTGCCCCGCCACCTGATAACGGCGCGCGCCGAACAGGATGGCGAACAGCGCCAGCATCGCCGCCGCGCCGAACAGTGGCCCGGTGCTTTCGGGCGTTCCCGACACCAGCGCAAAACTCAGCGCCACCGACCGCAATTGCAGCGCGATATAGGGGATCGTCCCGAACAGCGCGATCATCGTCACCAGTGCGGCGACCGACCGGCTCTTTTCAAAGCGCGACGCGATGAAATCCGAAATGGACGTCGCGCCTTCCTTATGCACTTCCACGTTCAACCGGCGCAGGAAGCGCCCGCCGAACGCCATCAGCAATATCGGGCCAAGATAGATGGGCAGAAACGCCCATCCCCCGGTCGCGGCGCTGCCGACCGCGCCGAAATAGGTCCAACTGGTGCAATAGACCGCAAAGGCCAGCGTATAGGCATAGATCCGCCAGGACGACCCGTGCAGCCGGTGGCGATAGCGATGCGCCAGCGCCGTCCCGCCGAACATCAGCGCCATATAGAGGATTGCCATGGCAAATGGCGCAGACATGGCGGTCCCCGTTAAATCGTCCGTTCATGCCTCCTTTAGGCGGTGTCGCGCCCGGCCGCCAGACAATGCCGCCATCGCTGTATCAGGGGCGCAGCACCCATCCGCCATCGACATGGATCGTCTGTCCGGTGATCCACGCGCCTGCGGGCGAACAGAGCAGCAGCAGCGCGCCGACCAGTTCGTCCGGCGCGCCGCTGGCGCGGGTGCAGACCGACATCGCCAGAAACTGCGCAAAGGGCGACCCGTCCGGCACCAGCGCCGCGCCTGCCTCGCTCGTCACATTGCCCGGCGCGATGGCGTTGGCGGTGATGCCGTCCTTGCCCAATTGCCGCGCCATGGTGGTGGTCAGGCCGGTCAGCGCCAGCTTGCTGACGCCATAGATGGAAATCGCGGGGAACGCCCCACCCGACACCTGATTGATGATCCGCCCGCCACCCCGCGCCCGCATCGCCGGGATGACTGCCTGCGCGCATAGGAGCGCGCCGGTCACATTGACGGTCATGATCCTGTTCCATTGTTCGACCGGCACGTCGGCCACATGCAATTGCCCCAGTTCCAGCATCAGCGCGGCATTGTTGACCAGAATGTCGATGCCGCCGAACGCTGCCTCAGCCGCCTGCGCCATGGCCGCAACCTGATCGGCCTGCGTGATGTCGACCCCGACCGCGATCGCCTTGCCCCCCGCCGCGATGATTTCGTCCGCCACGGCCTGCGCGCCCGCTTCGTTCAGGTCGGCGACGACGACCGCCGCGCCTGCCGCCGCAAGGCCCGTGGCATAGGCCCGCCCGATGCTGTTGCCGCGCCCGCCAGCGCCGGTGACGATGGCGACTTTGCCGTCCAGGCGAAACTGGTCGATGGAAAAGGACATGGGGTTACTCCGGTTGAAGGTTGTGGCTGTCGGCGACATGGTCGAGATAGGGTTGGGCCGCGCCCTGCAACGCGGCATAGTCGGCGGTATCGCCGGTCACTTCGCCCAGCAGGCGCACATCCTTGGCCAGCAGGCGCGCACCATGGGCAAAGGCGGCCAGATCGGGCTGGCGGGCATAGACGTCGAACCCGAAACTGCGCCCGCTGCTCACCTTCACCAACGCGGCCAGCGCCTGCCGGTCCACGCCCATGGCGGCGGCGGCGGTCAAAGCATGGTGCGCCAGCCCCATATGCGCGGCCATCAGCGCATTGTTGATCAGCTTTGCGGTCTGCCCCGCACCGACATCGCCCAGATGGACGATCAGCCCGGCAAAGGCGCGCAGCACTGGCGTCACGGTCGCCACTGCGTCGGCGCAGCCGCCCAGCATCACCGTCAGCGTTCCCGCCGTCGCGCCGCCACCGCCGCCACTGACCGGCGCATCGACCAGTGCGATGCCGCGCGCTGCGGCCTGTTCCGCCAGCCGAACGCATGTTTGCGGATGCACCGTCGCATGGATGATGATGATGCCACCGGCCGCCATCGCCGGGATCAGGTCGGCGCACATGGCCTCCACCCCCGCATCGTCCACCACGCACACCGCCACGATCCCGCATCGCGCACCCAGCGCCGCGACACTGTCTGCGACATGGGCAGGGCCATCGCGAAACGGCTCCAGGCTCTCTGCCCGCCGCGCCCACAGCGTCATGTCATGCCCGGCCTCGCACAATCGCTGCGCCATCGGCCCGCCCTGACTGCCCAGCCCGATAAAGCCGATCTTCATTGTCCGCTCTCCTGCCATCAGCCTGCGGTGATGCCGCGATCCATGTTGATGCACGCGCCATGAAATCCCCTAGCAGCGGGGGAGGCGAGATAGGCGATCACCTGCGCCACTTCCTCCACCTCCACCAATCCGCGCAGCCCCGAAAAACGGTCGATCAGCGTTCGGTCGATGTCCGGCGGCATGGTCATGCCGGTGACGATGCCGGTCATCATCCCGCCCGGCGCGACCGCGTTGATGCGGATCGGCTGATGCATATATTCCATCGCCAGCGCCTTGGTCATATGCGTCAGTCCTGCCTTGCTGGCGCAATAGGCTGCCAGATAGGCCTGGCCCACAAAGGCAGCGGTGGAGGTCACATTGACGATCGTGCCGTCAGCTTTCAGCAAGTGGGGGATCGCAGCCTGGCACAGATGAAAGGGCGCGTGCAGATTGATCGCCATGGTCAGCCCGTAATCGCGCGCCGACATTTGCGGCGTATGCACGAAACTCATGCGCCCCGCGACATTGCACAGCGCGTCCAGCCGCCCGTCCGTGGCAATGACCGCCGCCACCGCCGCCGCGCAATTCTCCGGCTCGGTCAGGTCGGTCGCATGAACCTGCGCATCGCCGCCATCTGACGCGATCCGCGCGGCAGTATCGGCCAGCCCGTCGGCATTGATGTCGACCATCCACACCCGCGCGCCCAGCCCGGCCAGCAGGATCGCGCTCGCCTGCCCCAGCCCGGACGCCGCGCCGGTCACCAGCGCGACCTTGCCCGCCATAGACGCGGGGGTCATTGCCCGTCCGCCTTCACGCCGAACGCCAGCCCCTTGGCCACCTGCGCGCCCTGTTCGATCACTGCGCCCTGCGCCACCGACGCCCTCGGCCAGCCGGAATGGACCGCATAATGCAGCACGAATTCGAACATCTCGGACTGATCGGTGTTACCGCTCTGCATCGCGGCATAGATATGGGTGTGGATCGGCGTATAGGCAGCGGAATCGCACACCCCCACCAGCGTGATCCAGCGCCGCGCCCGCTGGTCCAGCCCCGGCCGCTGCCATATCTCGCCAAAGACATAGCCGTTGATCCCCGCCTCGAAATAGGCTGTCCGTGCGGGCGGCCCGGCAAAGGTCATGACGTCCAGAAATGCCGCCATCCCGTCCTGCATCCGCGCGTCATGGGTCCAGCCCGCGCCACGGATCGGCGGACTGTCCGCCGCCGCCAGCCCCAGTTCGTCCGCCGCCGCCGACGTCCCCGTGTCGATGATCGCGCCGGTCCCCCATCCGCAATAGATCGCCGCATGGGCCGCCGCCTCCCGCAACTCCGCCAGCGTCAGCGCCCCACACATCAGCGCCCCGCGCGCATAGGCACCCGCCATTGCCGCATCGCCATTATTGGCCGCGCTGGTCATCGCGATCAGATAGCGCGCCCGCCGGTCCAGCCCCTCGCGCGACCAGATTTCAGCAAAGACGAAATCGCGCCACGACGCTTCATACAGCGTCGCGGCGTCGCGCGGCACCCTGCCCAATATCGCTTCCGCCATCGCCACGCCGCGCGCGCTGCGCTCCACCGGGTCCAGCATCGTCATGCCGCCACCATCGGCTGGGTCAGGTTGACATAGACATTCTTGATCCGCAAAAATTCATGCAGGCCCGCCTCGCCGCCCAGCCGCCCATAGCCGCTCTGCTTCATGCCCCCGAACGGCACGCAGGGCGTCATCGCCTCACCCGACGCATTGACCTGTATCTGGCCCGCGTCGATCCGCGCCGCGACATGATGCGCGCGGCGCAGGTCGCTGGTGTGGATATAGCCGCCCAGCCCATAATCATTGCCATTGGCCAGCGCGATTGCCTCCTCCTCGCTGTCGAAGGGCGTTACGGTCAGCACTGGCCCGAATATCTCCTCGCGCGCCGCTGCATCGTCGGGACCGACATCGGCCAATATGGTGAGCGGCAGGAAATAGCCCCCGGCGCAATCCCCGCCGATCCGCTCGCCACCGCTCACGACCCGCGCGCCGCTGGCCTTCGCCGCATCGACCACGGCCATGATCCGTTGCAGCGACCCGTCCGAAATCACCGGACCCAGCATGGTGGTCTGGTCGAACGGATCGCCCGCGACGACATGCCCCGCCATCGCGCCCAGCATCGCGACATAGGGTTCGTAGATTGCCCGTTCGACCAGCAACCGCGTGCCGTTGACGCAGCCCTGCCCATTGGCGCTGACCCCGCCCGACAGGCCACGCCGCGCCGCTTCCTTCATATCCGCGTCGGCAAAGACGATCACCGCTGACTTGCCGCCCAGTTCCAGCCCGCAGGGTTTGAGGGTATCGGCCGCGTTCTTTAGCACGGCCTTTGCGGTCGCGCCGCTGCCCACGAACTGGATCTTGTCGATGCCCGGATGCGCGACCATCGCCGCGCCGACATCGCCCCCGCCCGCAACGACCGTCACGACGCCAGCGGGAAAGCCCGCTTCGGCCAGTAATTCGCCCAGCCGCAGCACCGACCAGGGGGCCAGTTCGGGCGCTTTGACGACCACGCAATTGCCCGCCGCCAGCGCCGGGGCCAGCACCATCGTCGCAGCGAACAGCGGCCCGTTCCACGGCAGGATCGCGCCGACCACGCCACAGGGTTCGTAACTGACATAGTCATGCGCCGCCGCGCCCCATGTCGGCACGGTCAGACCCTGAATCTTGTCCGCCCAGCCACCGAAATAGCGGAATTTCTGTGCCGCATCCATCGCCACGAACGGCGCGGCCCGCATGATCGATCCATTTTCGATCACGCTCAGTTGTGCCAGGTCGCCCATCGCCTGTTCCAGCAACGCCGCCGCCCGGAACATCATGTCGCGCCTTTTGTCGCCCGGTAACGCCCGCCATGCCGGGTGCGCTGCGCGCGCCGCCCGAACCGCCTCATCCACATCATTTGCGTCGGCCAGCCGCAGTTCGCGCGTCACTGCGCCCGTCGCGGGATAGATATGGGCATGAACCTGCCCGCCGCCCTCGCCACGGCGTCCGCCGATCAGCACCCCGTGGCGCGGCAATATGTCGATAGGGGGCGAAGTGAAGGCCATCTCTCTCTCCGGGTGCGCTGGCGCTGTATGCCGCCTGCATCATGGGATAAATAATGCATATATTATTTGGCATGGATAGATATGCGCGGGCATATCGCCCATGCGTTGCCAATAGTACCGGTGTTTAATGTGATTTTCACGGGGGCGCATTTTCGCTTGTCGCCCCGTTCCGCTCTTCTAAAATGGCGCACGGTCAGGGGAACGCGCATGGGCATATTGGATTTTCTGTCGAAACAATTTGTCGACATTATCGATTGGGTCGAGGAACCGGGCCAACTGGGATGGCGGGTGCCGATGGCGGATCGGGAAATTCAGAACGGCGCGCAACTGACCGTGCGCGAAGGGCAAATCGCCGCCTTCTTCAACGAAGGGCGCATCGCCGACATGTTCGGGCCGGGCCTGCACAGGCTCGACACGTCCACCCTGCCGCTGCTCACGGCACTGGAACATTGGGACAAGGGGTTCAAATCGCCCTTCAAATCCGATGTCTGCTTCTTTTCCGAAAAGGAACAGATCGGCTTGAAATGGGGGACAGCCCAGCCGATCACGCTGCGCGACCCCGAACTTGGGCCACTGCGTGTCCGCGCCTTCGGCAGCTATTCCTTCCGCATCCGCGACGTCGCGCCCTTCGCCGCGCGCATCATGGGGACGCTGGGGGAAGTGCGCGTCGCCGACATCGAGCCGCAACTGCGCGCCGCGATCCAGACCGGCCTTGCCACGGGCGTTGCAGGTGGCGGCACGCCCTTCCTCGACCTTGCCGCCAGCCAGACGGCGCTGTCCGAAGCGCTCAGGGCCGCCCTCGCGCCCGCCTTTGCCCTGTGGGGTCTGTCGCTCGAAACCTTCTTCGTCGAAAGCCTGTCGCTGCCCGAAGAGGTGCAGAAGCATCTCGACAAGGCCAGTTCCATGCGCGTGCTGGGTGACCTCGACCGCTATGCCAAATTCCAGGCCGCCGAAGCGATCGAGATCGCCGCAGGCCAGTCGGGCGGCACCGCCGCGATCGGCGCGGGCGCAGCGGCGGGACTGGCGATCGGTCAGGCGATGACCGGCGCGCTTGGCAGCACGCCCGCCGCGCCAGCGGAAGACCCCTTCGCTCTCATCGAAAAACTGCACAAGCTGCTGGAAATGGGCGCGCTGACCCAGGCCGAGTTCGACACCAAGAAAGCCGAATTGCTGGGTCGCATCCGCTAAATCCCATGCATAATTTTGCCTGCCCCAGTTGCGGCGCGGATGTCGCGTTCCGCTCGCCTGCCTTGCCGGTCAGGGTGTGCGACCAATGCCGCACGCTCGTCGTGCGCTACAACGCCAGCGCGCAGGCGATGGGCATGATCGCCGACCTGCCTTTCGACGTCAGCCCGGTGCAGATCGGCACGCAGGGGCAATGGCAGGGGCAGGGCTTCGACATTATCGGCCGCGTCCGCTGGAGCCGGGACGATGGCGCATGGAATGAATGGTTGATGCTGATGGCGGATGGCAGCCATGGCTGGCTCGGCGAAGCCATGGGGCAATATATGGCGATGCGCGAAATGGCCATCAAGGCGCCGATGGCCAAAGTCCTGCGCCGCCTGATCGACGGGGAAACCGTGCTACCGGGTGAAACAGCCACCATCGCCGCCCATGATTATCAGGTCGCCGACATCCGCACCGTCACCTGCGTGGCGGGGGAGGGGGAATTGCCCTTTTCCGCACCGACCGGGTGGCAGGCGCTCAGCGTCGATTTCCGCAAGGCCGATGGCCGCTGCGCCTCCTTTCAGAAGGACAGCCGCGACCACGCCCTTTATGTCGGCGAATATGTAACGCTGGCCGACCTGCACCCCCGCAATCTGCGCCCGCTCCCCGGCTGGACCATGCCCTCCTATGCCCGCTGACGCCGCGACCACCCGGACGCTGGCCTGCCCGGCCTGTGGCGGGACGCTTGGCCTTCGCGCGGCGGGGCTGAGCGTCACCATCGCCTGCGAATATTGCGCATCGCTGATCGACGTCGCCCATCCCGATGTTCAGATCATCACCCGCTACAATGAAACACAGGCATCGCTCGCCATCCCGCTCGGCACGCGCGGCACGCTGCGCGGGGTGGAATGGGACGTGATCGGATGGATGCAGCGGTCGGACGGCTGGGCGGAGTGGGACGAATATCTGCTGTTCAACCCGTTCGAGGGTTATTGCTGGCTGATCGCACAAAACGGCCAGTGGAGCCTTGGCACCATGCTGACTGCGGCACCCGGCTATGACGGCGGCGACTATGTGGTGGACGGGCGCCGCTTCACGGCCTTCTACCACCATAATGAAGCCCGTGTGCAGCGGGTTGCGGGCGAATTTTACTGGCGGGTCAAGGTCGGCGAAACGGTGCGGACCAGCGACTATGTCCGCCCCGGCTTCATGCTCAGCCTGGAGCAGGACGACCGCGAAAAAAGCTGGACGGTGAGCGAATTTCTGACCGCGCGCGAAATCCGCGCCGCCTTCGACCTGCCGCCCCCGCCACGCTGGCTGCCCGGCATCACTCCGCTCGCGCATCAGCCATCGCCCTTCGCCCACCGGGTCAGGGGCTGGCTGCCGGTCGGCCTCGTCACCTTCGCCGTGCTGATCGCCCTGTTCCTCCTGTTCGGGCGGACGTTTCAGCCGCAGACGTTCGGCTTCCCTGTCACGCCCGATGGCCCCGAAGTTTCGCAGACTTTCGGTCCCATCATCCTGCCCGCCCCGCGTCAGGGGGTGACGATCGAAACCCGCACGTCCAATATCGAACAGGGCTGGGTCGATATCGACGTCGCATTGGTCAACCGGGCGACGCAGGACAGCTATGAAGCCTATGCGCTCAACGAACGCTATTCCGGCAATGATGGCGACGGCAACTGGACCGAAGGATCGCGCGGCCAGACGCTCAAGATCGCCAGTCTGCCAGCGGGCAGCTATGATCTGGTGGTCGACGCGCAGGCGCATCATTGGGGCAGTGCGGGCAATTTCGACTGGAACGCCCAGACCGGCCAGTATCAGTCCACCGGCCAGCCGCCCGTGGACGTTATGATCCGGGTCGCACGCGGCGCACGCTTTGCCTCCAACCTGTGGCTTGCCGTGCTGCTGGTGCTGGTGCCGCCCATATTGATGCTGATCCTGCACAGCCTGTTCGAAAATGCCCGCCTGGCGCAAAAGGACGGCGCGGACCCGGATGCCGGGGACTGGATCAGGGGCTTTGCCACGCCATGAGCCGCAGTAGCTTCCTCTACGCCCTCTGGTGCCTGATCGTTGTCGGCCTGTTCCTGGCCAGCACGTCGCAGGGCTATTCCCCTTTCGCCGATGGCGGCCGGTCCACGCTCATTGGCCGGGCCTACGGCCCCACTCATAAATAGGAGACGCAAGATGCTCGTCAATCTGTCCGTGCTGCTCAACAGCCTGCTCTATGCCGGGGTCGGCATTGTCGTTTTCGTTCTGGGCTTCGTCATCCTCGACCTGCTGACACCCGGCAAGCTGTGGGAGGAAATTCGCGACAAGCAGAACCTGGCCGTCGCGCAATTTGCAGGCGCCATCGCCATTGGCCTGGCCATCGTCGTTGCCGCCGCCATTCATGGCTGAACAACCCCGCGCGCCCGGACGCTCCACGCTGGTCGCGCTGCTGCTTGCCAGCGTCTTTGCAGTTGCGACCTGCGGGCTGATCTACGAACTGCTGGCCGGCACCATCGCCAGCTATCTGCTGGGCGACAGCGTCACCCAATTTTCGACCGTCATCGGCACCTATCTGTTCGCCATGGGGGTGGGCAGCTGGTGTTCGCGCTATGTGAAGCGGGACGAACTGCGCCTGTTCATTCGGGTGGAAATCCTCGTCGCGCTGCTGGGGGGCTGGTCGGCGGCGGGGCTGTTTCTGCTGTTCCCGCTGGTGGAGCAATTCCGCCTGATCCTCTACTGCCTCGTCTTCGTCATCGGCTTCCTCGTCGGCCTCGAAATCCCGCTGCTGATGCGCATCCTGCGCGATCGGTTCGATTTTAACGAGACGGTGTCGAACGTACTGACCTTCGACTATGTCGGCGCGCTGGCGGCATCCCTGCTTTTTCCGCTGCTGCTGGTGCCGCATCTTGGCCTCATCCGCACCGGACTGATGTTCGGCCTGCTCAATGTCGGTGTCGCGCTGTTGTTGCTCATGCTGCTGCCGGGACGAGCGCGGTTGCTGCGGGAACAGGTGTCGGCGCTGCTGGTCGCGGCCAGCCTGATCGCAGGCTTCGTCATGGCCGAACGCATCCAGCGCTGGTCGGAAATCGCCGCCTATGGCGAACGGGTGATCTACGCCACTTCCAGCCCCTATCAGCGGCTCGTCCTCACACGCAAGGATGACGATGTCCGCCTCTACCTGAACGGCAATCTGCAATTTTCCGCCCGCGACGAATATCGCTATCATGAAGCGCTGGTGCATCCGGCGATGGGCCGCGTCGCCCACCCCCGCAACGTCCTGATCCTGGGCGGCGGCGATGGGCTGGCGGCGCGCGAAGTGTTCCGCCACCCCGGCGTGCGCAGCGTCACGCTCGTCGATCTCGATCCCGCGATGACGCGCCTGTTCAGCCACACCGCGCTGCTGACCACGCTCAACCGCAATGCACTGACGGATCGCCGGATGCACATCGTCAATGCCGATGCTTTCCGCTGGATACGCACGGCGCAGGCGCGCTTCGACGTCATCATCGTGGATTTCCCCGATCCGGTCGATTTTTCTGTCGGCAAACTCTATACCGAAAGCTTCTACCGGATGCTGCGCCCGCGCCTGGCCCCCGGCGGCGTGGCGGTGGTGCAAAGCACGTCGCCGCTGGTCGCCCCCGCTGCCTTCTGGACCGTGGCGACGACGCTGGAGGCTGCCGGGTTCCAGACCCGCCCCTATCATGCCTATGTGCCGAGTTTCGGCGAATGGGGTTTCATATTGGCGGGGCAGACCGATCCGGGGATGCAGGTCGCGCTGCTGCCCACCAACCGCTTCCTGTCGGCCGCCGTGGCGGCGCAGGCGATGATATTCCCGCCGGACATGGCCCGCCGTCCGGTGCCGGTGAACCGGCTGGACAATCAGGCGCTGGTCCGCAGCTTCGCGCAGGAATGGGCGCGCTATGAAGGCTGACCGGCGCACGGTGATGCAGGCAGGCGCAGCGCTGGCGCTCAGCGGCTGCGCCCCGCGTGCCGCTCCCGGCACCAGCGGCGGCGCGGACATGGCGCTGGGCCACCGGTTGCGCGACGGGGGCTTCCCCGAACCGAGCGAGGAGGCGCACACCACCCTGCTGATCGCGGGCGGCGGGGTCGCGGGCCTTGCCGCTGGCTGGCGGCTGGCCGAAGCGGGGTTCAGGGACTTCCGCCTGATCGAAATGGAATCCAGCGTCGGCGGCAATGCGCGCAGCGGGCGCAACGCCGTCTCCGCCTTTCCGCTGGGCGCACATTATCTGCCCGTCCCCAATATGGAGGCGCGCGGCCTGCGCCATATGCTGCGCCAGTTCGGCATCGTTACTGGCGACCGTGAAGGACGGCCCGTCTACGACCCGCTGCAACTGTGCGCCGACATGCCCGAACGGCTGCTGTGGCAGGGGCGGTGGCAGGAAGGACTGGTCCCGCGCACGGGCCTGTCGGCCAGGGACAAGGCCGATCTTGCCGCCTTCGACACCGCAATGGCGGGCTATGCAAAGCGGCGCGACGCAGCAGGCCGCCCCGCCTTCGCCATCCCCATCGCCTATAGCGCCCGCGACGCCGACCTGCTGGCGCTCGATAGGATCAGCTTCGCCCGCTGGCTGGACGGCAAGGGCTGGACCTCGCCCGTGCTGCGCGCCCATGTCCGCTATGCCTGCCGCGACGATTATGGGACGGAACCGGATGCCGTGTCTGCCTGGGCGGGCATCCATTATTTTGCCAGCCGCCGGGGCTTCGCCGCAGCAGGGGGCGACAATGAACTGACCTGGCCCGAAGGAAACGCCCGCCTGACCGACCAGATGCGCGCCCGCTTCCCCGACCGGATCGCGACGGGGCAGGTCGCGTTCCGTGCCGCCGCCACTCCATCCGGCGCGACGCTCGACCTGTTCGACACGGCGCGCGACCGCAGCGTTCGCATTCATGCCAAGGCACTGATCCTCGCCATGCCGCACTTCATCGCCGGACGCCTGCTGGGTGAGGCGGTCGGCGCGGATCATAGCTATGCCCCATGGCTGGTCGCCAACGTGACCGTCGATCGCGCGCCGGGCGGGAAGGGCGCAGCGCTGGCATGGGACAATGTTTCGGCCAGCAGCGCGTCGCTGGGCTATGTCGTTGCCACCCATCAAAGCGCATCGCGGCAGGGACCGACCGTCCTGACATGGTATCTGCCCCTGTCCGACCTGCCGCCCGTCACCGCCCGCCGCCTGCTGGTGGAGCGGAGCGATGCGGCATGGCGGGGAATCGTGCGCGACGATCTGCTGGCGACCAACCCCGACCTTGATGGCGCGATCCGTTCCATCGACCTGTGGAAATGGGGCCATGCGATGATCCGCCCGACGCCCGGCTATATCTGGACCACGGCCCCGGCAATGCGCGCGGCGACGACACCGCCCATCTTCCGCGCGCATAGCGACATGAGCGGCCTGTCCCTTTTCGAGGAAGCCCATTATCAGGGCATGGCCGCCGCCGAAAGCGCGCTGGCCTTGCTCAACCACCCGTTCGAGACGCTGTTATGACCCCGCCCTTCACCTATGATGGCCGCCATCTGCTCGCCGACCTTTATGGCTGCCCGGTGCTGGATGATCTGGCGCTGGTGGAGGACGCCCTGCGCGCGGCGGCGGTCGCGGCGGGGGCCAGCGTCATTGGCGTCCACCTTCATCATTTCGGGCCGGGCCACGGGGTGACGGGCATCGCTCTGCTCGCCGAATCGCATATGTCGATCCACACCTGGCCCGAACATGGCTATGCCGCGATCGACATTTTCCTGTGCGGGGAACGGCATGATCCCGCCGCCGCGCTGGCAGTGCTGGACAACCGGCTGGCACCCGATTGCATTCGCGAAACCATGGTCCTGCGCGGCGGTGAAATAGACAGCGACATGGACATAGACTCGCGCGTCGATTGATCGCTGACTCTATGTCCATGTCGCTGTCGCCTTAAAGCCCTCAAACCATCCGCCGCGCCCAGCGCAGCATGGCGATGTCGATCATCCGCCCGTCCAAAACGCCTACGCCATCGGGTGCCGCCGCCAATATCCGCCGCGCCTGTTCCTGCTCCGCCGTCGTGGGCGCGAAATGCTGGCCGATCGCGGCCAGTTGCGCGGGATGGATCGCTGCCTTGGCATGGAAACCGAACCCGCGCGCTGCCACGCACTCCGCGTCGAGCAGATCCGCCCGGTCGATGACGAAACAAGGGGAATCGATCGCGCCGATCCCACCCGCCGCCGCCGCATTGGCGACGCTCGCCCGTGCGAAATCGGGGCGGAAGCGATCCACCTGCTGCCCCATGTCGGCGGCATAATCCGCCGCCCCGAACATCAGCGCGCGCAACCGGGGCGTTACTCCTGCGATCGCCGCCGCATGGGCAACCCCGCGTGCCGATTCCACCAGCGCCACCAGCCCCGCGCCGGACCCGGCATCTGCCAGCATGTCCGCCACCAGCGCCATATCCCCCGGCTCCTCCGCCTTGGGGATCAGGATGATGTCCGGCCCGTGCGCCAGCCGGGCGAGGGTGGCCAGGTCCGCCAGCCCGACCGCACGCCGCAGCGGATTGATCCGCACGGCGATCTGCTGGCCGATAGCGGGGCGGCTGTCGAGGAACGCGACGACATGCGCCCGCGCCGCCTCCTTGCCATCCTCCGCCACCGCGTCCTCCAGGTCCAGGATCAGTGCGTCGGCGCTGGTCGCTGCCGCCTTGGCAAAGCGATCCGGGCGCGATCCGGGGGTGAACAGCCAGCTGCGGGGCAATGTCGTCATATGATTCTGGTCCCTGAAATCTATCGGCCCGTGAAGGCTGGCGGGCGCTTGTCGCGCAGCGCAGCCACGCCTTCACGATGGTCGGCGGTGGTGGCCAGCAACGGCTGGACCAATTTCTCCTGCGCCAGAAACTGGTCGAGCGATTGGGCAGATGCCGTGTCGAACAATTGCTTGGCCATGGCATTGGCGAGTGGCGCACCCTGCGCCATCGACCGGGTCAGCGCGATCGCATGGTCCAGCACCGGGTGGTCCGTCACGACATCCAGCACCAGCCCCAATGCCAGCGCTTCCGCCGCGCCGATCATCCGGCCCGAATAGACGATTTCCTTCGCCCGCATCGGCCCGACCAGCCGGGTCAGGTGCCAGATTGCGCCAGCATCCGGCGCATAGCCAATCCGGCCAAAGACCTGCGAAAAGCGCGCGTCCGGTGCCGCGACCACCATGTCGCAGGCCAGCGCCAGACTCCATCCCGCACCCACGCAACTGCCTGATACCGCCGCGATCACTGGCTTGGGGCAGGCGGCGATGGCCCGGACCATGCGGTGGAGCATACGCATCCGGTGCAGAAAGGCAGCGCTGTCGCTGCGCCCCATTTCGCCGGTATCCGCGCCCGAACAAAAATGCCCGCCCGCGCCCGTTAACACAACGGCATGGACCGCCTCATCATCGGCCAGCATGGTGAAGGCGTCCGCCATTTCCCCCCGCATCGCCATGGTGAAGGCATTGCGCTGCGCCGCCCTGTCGATCGTCACCACCGCTACCGAACCGTCGCGTTGCAGGGTGATGCTCATGGCGTCCAGCCGAAACGCTGCCCGCTGTCGCCCTCCCATCGCGCATACCAGGGTGCGAGTTGCGCCGCGCGGAAATCGGGGGCGGGGCGAATCGTCTCACCGATCAGCAGCGGGTTCGCCCGGCCTGGCTGGGTCATGCGCCACAGCGGCAGGCCCGGCCCATTGGGGTCGCCCCGGCGGACATAGTTGAGCAGCCAGCCCTGCATCGTGCGGGCGAGTGCGACCGATTGCGTATCGGCGGCGGGCGGCTGGCCCAGCCAGTAGGGGCGGTCGGCGCAATGGTCCGCGCCAACCTTCGCTGTGCGCTGGTCGGGCGGGACATGGGTGAAATGATAGGACCATGCCGGGTTGCCCGCCTTCGCCGCCAACTGAGTCATGCCCAGCGCGGCGGTGGTGAACAGGAAATCGGTCTGCACCTGCCGCAGCAGTTCGGCTTCGTCGCGCGCGCCATAAATCGGGGCTACCGCGTCGAAATCTATGCCGAAGCGCCGGGTCATTCCGGCGCGGTCGAACCCCATCAGTCCGAACACGCTGGCTTCATTGTCGGTCGATCCGCTGAGGATCGGCACGCGCGCGATGGCGCCGCTGGCGAACAGGGTGGACAGTGGCCGGGGTAGCCAGTGGCCATCGACCACCGCGCCGAAATCGGGCGCGCCGCTATCGCCCGCCAGCACTTGCGCCACGGACAGCCCGCGTAACTGCGCCAAGGCATCCGCCCCCGTCACCCCGACCCGCGTGGCAAAGGCAGCACCCTGCGCCTGCGCCTGATCCAGCGGGCGATTGGCGTTGAACAATCCGCCCGCCGAATGGGCGCTGGCCCGCGCGAACAGGCCGCGCGCGGGCGGCGTCGCCATCAGCGCATTGATGCTGGACCCGCCCGCCGAACAGCCGATGATGGTGACATTGGCAGGATCGCCGCCGAAACGGTCGATATTGGCATGGACCCATTTGAGCGCCGCAACCTGATCCATCAGCCAGTAATTTGCGGTCGCACCGGGCGCTTCGGCGGTCAGCGCCGGGTGGGCGAAAAAGCCCAGCCGCCCCAGTCGATAATTGGGCGCGACCAGCACGACGCCCTGCTGTACCATCGACGGCACCCCTTTCTCAAACGGTTCGCGCCCCGAACCGACGAAATAGGCACCGCCATGGATGACGACCAGCACAGGCAGCTTTGCGCCGCTGCGCGCTTGGGGCGTTGCGATGTTGAGCGTAAGGCAATCCTCGCTCTGCGCCGCGCCATCGTCGCCAGCGCGGCGCGGTTGGGGGCAGTCGGGTCCGGGGCGGGACGCATCGCGCACATCGGGCCACGGCGCGACCGACTGTGGCGCGCGCCAGCGATTGCCGCCGGTCGGCGCGGCGGCGAAGGGAATATTGCCGAAAAAGCTCACGCCATCGCGCTGCCCGCCCGTGATCGTGCCATCCCACAGGCGCACCCGTGGCAGCCCGGCCATGGCGGTCGTGGCGACGGACAATCCCGCCAGCGCGAGCCACCATCCGCTTGCCCGCGTCATGCGCATCCTTCCCGTTCAATTATGACCTATGGTGCAATATAATGCGGCGATGATGCGACCAAGTCAACGCCTGCCGCGTTGACATCGAACAAATATTGCACCAATGTGCAGGAAATGGCGTGCAAGCCGCGCCGGGCAGGAGAGGATGGCATGAAGCTGCGTTTTTCCACGGCGATCGCTGGCGTCGCGATGATGGCGCTGACTGGCGGCGTCGTCGCCCGGTCGGTACAGGGCGCGGCTCCGGCGGGGGCCAACTGGTCCAGCTATGGCGGCGACGACCGCGAACAACATTACAGCCCGTTGGCCCAGATCAGCGACGCCAATGTCGGCAAGCTCGGCCTCGCCTGGTCCTATGACATCGACACGTTCGACAGCTATACCCAGCCGCTCGAAGTTGATGGCATCGTCTACTTCGCTGTCGGTTTAAGCGTCGTCCATGCGCTGAACGCGCGTACCGGCAAGCTGTTGTGGCAATATGATCCCGACGTCGCCAGCCAGCCCGAAGCCAAAACGCGGATGCGCGCAGGATGGGGTACGCGCGGCATCGCGTATAAGGACGGGATGGTGTTCACCGCCACGCGCGAAGGGCGGCTGATCGCGGTGGACGCAAAGACGGGCAAGCCGCGCTGGTCGGTCCAGACGCTGGACGAAGCCGAACATGGCTATATCACTGGCCCGCCATGGGTGGCTGGCGACAAGGTCGTCGTGGGCTTTGGCGGGGCGGATTACAGCCCGACGCGCGGCTATGTGACGGCGTACGACATCAAGACCGGCAAGAAATCATGGCGCTGGTTCGTCGTCCCCGGCGATCCGGCCAAGGGGTTCGAGAATAAGGCGATGGAAGTCGCCGCCAAGACCTGGACCGGGGAATGGTGGAAATTTGGCGGCGGTGGCACCGTCTATCACGCCATGGCCTATGACGCGAAATATGGCCGCATCTATATCGGCACTGGCAATGGCTGGCCCTGGAACCAGAAGATCCGCTCGCCCGGCGGCGGTGACAATCTCTATCTCTCGTCCATCGTCGCGCTGGATGTCAAAACGGGGGAATATGTCTGGCATTATCAGGTGAACCCGGAAAACAGCCATGATTTCAACAATGCGATGGACATCGAACTGGCCGAGATGACGATCGGCGGCAAGCCGCGCTCCGTCCTGATCCACGCGCCCAAGAACGGCTTTTTCTATGTCATCGACCGGGAAAATGGGAAGCTGATTTCCGCCGGGGAATTTGCGAAACAGAATTGGGCCAAGCGGATCGACCCCGTGACCGGCCGCCCCGAAATCAACCCCGAAGCGCAATATCCCGGCGGCAAGCCGTTCATGATGTATCCCTTCCCCAATGGTGCGCATGGGGTGCAGGCCATGGCGTTCAGCCCGAAAACCGGACTGACCTACATTCCGGTGATGGAAGGTGGCCGGGTGTTCGTTGATCCGCCGAATGTGAAGGACTGGACCTATAAGCCGGGCATGATGGTCAATACCGGGCTGGGAACGCCGCCCGCCAATCTGGTGCCGCCGACCGCCACCAGCAAGCTGGTCGCGTGGGACGTGGCTGGCAACAAGGTGGCATGGTCGGTCCCGCAACCGGGCGTATTCAACGGCGGGACGATGGCCACGGCAGGCAATCTGGTCTTTCAGGGGACCAATGATGGCAGCTTCAACGCCTTTTCCGCCAGCACCGGGCGCAAGCTGTGGGCGTTCGATGCGCAGAACGGGATGCTGGGCGCGCCGATCAGCTATAGCGTGGGCGGCATTCAATATGTGTCGATCATCACGGGTTTTCGCAGCAGCTTTCCCAACACGCCGAACTGGGATTATGGCCAGCAGCGCCGCCGCGTCCTGACCTTCGCCATTGGCGGACGCAAGGCGCTGCCCGCCTTCGAACGGGTGGATCAGCCGAACCAGGACGATCCCGCCTTCATCATCGATCCAGCCAAGGCCAAGATCGGCGGGGGCATCTACAACAGCAGCTGCATCATTTGCCACGGGTCGGGCATGATGGCGGGCGGGGCTGCACCCGACCTGCGCAAATCCGCCGTGCCGATGGATGCCGATACGTTCAAGGCCGTGGTCCATGACGGCGCATTGATGGCGCGGGGCATGGGATCCTTTACCCAGCTCACTGACGCCGATCTGGAAGGATTGCGCCACTATATTCGCCAGCGCGCGCGTGAAACCGCGCCCAAGGGCAACTGACCTCCCTTGCGCGCTCGATCGTCTCCCCCTTGGGCGCGCGACACATGCCCCGCTCCCTTGCCAGCCAAAGGAGCGGGGCTTCTTGTTCGCCATCGCGCCCGCGAACAGATGAAAATTGCACGTTCATGCAGAACCGCTATGATGGTCGGTCTGCACCGGTGACCGGGGCATGATGGGAAGGCGACGGCATTGGCGACGAAGGATAGTATCGACCTGAAGGACAGCGGGGACCGGCCGCAAACCTATTCCAGTCCCGCCATATTGGAACGGCGTCGCCGCATATTGGAAGAAACGCGCAAGGTCATCGCCGAACAGGGCATCGCCGCGCTGAGCATGAACGAGATTGGCCAGCGCGCCGGAGTCGCGAAGCGGACGCTTTATAATGCGTTCCAGACCCGCGAACGCATGATCGCGTCGGCCATTCAGGAATATTTCGACGAATATGTCAGCCGCATCGACTATGCGAGCGCGCCCGGCACGCTGCGATATAATCTGGAACGGATGATTTCGGTCGTCCAGCGCAACCGCAAGATCCGCAACTATATCCGCGCGATCATGGCGCTCTATTTCAGTTCGGATGTCGACCATGACATCTGGACCGCGATGCACTCCCCCGCCGTCGAACATAATCGCACCTGGATCGCGGCGCTGGAAAAGAAGAAGCAGTTGCAACCCTGGGTCGATGTCGACGGGCTGGTCGAGGATCTGGTGCGGTTCGAATATGCCACGATCAACGATTGGGCGCAGGGGCGCATCCCCGACGACGCCGTGATCGTGCGACTGGTCGGCAGCTACCTGACCTGCGTGCTGGGCGCATTGAAGGGCGCGGCGCGCAAGGAAGTGGAATCGCTGATCGTCGCGCTGTCGCAGCAGGGTATCGATGCGCTGCCCATGCGCAAGCGGACCAAGGGGTGATCGCTGCATAAATTTGCACATATATGCAAATTTACTTGCCTTCCCCCGACAGGCCTGGCTAATCATCGAGCCAAAGCTGAGGCCGGGTAAGCAAGGTAAGGGGAGTGAGCATGGACGAGGCCGCAGGCGCGCCGGAATTGCTGCTGGACATGCGTGACGATGGTATCGCCATCATCACCCTCAACCGTCCGCGCGCGAAGAATACCGTTTCCTTCACCATGTGGGCGCAATTTTCCGCCGCACTCGACCGGCTGGAAAATGACACGCCTGCGCGGATGTTGATCCTGTGCGGGGCGGAAGATTATTTCAGCAATGGCGGCGATGTGAAGCTCCCCCCCGCGCGCGGCGAAGGCGCGCTGGCGCTCGCCGCACGGCTGGAAATGGGGCAACGGATCATCCGCCGCATCATGGCGCTGCCGATCCCCAGCGTGGCAGCGGTCGAAGGCGGCGCGTTCGGTGTGTCTTGGAGCCTGGCGATGGCGTGCGACATGATCTTTGCCGCCGACAACGCAAAATTCGGCGCGCCTTTTCTTGAATTTGGGCTGGTGCCTGATGGCGGCGCGGCATGGTTTCTCACCCGGCAACTGGGCCGGGCGCGCGCGGCGGACATCATCTTTTCGGGGCGGACGCTGGACGCGGGCGAAGCGCTCGCGCTGGGTCTGGTCAGCCGGGTCGTGCCTGCGGGCAGCGCCGTGGACACGGCGCTGGCGCTGGGTGCGTCGATCGGCGACGGTAACGCCCATGCGGTCGAACTGACCAAGCGGTTGCTGGCGCAGGCGGAGAGTAGCGACCTGAGCGCGGCCCATGCGCTGGAACTGGTCTATTGCCATGTCTGCCAGGCGGGCGCGGAAGTGCCGCGTGCGCGGGAGAAATTCAAGGCGCGCGCTGCGGCGCGGGCGGCTGCCAAGGCGAAAGGATAGTCCGATGCAATTCGACATGCGCGCCCTGCCGATGGCGATCCGATATAAGATCGTCAATTCCACCATCACCCCGCGCCCGATCGCGTGGATCACTACCCGGTCGGAAGCCGGTGTGGTCAATGCCGCGCCCTACAGCTTCTTCAACTGCGTCGGCACAGAACCGCCGTTGGTCACGCTGGGCCTGCTTAAAGATCCAGCCACGCGCGGCCTGAAAAACACTGCCGCCAATATCATTGCCACCAGCGAATTCGTCGTCAATCTGGTGTGTGAGGATGACGCCGAACGGATGAACCAGTGCAGCGTCGATGCGCCTGCCGATGTCAGCGAAATCGAATATGCCGGGGTGCAGACGGCGCCGTCGGTGCTGGTCGCGCCGCCGCTGATCGCGACCAGCCCGGTCAGCTTCGAATGTCGCAAGGTGGCCGCGCTGGATATTGGCAGTTTCCAGACTGTGGTGATCGGCGAAATCCTGATGGCGCATATTCGCGACGAATTTATCACCGACCGCGAACGGGTCTATTTCGACACGCCGGCGATGAAGCTGATCGGCCGCACCCATGGCAGCGGCTGGTATGTCCGCAACAGCGACAGTTTCCAGCTGGAACGCCCGCGTTACGATCCTGAACGGATCGCCAAGCCTGAATGAATTTGAACCCATGGTGCAATATTACTTGCGCCATGGATGATTTTGGTGTCTCTTGACCGGGAAGGGGCGAACAGCCCCCATTCCCCAAAAGGTGCGGCGCAGACCGCCACAGGAGTAAGCGATGCCTGGCCCTCTGGACCATCTGATCGTCATCGAACTGGCCACCGAAATGCCAGTCGCGATTGCGGGCATGTTGCTGGCCGATCATGGCGCGGACGTTGTGAAGGTCGAGCCGGTAGGCGGCAGCTATTTCGCCCATGAACTGACCCGCAAAAGCTGGGACAGGTCCAAGCGCAGCGTCGAAATTGACGTGGCAGCGGATGGCACATCGCTGCGGGGCTTGCTGGCAGGCGCGGATATTTTCCTGCACGCGCTGGAAGATGGGCAGGCCGCTGCGCTGGGACTGGACGCCGACAGTCTGGCGCGCGATTTCCCCAACCTGATCGTCGTTGCGCTGACCGCTTATGGCGCGGACACGCCCTTTGCCGACCGGCCCCGTGGTGAAGGACTGGCCGCCGCGCTGCTCGGCACGATGGTCGACAAGGGTAGCCCGTTTCGACCCGGCCCGGTCTATCTGGGCCATCCTGCGCTCCATTATGGGCAGGCGTTTTTGGGCGTCATCGGCGCGCTGACCGCCGTGCGGGCGCGGCGGCAGATCGGGCGCGGTCAGCGAGTCGAAGCCTCATTGCTCGACGCGATGCTGGCGCAATCGCCCATGAACAACTGGTGGCAGGAAGAGGGGATTTCCTACATCAAGGCGGGTGATTCCGGTGCGGTCGACCGTTTCGGCCGCACCCGGTTGGTCACTGGCATGTTCGAATGTGGCGATGGCCTGTTCCTGCAAATCCATACCGGCGGGCAGGGCGGGTTCAAGGCAGCGATGGACGTGCTAGGCTTTGGCGACCGGGTGCAGGGAGTGACGGGCGCGGCCGAAATGTCCGTGCCGCTGAGCGACGACGAATATCATATCGCCCGCGTGGAAGTGTTCGAAGCGTTCAAAGGCAAGTCTCGCGCCGAATGGATCGCGCTGTTCCAGGCGGCGGATGTCGCCGCGCTGCCGGTGCTGGAACCCGCACAAGTCTTGCTGGACGAACAGGTCGAATTTGTGGGCCAGCGGGTCGCGCTGCCCGACCCGGATTTCGGTACCATCTACCAGGCCGCGCCTGCCGTGCGGTTCGACAAGACGCCTTGCGCTCCGCCGCGTCCTGCGCCGATGGTCGGCGCGGACAATGGCGCACTGGCCGACCTGATCGCGCGCCGCCGGGAAACGCTGGCAGCGGAAGGCAAGCCGCTCGACCGGCCGCTGGCGGGGATCAAGGTGGTGGATTTCTCCTCCTTCTTCGCGGTCGGCTTTGGCGGGCGGCTATTGTCGGATCTGGGCGCGGACGTCATCAAGGTGGAGACGCCCGACGGCGACCAGATGCGCCCGTTGCCCGACTGTTTCGACGCGGCGCAACGCGGCAAGCGCGACATCGTGCTGAACCTCAAGCACCCGGAGGCGCTGGAAGCGGCGCTGAAGCTCGTCGCACAGGCCGATGTCGTCACGCATAATTTGCGCCCCGGCAAGGCCGACAAGCTGGGCATAGGCTATGAAGCCCTGTCCAAAATCAACCCGCGCCTGCTCTATGTCTATTTGCCCGGCTATGGCTCGAAAGGGCCAAAGTCGCTGCTCAAAAGCTTTGCGCCCTTGGTATCTGGCTGGACCGGCCTGCTTTATGAAGGCGGTGGCGTGGGCAATCCCCCGACCCGGTCGGTGTTCGGTAACGAGGATTACAATAACGGCTTCCTCGGCGCGGCTGGCATATTGATGGGGCTGGAGCGGCGCGCGATCACGGGGGAGGGGGACTATATGGAATGTCCCCAACTCCATTCCAGCCTGTGGACCACGTCCGAACATTTCCTCGATGCCGACAAGCAGGTCGTCTATGGCTTCCGCCTTGATCGGGAGCAAATGGGTTATAACGCGCTCGACCGCCTTTATCGCACGCAGGACGGCCATCTTTGCATCGCCTGCCGACAGGATGATCGCTTCGCGGCGCTTGCCCGCGCCGTGGGACAGCCCGGCCTGATCGCCGACCCGCGCTTTGCCACGCCGCGTGACCGGGCGGCGCAGGATGCTGCCTTGATCGAAGCACTGTCCCCCTTCTTTGCCGAACGGACCAGCGCCGACGCCTTCGCCGCCCTCGATGCGGCAGGCGCTCCCTGCGAAATCGCGCGTGAAACCAGCTGGGTGCGCGAAGCCTTGTGGCAGGACTGGGCGCTCGCCAGCAACCGGGTGATCGAAAACCACGATTCCATGTATGGCCATGTCCGCCAGTTCGGCAGCTTCATCCATCTGAGCGCAACGCCGGGCCATGCGCAGAAATCCGCGCCGCGCCTGGGCGAACATACAAGCCAGATATTGGCTGAAGTCGGCTACGCGCCGGATGCAATCGACGCGCTGATCGCCAGCGGCAAGGCGGCGCAGGCCGCCGATGTGACTGGTCGTATCGCATCGCGGGTTTCGGCCGCCTGACCCAGAGATAAAAACTGATCGAGAGGAGCCTCCTACGGTGCAACTGAACCTTCGCTACGACATGAACCGGCCCGATTTCGGCGCGCCGCACCCCGTCCTTTACCGCACCGCAATCGAGCAGGCGGTATGGGCGGACAATTTAGGCTTTACGCAGGTGTTCCTGGCCGAACATCATGGCGCGGAGGGGGGCTATTGCCCGTCTTCCATGATCCAGGCCGCCTCTATCCTTGGCGCGACGGAGAATATCGTTGCGCATCTGTCCGCCCTCGTCGTGACGATGCACGATCCGCTGCGGCTGGCCGAGGATCTGGCCGTGCTGGACAATATCGCGCCGGGCCGTATCTGGCTGACCGCCGGGATGGGGTATCGCCCGCATGAGTTCGAGATGTTCGGGAAAGACATTACCAAGCGCCTCGCCATCCAGAATGAAGCGATGGCGACGCTGAAAAACGCATGGACCGGCGAGCCGTTCGAATTTCGCGACCGCACCGTGCGGGTGACGCCTGCGCCCGCGACGCCGGGTGGCCCCAAAATCTATATGGGCGGATCGACCGACAAGTCGGCGATCCGCGCGGCAAAGGGCGGCTATCAATATTTCCCCGGCCATCCCGATCTGTTCACGCTGTATAAGGCGGAGCGCGCCGCCGCCGGTTTCCCCGCGCCCGAAGAATTGCGCCAGCCTGCCGCCAGCTTCCTCTATGTGACAGACGATCCCGACCGCGACTGGCCGCTGGTCGCCCCCCATGTCGCCTATGCCACCAACGCCTATGCCGAATGGGCCAAGGAACGCGGCACCGGCCAGACTCGCTACCAGCCCGCCGAAACGATCGAGGGATTGAAGGCGATGCCCAATATCAAGGTGCTGACCCCCGCCGAGTGCTTCGATTATCTCAAAGGGTTGGGCCATGGCACCGCCGTGACCTTCCACGCCTTACTGGGCGGGCTGGACCCGGAAGTGTCCTGGCGCAGCCTGCGCCTGTTCGAGAAAGAGGTGCTGCCGCGCCTGCGCGCCGAGCCTGGTCTGCTGGAAGGGGTGGGGCAATGAGCATGGACGATCGCAATCGCCGCACTGCGCTGGCCGCCATGTTCGTGCTGCCGGTCGGCATGGCCATGGCGTCGCAGGCCTCGGCCGCATCGAAGGGAAAGAAGCCGATGGACATGGCGCAACGGCTGGACGTCATCGAATCGAAGCAAGCCATTACCGAATTACTCTACGCCTATGCCCGCGCCAACGACCGCGCCGACGAAGCGCTGCTCAAATCCTGCTTCTGGCCCGAATCCACCCACAAACATGGCAAGTTTGAGGGGAAGTCGCTCGATTTCGTCGGCTTCGCGTTCAAGATCGTCGCGACGCTCAAATATGCCTGCCACCATATCAGCAATGTGGCGGTGGAGGTGCAGGGCGACCGCGCCTTTTCCGAATGCTATTATTTCGCGCAACACCGCCGCGACCGCAAGGAAGGCGGCGGCGAGGAGGATGTGTTCTTTCAGGGCCGCTATCTCGACGATCTGGAACGGCGCAACGGCGAGTGGCGGATCATCCGCCGCCGTGGCCTGTCGGACTATACGTCGCCGCCGCAGCCCGCCGCCACCCCCTATGCGGACTGGCCCGCCGGACAGCATAGCGAGAAATTCCCCAGCGACGATTATTACCGGATGCGCCAGCAGTATATGGGTGTGTGATCCATGCGCGCGCTGATGTGCGAGGCGCATGGCCTGCCTGAAACGCTGATGCTACGCGACATGCCGATCCCGCAGCCGGGACCGGGCGAAGTGCGGGTGCGGGTGAAGACGGCCAGCGTCAATTTTCCCGACAGCCTGATCATCCAGAATCTCTACCAGACCAAGCCGCCGCTGCCCTTTTCGCCGGGTAGCGAAGCAGCAGGCGTGGTCGATGCGGTGGGGGAGGGCGTGGCCCTGCGCGTGGGGGATCGGGTCGCGGCGATGACGACATGGGGTGCCTTTGCCGATGCCGTGGTGGTGCAGGCGTCCCGTTGCTTCATCCTTCCCGACGCCATGCCGTTCGACGTCGCGTCGGGTTTCACCATGGTCTATGGCACCGCGATCCATGCGCTTGCGCAGCGCGGACGGCTTCAACCGGGCGAGACATTGCTGGTGCTGGGCGCAGCGGGCGGCGTGGGGCTGGCAGCGGTGGAAACGGCCAAGGCGATGGGCGCGCGTGTGATCGCGGCGGCATCCTCGCAGGACAAGCTGGCGCTGGCGCGCGCGCATGGTGCGGACGATCTGATCGACTATGCCGCGACTGACCTCAAAACGGCGTTGAAAGCGCTGACTGGCGGGCGCGGCGTCGATATGGTGTTCGATCCGGTTGGCGGTGCGCTGGCCGACCCGGCGTTCCGCGCGATGGCATGGGACGGGCGCTATCTGGTGATTGGTTTTGCCGGGGGCGATATTCCCGCGATCCCGCTCAACCTGCCTCTCGTCAAGGGCGCGGCGATCATTGGCGTGTTCTGGGGCGCGTTCCTGACA